>CAJUPC010000009.1 GCA_910588555.1 Candidatus Gastranaerophilales bacterium
TTGGGTAGTTTTTTAGACTGTTTTGAAACAGTCCTTTTGTGCTGCAGAGTTTTTCACAGGGCTTGTATTGTTAATAAAAAATGTTATAATAGTGATATAGCACTTCACGATATAGTGGAAGAAAGGATTTTATGAAGAGATTTAACGCATTTACGTTAGCGGAACTTTTAATCACTTTAGCAATCATTGGTGTGGTTGCGGTTGTTGTGTTGCCTAGTTTAATGACCAATATTAACGACAGGGTTAACGCAGAAAAAATCAGAAGTACAAAGTACAAGTTTACTAAAGCTACGGACCACATGAAATCATTAGGGCTAATTGGACCGTATAATTCTACTGATGATTTTGTGGATGAATTACAAAAGTATTTCAAGATTGCGAAAAGATGTGACGCCAATCATTTAAGAGCCTGCTGGCCTACTGATACCGTTAAATTAGAAGACGGGAAAGAATGGGATATTGCTAATACCAGAACAGGGACACAACTTAAAATGATGTCTTCTAATACAGAAGATTACACTAGTGGTAATGTTGGGATTATTACGGCTGACGGTACACCGATGATTTTAAGTTACAATAAGAAATGTGAAGCGTTAGACCCCATGAAAACTTATGGGTGGTCAACTTCTAACGGTAAGCCTGAAACTAATGCTACGGCTGGTTGTGTTGCGGCGGTATTTGAAATCAACGGACACAGCAGACCAAATACGTTTAGAAAGGATGTTGTAGCGTTTAATGCTAATGGTTTAGGAAGCGCTTGTTCAATAGAAATAGACGGCAAATGTTTTGGCGCAGCGTTCCGTCCTAAAGCGATGACGTATGAAGAATGTGCTGGAGAAAACGCGACATCACCTGATAACATAACAGAAGCAGGTAGCTATGCTAAATCATTAGGTATAAGGGAATGTTATTGGGACTATGACTACTGGGCAGGTGCTGTAAAACAATGCGGTGGAGTAGACAAAATGCCAACCGCATCAGACCTTGCTAAAATAGCAAGTCTATTATACGAAGGCAACCCAACAATAGGAGCAACAAGCAACGTAGAACACCTCCACTACAACGGTAAAGCAAGCCACTATGGATTTCCTGAAACGTACTTCTATTTTGTGTCAGGTGAGGAGACGGATGGCTGCAATGCGTACGGCAGGCTCATCGACAGCTGGGAGACTGGCTGGGTCAACGGCTGGCGCACCAACACCAACAAAATTGGGCTGTGCGTAGTGGAATAAGCATTCAATAATATTTAAAACAAAAAACTCCCTTTCGGGAGTTTTTTATAACTATATTTTTAAACTTATTTAAGTCTTACGCTTACTGAAGCACCTTTTTTAGAGATTTCAACTTTGTCTTCTCTAGCTAACCAGCCAAGACCCAAGTCTGCAAAATTGCCTTTTAGGTCTAATTCTTTTTTCATTTTAGAGAATGTTGCTTCTCCATTGTTGTTTAAATAATCATAAATTTGACCTGCTGAAAATCCGATTTGTTCTTGTAATTCTTGCATAATTTACCTCCATGCATCTTCTACTGTATAACGTGTGTATATTCTATGGTTATATAATATATGAACGCGATGAAAAATGCAATAGTTCATAAGGATGAGGACAAAAAATTTTCACCCTTTTTTTATATCTTATGCTAAAATATTATTGAGGAGTATTGATGTTAATTTCAGCGGATTTATCTACAAACAAAACTGATTTGCTTATTCAAAAATATGCAGAACTTTTGAATAACGGAATTGACGCGTCAGAAATACTTGTGCTCGTACAAAATTCAACTAGAAAACAGTATTTTGCAGATAAAACTCTTGAATTTCTTAAAATTGACTGCCTGGAAAAATTGCAGATACATTCGTTCTTTTCGCTCGTTTATAACACTATTAGCGATAATTGGGCATTTGTAGAGAATATGAACCCATACAAAAATCCGACAATTCTCCCAAATCTAGCAGGGTTAGAAGTTTCACAGTTTATCTTAAAAGACATTATAAAAGATGTAAAATTTAAGGGATACAATTCAAAAAAATCTTTGCTCCACCAAATTTTCAGAAGATATTCTTTAATTGTTCAAAACAATTTGACAGATGAAGAAATTGAATGGCGCTCAAGAGTATTAGCAGAAAGTTTTGCTGACGACGCAAAAAACACATTAAAAAAACTGCTGTCTAAAACGCTTGAGCTGAGAGATTTCGATTATCTTCGCCAAACGCTTGTTTTCAATTATGTTTATAAAAATTCCGACTATTTCAAAAATATCAAATATCTTATATTGGACGACGGCGACGAAATCACTCCTGTATGTTTTGATTTTATCTCGCATTTGGCACCACAATTGATTGATGTTTTTGTAAGTTTTGACGAAAAAGGCGCAAGCCGTACAGGATATTTGAGTGCTGACAGAACTGCCGTGTGGAAATTTGAAGAACTTTTCAAACAAAAGGCTGAAAAACTAGTTTCCGCAAATTTGCTTTCTAAAGACGCAGAAACATTGTATTCAAATATTACAGAAACTAAAAACGAATGGCTGGAACATTTTTCGATAAATTCGCCGTCAAAAAGAGCTTCTATGATTGAAGCAGCTATTAAACAAATCAATACACTTTTTTCAAAAAACATTCAGCCGTGTGAGATATCAATTATAACACCCGTCATTGACGACATGCTAAAATTTTCATTGAAAGAAAATTTATCAGCAAATCTTGTATATCTTTCGGGAAGTGAAAAATTAATCCAAAACCGACTTGTAAAATCTGTTCTTGCTATATTGAAACACAACAGTGGCATAAAATTGACAGAATTTGATATGCGTGTAATTTTATCAGAATTTCTACAAATACCTGTCAAATATTGCCGTGAGATTTTGGTTAGCGGAGAATTTATTGTACACGAGTTTAAACTTGAGGAATACACTCAAAAATACAAAAAATTCCTTGAATTGCTTCAAAAACTTTCAAACAGCAATTCAAAATTATCGGAAAAAGTTTACAATATCTACTATGAACTTGCGGAGTTTTATGAAATAAATCCGGTTGAAATGAACAAATTCAACTTTTTTATCAAACAATTACAGGATTTTGAGAACATATTCGGCAGTGAATTTACAGCTCGTCAGGAAGAAATTATTAACCAGATTGAAAACTCTATTATTTCCGAAAACCCTTATTCAACTTTGGAAATCGGTTCAAATGATTTAATTATTTCAACTCCGCAAAAAATAATTGACAATCAGGTCAAAACTAAATACCAATTATGGCTTGATATTTCAAGTGACGAATGGGTAAAATCCGATACAGGACCTTTATACAATGCGTGGGTTTTCCAGCGCGGCTGGGCAAAAGACGAATACACAATTGACGACAATATCGAACTTTCAAAAGAAAAAACCGCAAGAATTTTGAGAAAATTAACCCTATGCGCGTCAGAACATATTTTTACATACTCAAGTCTTTTTGACGGAAACGGAGTGGAAAACTTCGGCGGTATTGAAGATTATATAAAGGTTAAGGAAATTGCAGAACGGACACAAAACGGTAAAACATTTAAAATAATTCCGCGAGATGACCAAAAACCCGTTTTAGATTACGAACACGGCAAAATGGCGATTTCTGCCGTCCCGGGTGCAGGCAAAACAACAATTTTGCTTGCCTTGATTATCAAACTTCTTGACAACGGGATAAATCCCGAAAATATCTTTGTAATGACTTATATGGAGTCTGCAGCAAGAAATTTTCGTGACAGAATTAAAAATATTCGCCAGAATTCAACTCAATTACCTAACATAAGTACAATCCACGGTCTTGCATTGAGAATTCTCAAAGAAAACGGCAACTTTGAACGACTCGGCTTATCTTCCGATTTTGAAATCTGCGACGACACACAGCGTTCAAGGATTATCAGAGAAATATCTCAAAAACTAAAACTTAAAAAAACTGAAACTGATGAATTTGACAGGGGTATTTCTGTATTTAAAATCGGAAACGGAGAATTTCAACCGAATACCGACAAAAAAATAGAAAAATTCCAAACATTCTTTGAAGAATATCAAAAGATTTTAAAAGAAAGCAACTTAATAGATTATGATGATATGCTCACCTCATCAGTTAAACTTTTGGAAGATAATGCGGATATAAGGGCTTATTATCAGGATATTTGCCAATATATTATAGAAGATGAGGCACAGGACTCTTCTTCTATCCAACAGCGTCTGATTAATCTTTTAAGCGCAAAACACGGTAATTTAATACGCTGCGGCGATATAAATCAGGCAATTACAACAACTTTTTCAAATGCCGATGTTGAAGGGTTCAGAAAATTTATTATCGAAAGCAACAATGTAAGCATGAACCGTTCACAGCGCTGTACAAAAGATGTTTGGACGTTAGCAAATAATTTGGTTTTGTGGGCGCAAAACCAACCCGAAACTAAAAATGCGTTCTTTGAAATTTTCATGAACCCTGTCGAGGGAAGAAATCCGATTTCTGAAAATGCACTTCACTCTGCGGTATTTGAAAAACCGCTTGAAGAAAGAAATTATATCTTGAAAGAAATAAAACAGGCAATAAAAAAAGACCCGAAATGCACAATCGGAATACTTTTGAGAAGTAATTATCAAGTCGCGCAGTGGATGAATTTCGTAAACAACAGCGGGTTCAAAACAATTACAAGAAGCGAAAGTCTGGAACAAAAAGCAATATTCAAAACGATTTTTGCCGTAATGCAGATGATTTTGCACCCGTTTGATAATAACATCATTGCTGATAACTACGAAATACTTGCAGAAATGGGGTTCTATAAACAAAGACTCGGACTTGAAATAAGAAAATACGAAAATCCGTTTATACAAATTGACTGCGATAATATTGAAAATATTCACCTTGCACAATTTTATTGGGATTTGACATACTGGCTTTCTTTCCCTCATCTTGCAGCAGAAGAATTGGCAATAAAAATCGGACTTCATTATTTCAATTCTGAAATAGAAAAGTCGAATGTATACTTAATTTCAACCTTGATTAAACGTCTAAGCCTTAGTTATAAAGATTTCCCAATACTTCTCGAAAGATTGGGTGAGTTGGCGAAAAAACCGAGTTTAAGCGGGTTTAAGTTTTTCTCGGAAGAAGATGAGAGCGACAAAGAATTTCTTGCGGGGAAAGTTCAGGTAATGACACTCCACAAATCAAAAGGTGATGAGTTTGATTACGTATTTATTCCTGAAATGGCAGAAAAGAACTTAACACTCGATATAGAACAATTAAAAATGAAATCATCCGACTTTAACGAAAATCTTAAGCGATTAAATAAAAATTACAAACCCAAAACAGAACAAGAATTGAAACAGGAGCAGGTCGCAGAAAACTTGCGTTTGCTATATGTGGCAATAACAAGAGCAAAAAAACACCTTTATTTTACAGCAAGCCGCAAAGTAAAATCGTTTGAAAAAATTATTGAACAGGAACCGAGTTTAATATTCTATGATTTACTACAGGAGGTGCAATATGTTTAGTCCAAATATGCTTAAAACATTCCAATCCTGTCCGCAGAAATATTGGTTCAAATACATTCAAAAGATTTCAATGCCCCAAAAAAGTTCACTTTTTGAAAAAGGTAAGAAAATACACGCACTGGCGCATTATTACCTTAGAGGAGATGACATTTCAAAACTTGAAACGGCATTAAGCCCGCAGGAACGTGAAGTTTTGGAAATTTTAAAACAGAATGAATATTTCCAAAAAAGTTATGTAAATTCTGAATACAATTTATCTTGTAAAGTTGGAGAATACTGGATTGGCGGCCGATTGGACGCACTTGTAAAAGATGACAACTTTTGTTATATATTGGACTATAAAACAGGACAAATTCCCCAAAATCCCGAATACGATTTTCAAACTGCAGTTTATTTATTATGTGCCTCTAAAAAATTCGCAAATAATATAAAATTTGTATACATCGATTTGAAAAATAACCAAAACCGCGTAATAGATTACGACAAAGATTATGAAAAACCAATAATTGAAATTTGTGACAGAATAAAAGCTTTCCAGCCTAAAGAAAATGTTGAGTATTCAAAGAAATGCGATTTTTGTGAATACCGAAAGATATGTTATTTCAACACCCCGTAAGATTTGAAAAATTTTAATATTAAAATTAAAAAGCCGCCTGTATGGCGGCTTATATATATATTTGGCAAATTTTGATTTGTCTGATTTATTATGATAAAGCCATTAAAGCTTTTACTGAACGCGCATTATCTCTAACTTCTTCATCAGAGTGCATTTCCACAGTATCTTCCAAAACTTTCATAGCATTTGATTTATCCTGCAATGATAATAATTCATTAATTGTGCTCATAGCTACAACTGTAGACATATCATTGATGCCTTTACCTTTGTTTGTTATAACAACTTTTAATGAATCGCTTGCATTTCTTTTAACCAATGCACGAGAAGTCATTTCTCTAATAGCATCTACTTTAGAATTTGTACCTACATCTTCTAAAATAGATATTGCTTCAGAATTAGGGTTCATACCTAATCCTTCAATTATATTTGATACGTTTTTGATTGTTTTTTTATCTGTCATTATTCTTTCTCCTACACCATAGCTGCTTCCCAGACAGCAACATTGTCTGCTAAAAGCTGTCTTGCTTCTGCCATATCTTCCATTTTAGAAACTGATTTAGCAGAAATTCCTGTAAAGAATATTTCATTCATAGGAGTGTTCATAGTTTCTTTAAATGAACCATATAAAGAACCCATAACTTCTCTTGCAGGTGCAAATGAAATTTCAATACTGTTTAATTTATTCCATCCGTTTACAACATTTTCTTTAACTCTGTTACCAAAAGAAATTACAGAATTAATCATATTTTGGAATTTTTCGCCATAGCCTGATATTGAACCGACTAAAGCACTTGCTTTTAATTTTTCATTAGACTGAACATCGTTTTTCTTTGCAGAAGATTCAAATACATCAGCAGTTAAAACATTACCTTTAAAAGATGTTGCTGCAAATGGGTTTGATGAATTTCTTTGTGTAGTTTCTTCGTGCTTGCTTGTATTAAATAAGCGTTGACGAATAGAGGGGATTGATAAATTTGCCATTCTAATATCCTTTCGTTTACTTATTGACCCTATAAGAATACCATTAGGACTTTTTTAATAACTCCACCTTTTGATGTATTCTTGATTGAAATTCCTATACTTTAGTTATAGAATTAAAACAAAAAGAGGTAAAAAATGGGATATGAAAATTTAGAAAAATTAATTGAAACAATAAGAATATTACGCTCACCGGAAGGATGTGAATGGGACAGACAGCAGACTCATTCATCTTTGCGCCCTAATATGCTTGAAGAAGCTTATGAAGCAGTTGACGCAATTAATTCAGGCGATATTGCAAATCTTAGAGAAGAACTGGGAGATGTACTTTTGCAGGTGCTTCTACACTCTCAAATCGCTAATGATAACGGTGAATTCAACATTGAAGATGTTGCAAAAGAATTAAACGACAAACTAATTCACAGACACCCGCATGTTTTCGGAGATACAAAAGTAAATTCAACCGATGATATCGTAAAAAACTGGGATTTACTGAAAAAAGAAGAAAAAAAAGACAGAAAATCAGCAATGGACGGGATTTCAAAATCACAATCCGCACTGATGAGCGCGCAAAAAATCAGCAAAAGAGCAGTGAAAACAGGCTTTGAATGGCCTGATGAAAGTTCTTTATACGAATGCATTTTCTCAGAATTTGACGAATTCAAAGAAGCCGTTGAAGAAAAGGACAGAGAACACATGGAAGAAGAATTCGGCGACATTTTATTTGCAGTAGTAAATCTTGCGCGCTGGAACAAAATTGATGCAGAACAGGCACTTATTAAAGCAAATGAAAAATTTATAAATCGTTTTCGTAAGATGGAAGAACTTGCCGAAAAGCCTTTAGAAGACTACTCTTTTGAAGAATTTGACAATCTTTGGAAGCGTGCAAAAAAGCATTTGTTACAAAATATTAACTAAGATCTTTTCAAAAAAGCAATTTCATAAGCAAAAAATCCTTTATATAAATATACAGGAAAGAGGATTTAAATTTTATGAAAGAACAGGAATTGAATACAATGATGTCAGTTGTTTCTGACCCTATTCAAAACGTATATAAGATTAATTCAAGAAAAGACTTGGAAGAAATTCAACGTATAATTAGAATTTTCAATATATCTGAAAAACAGCATAATAAACATGCTATGCTTTCAATCAAAAATTTAGCTACTTTCAGATTGGTATTGAGCAACAACTAAGTCATGGAAAAAGGAAAAGGAATTTTAGCCCCTATCGGGGCTTTTTTGTTGTTCATTTGTATAATTGCATTTGAAGCAAAAATGCGATAAAATTTTTTTATGACAAACGAAAACCTGATAAAAATTAAAAACCTTGCAGTTGAATATATAACAAATAAAGGTATTTTAGGCGGGAAACAAATTATTCACGCCGTCAACGGTGTTAATCTCGAAATTAAAAAAGGCGAAATTTTAGCGGTTGCGGGTGAATCCGGCTGCGGCAAATCAACCCTTGCAAAAGCAGTTCTCGGGCTTGAACCTGCAAAATCAGGACAAATTATTTTTGAAGATTTAAATTTGCTTGCATCTGATAAAAAAGAATTAAAAAACTTTAAGAAAAAAGCTCAAATGGTATTTCAAAACCCCTATGCAAGCTTAAACCCCAAAATGAAAATTATTGATATTTTAAAAGAACCTCTTGAAATTAACACCGATTATTCTCAAGAAGATATTTTAAAAATCGTTAAAGAAAAAATTAAACTGGCAGGTTTGAGTGAAAATTGTCTTGCTTTATATCCGCATGAATTTTCGGGCGGTCAAAGACAAAGAATTGCAATTGCAAGAGCACTTGTATTGGAACCGGAATTTATACTGGCAGATGAGCCTGTAAGTGCACTGGATGTAAGCATTCAGGCACAAATAATAAATCTTTTAAAAGAATTAAAAGAAGAACATAATCTTACATTTTTGTTGATAACCCACGACATGAGCGTAATCGAATTCCTTGCAGACAGAGTTGCAATAATGTATCTCGGGGAAATAGTTGAGATAGGCAAAACAAAAGATATATTTTCAGCCCCGCTTCACCCTTACACCAAAGCTCTTTTAAGCTCTGTACCGCAAATAAATAAGACAGACAAAAAGATTATTTTAAAAGGCGATTTACCATCTCCTGCAAATCTTCCCACAGGCTGTAAATTTCACACTAGATGCCCTTATGTTATGGAAAAATGCAAAACCTGTCATCCCGAAGATACTGGAATTTCACATAAAGTTAAATGTTTCTTATATAACTAGTCTGTGATATAATAAGCTTATGGACAGAAAAATTATTACAACAAACAGAAAAGCATTCCATGATTTTGCGATTTTGGAAAAATATATTGCAGGAATTGTTCTGACAGGAACCGAGATTAAATCAATCCGTAAAGGTGCGATAAATCTTAAAGACAGTTTCTGCAAAATTGAAGACAATGAAATTTTTCTGTATAAATGTCACATTTCGCCATACGAACAGGGTAACCGTTTTAACCACGAAGCTGAAAGAGTCAGAAAACTTCTTCTTAACAGAAAAGAAATTCTGAAAATGCATACAAAAGTAAAACAGGACAATTACACGATAGTTCCGTTGGAAGTCTTTTTGACCCACGGTTTTGCAAAAGTTGAAATCGGTCTTGCAAAAGGTAAAAAACTTCAGGACAAACGTGAAGATATTGCTAAAAAAGACCAAAAACGCGAAATGGACAGAGCTTCTAAAATAAGGTATTAAAAAATTTCCTCAGGAGAGGGGTATGAAAGTAATAATTCTCGGCAGTGGCGAAATGCTATCGAATTTAATCGAAGGAACAATTGACGCAGGGCACACAATTGTCGGAATTTTACGGTACGAAAGATCTTGTTTATCACCTTTCAGACTGGCTTTAAAAGACTTTTTTAACACATCTAATGACTTAACTTTGATAAAAAAATACAAACTTCACGAAATCACTTGCAAATCAGCAAATTCAGAAGAATTTAAGAAAGAAGTTTTGCGGCATAATGCAGATATCATACTTGTCGGAACCTGGGGTGAAAAGCTTAAAAAAGAAATTATAGATTTGCCCGCAATTGCATCTGTAAATGTACATCCGTCATACCTGCCCAAATACAGAGGTCCAAACCCTTACTTACAAACAATTTTGCATAGAGAAACAAAATCAGGGCTTACATTTCATCTTATGGATGAAAATTTTGACAACGGCGCAATTCTGGCTCAAAAGAAAATTGATATACTCCCAAACGATACTTCAAAAGAGCTCAAAGAAAGAACTGTCTTTCAAGCAAGACTTATGTGCGCAGAGGTCTTAAAAAAACTTGAATACGGACTTGTAATTCCCGTTGCACAAAATGAAAAAGATGCTGTTTATTTTCCAAACATTAAACCGGAAGATATGATGCTTGATTTTGAAAGAGAAAGCGCAGAAGAAATCCACGCAAGAATTCGGGCATTTCACCCGTGGCTTCCTTGTTATATAACTTACAAAAATAAATTTTTTATCCCTAATCCGTACAAATTAAAGATAATCAATTGCGATAGTCAAGGAAAAATCGGTTCAATAATAAGCTCTGATTACAAAACAAACTCAATCACCGTTCTTTGCAAAAACGAAAAAGCATTAAAAATGGACGGAGTAAAGCTCTATGGCATATTCAACCGTCCGTTTACAAGATTATTTATAAAATATTATTTGGATTTCTAGAACTTTATAGGGTAGTCATGCGGAATTTTCCAGCCGTTACGAGCAATTAACAATGTACAAAGAGCACGCTCGTTACTGACACTTTCTTGACAACCTACTGAAGGTTCATTCTTTATTCCCTGCTCATCTTGATATGCACAAATTCCATAAGGAACAAATTGCCCGAGCTTACAGTCATTATTAAAAGAATTAAATGAAAATACAAAATATTTTTTGCCTGATAAACTTCTGTCCCTGTCAATAAGACCGTCTTTTTCTGATAATTTAAAGTCTTTCACATCAGGATAGAAAATCCATGTTGCTGAAACATGAGCTAAACTACCATCAGGAAAATATATTGCAATACTTTCTTCAAAATTGTTAGATTTTTCAACTTTTAAAACATTCAAGTGTCCCTTTAAATACTTATTATACCACTCCATTGTATTTACAGATTTGTTAAACAAGAACTTTCCCGAATCATCATAAACAGACACCAATTTAATTCTGTCCCAATCTTTTGCGCTTCCATTCTCAACTTCTGACAATTTAATAGCCTGGTTCATAGTGGAATAAAATTTTTGAAGCCGTGTTTCCACCACATGTTTTTTATGATTTTGAACCAACGCAGGCATAGTGAGTGCTGCAACGACACCGATGATGCCGAGAGTTATTAATACTTCGGCTAAAGTAAATGCGCTAAAACAAGGAGTTAAGCTAAGATTGCCCCCCCCCCGAAGCTATGTAAATTCTTTAATAATCTCATTTCAAACTCCTCTTGTTTATATGTACATGATTATTATAAACGATTTTATAAAAAATTCAAGTCGGCTAACACCGACTTGAAAAATTTTTATTTATTTTTACCTGTTCTTTTATAGAAATCTTCTATAAATCCTGTATTGAATTTACCGCTCATAAACACCGGATCTTCAATGATTTCCTGATGGAACGGAATAGTTGTTTCAACGCCTGTAATAACATATTCTTTCAATGCTCTGTACATTCTGCGTCTTGCTTCGTTTCTAGTTCTGCCCCAGCAAATCAATTTACCTATCATGCTGTCATAGTATGGAGGGATTGAATAATCCTGATAAGCATGAGAGTCGACTCTAACACCGAAGCCGCCCGGTGTTACATAACCTGTAATTTTACCGGGGTTTGGCATAAAGTCTTTTTCAGGGTTTTCAGCATTGATACGGCATTCAATTGCATGACCTCTTAACACGATATCATCTTGTGTAAAATCAAGTTTTTCACCGGCAGCAACCATAATTTGTTCTCTAACAAGGTCAACATTTGAAATCATTTCTGTAACACAGTGTTCAACCTGAATTCTTGTATTCATTTCCATAAAGTACCATTTGCCGTCGTGGTCAAGTAAGAATTCGCAAGTACCTGCACCTTCATAATTAATTGCTTTTGCAGCACGAACTGCCGCAGCTCCCATTTCTTTACGTGTAGCTTCATCAATAGCGGGTGATGGTGCTTCTTCAAGAAGTTTTTGGTGACGTCTTTGAATTGAGCAGTCTCTTTCACCTAGGTGAACCACGTTACCGTATTGGTCTCCAAGAATTTGAACCTCAATGTGACGCGGATTTTCAAGAAACTTTTCAGCGTAAACATCTGGATTGCCAAAGAAATTTTGAGCTTCTGACTGGCAAAGGTTCATGTTTGTTTCGACTTCGTCATCAGAACGTACAATTCTCATACCTTTACCGCCGCCGCCTGCGGTAGCTTTCAAGATAATCGGATAACCTGCTTTTGCAGCAAATGCTTTTACATCTTCGGGAGTTTTTAAAATCCCTGTTCCCGGTGTAACAGGAACATTATTTTCAATCATAGTTTTACGTGCAGTAGCTTTGTCACCCATTTTTCTCATTGCTTCTGCTGTCGGTCCGATAAATTTAATTCCGTGTTTTTCGCATATTTCAGCGAAATCAGCTCTTTCCGACATAAACCCGTATCCCGGGTGGATTGCATCGGCACCGGATACAATAGCGGCTGAAATAATTGCAGGAATGCTCAAATAACTTTTTGCACTTTGAGCAGGTCCTATACAATAAGCTTCTGTAGCAAGTCTTACATGAAGCGAATTTGCGTCTGCTTGCGAATAAATAGCAACAGTAGGAATACCTAATTCTCTACACGCTCTTATAATTCTTACCGCAATTTCTCCGCGGTTTGCGATTAATACTTTTCTAAACATTTTGTCCCTTTAGTAAAATTTTCACTTGGTTGCTCGCGTTTAACGGGTCTACGGTTGCCGTCTATGATAATTTCATTATTTTAGCCGGCAAGCCTTCGCCCTCAGCTCGCAATCCGCTATTCCACATACATTAAAACTTGACCGAATTCAACAGGCTGTCCGTCTGTCACACAAATTTCAACGACTTTACCTGAAACTTCAGCTTCAATCTCGTTCATTAGCTTCATAGCTTCAACAATACAAACCACATCGCCTTCTTTAATAGTCTGTCCTACTTCAACAAACGCTTTTGCATCAGGTGACGGAGCTTTGTAGAAAGTTCCAACCATAGGTGACGTTACAGGTTTACCTTTTTTAACTTCTGCCGGCTTAGCCGCGGGAGCAGGGGCTGCCTGCGGTACAGCAGCGGGCACAACAGCAGGAGCTGCTGCAACACCTGTAATTTCTTTTCTTAAAGTTATAGCTTGTTCACCGTCTTCAAGAGAAATTTCGGTTAAAGAGTTATCAGCCAAAACCTTTGCTAATTTTTCAACATATTCAATATCAAATTTCATTGTTTTACCTTTCGAATTTCGTCTTACTCGCGCTATGCCCTGTCAAGATACTCGTTAGTTCTTGTATCAACTCTGATTTGGTCGCCGTTAGAGATAAAGAACGGAACATTAACAACAGCGCCTGTTTCAAGAGTAGCAGGTTTAGTACCGCCTTGAGCAGTGTTTCCTTTTTCGGCAGGCGGAGTGTCAGTAACTTCAAGCACAACGTGTGACGGCAAGTCAATACCGATAATTCTTGAATCGTGCATTAAAATTTGAACAACCATATTTTCTTTCAAATATTTAATACCATCACCGATTTGCGCTTCTGTAACCTGTAATTGTTCATAAGTTTCGTTATCCATCATAACGAACTCGCTGCCTTCTTTGTATAAATATTGCATTTCGCGTCTGTCCAGCATAGCTTTAGCAACTTTTTCACCGGCTCTGAAAGTTTTTTCCACAACCTGTCCTGTTTCAACGTTTTTAAGTTTAGATCTTACAAACGCAGCACCTTTACCGGGTTTAACGTGCAAGAATTCTACTACAGACCACAAACCGTTATCCAATTGTAACGTCAAGCCTGTTTTTAAATCGTTTACTGAAATCATATTTTTCCCCTTTTATAAAAGTATAATCTAATTTTAAACCGATAATACCACAAAAATTCCAAACTTCAAATAATTGTTACAATTTAAAAATAAAATAATTTACATAAGAGTTGACAAAACTTCAAAAATAATAAATAATTAATAAGGAGGTATTTTTAACATGGCAAAAATTTTGTATAATTTTTCTGAAACCTTTGTGCCATGCTGTGATTGCCCCCCCCCCGAAGCTCTGTAATTTTAAGATGTTCAGGCTTTTTATTGTTAACCGTTTTTTTATTGAAAACGGTGATTTTGTATTGCAGAGTTTTTCACAGGACTTGTATTGTTGATAAAAAATGTTATAATAGCGATATAGTACTTCACGATATAGTGGAAGAAAGGATTTTATGAAGAGATTTAACGCATTTACGTTAGCTGAACTTTTAATCACTTTAGCAATCATTGGTGTGGTTGCGGTTATTGTGTTGCCTAGTTTAATCATTAATGTTAATGACAGGGTTAATGCAGAAAAAATCAGAAGTGCGAAGTACAAATTTACTAAAGCCACTGACCACATGAAATCTTTAGGATTGATTGGCCCATACAGTAGTACTGACGCGTTTGTTGACGAACTGCAAAAGTATTTCAAGATTGCTAAACGGTGTGACGCTAATCATATTAGAGCGTGCTGGCCCACTGATACCGTTAAATTAGAAGACGGGAAAGAATGGGAAATCTCTAAAACTAAAACAGGTAAACAGTTAAAAATGAATAATGATGATACTCATGATTATTCAAGTGATAATGTTGGGATTATTACGGCTGACGGAACGCCAATGATTTTAAGTTACAACAAGAAATGTGAAGCGTTAGACCCAATGAAAACGTATGGGTGGTCTACTAGTAACGGCAAACCTGAAACTAATGCTACAGCAGGATGCGTGGCTGCGGTATTTGAAATCAACGGACACAGCAGACCGAATACGTTTAGAAAGGATGTTGTGGCGTTTAACGCGAACGGGTTAGGAAGCGCTTGTTCAATTGAAATAGACGGTAAGTGTTTTGGTGCAGTATTCTATTATAAACCTATGACGTATGAAGAATGTGCTGGACAAAACGCGACATCACCTTATAATCCAACAGAAGCAGGAAGCTATGCTAAATCATTAGGGATAAAATATTGTTCCCTTACAAAGGACTATTGGGCAGGTGCTGTTAAACAATGCGGTGGAACTAACAAAATGGCAAGCATGGAAGATTTAGGAAAAATTGCAAGCTTATTATACGAGGGCAACCCAACCATAGGTGCTCAACAAGATGTAGACAACCTCAAATACAACAACAAAGCAAGTCAATATGGACTTCCTGAACCGTCATTCTATGTCAGCTCGGGTGAGGAGAGAGGCACGAGTGGCGAATACATGTACAATAGGAGCTTCTACACCACGCACACGTACTGGTACGTACAGGGCTCCCGCAGCTACTCCGGCTTGGCGCTGTGCATAGTGGAGTAATTATTCAATAATTCAATCATACAAAGTTGGGGTATAACCCCCGACTTTTTTGTGATAACATAAAATCAATGGTAGAAGGACAGATTTACAAAATTCATTCCGATTTTTATTACGTCGACAATGACGTAAATACTTTCGAATGCAAAATTAGAGAAGTCCTAAAAAAACAACGAGAGAAAATTCTTGTAGGTGATTTCGTCGAATTTGAAAACGGTGTAATCAAAAATATTATTCCTCGTAAAAATTTCATTAAACGTCCTAGTGTGGCGAATATCGACCAGATTATTATAGTTTCGGCACTTAAAGAGCCTGATTTGGACTTACACCAACTCAACCGCTATATCGCACTTGCAAAATATTACAACATTCCAACAGTTCTTTGTTTTAATAAAGAAGATTTAAAATGGGACAAACATTTATCAAACAAGATTAAAAACATATATGAGTCGTTGGGTTACAAAATTGTTTACACATCAGCAACAGAACACAAGGGAATAAAAGCTTTCGAAAAACTTTTAGACGGAAAAACAAGCGTTCTTTGTGGAAATTCCGGGGTGGGGAAATCCAGTCTTATCAACGCAATTAACCCTAACTTAAACCTGCGTACAAAAGAAGTCAGCGAAAAAACACAGCGCGGAACCCACACAACACGTCACTGCGAGATTATAAAAATAAACGACACATCAAGAATTGTCGACACCCCGGGATTTAGCAACGTAAGATTTGATTTTATTTTGCCCGCTGATGTGGATTTACTGTTTACAGATATTGCTCAATTCAGGGACGAATGCAAATATTCAGACTGCCTCCATATCAACGAAGACGGATGTAACGTAATTGCTAATATTGACAAAATTGATGAAACTCGTTATGAAAGCTACCTTGCATTTATTGACGAGGCAAAAGAATACAAAGAACGCATAAAATATTCAGGAAAAAAAGAAGAACATTCAAAAAAAGTCGTTCACAACAAGCAAATTGCAAAAATCAGCGAAAAGAAACGCCAGAGCGCGCGTAATACATTAAAACAAAAAATTTACAGGAACATTGAAGATGAAAATTAATGATTATATAGAATTAATAGATAAAAAGCTTGAAGAATTTATGCCGATAAATTATCCGCAAAAGATTTTCAAGGCAATGAAATATACAGTAACATTAAAAGGCAAAAGGCTCCGCCCTATAATGTGTCTTGAAACCTGCAAAATGTTTGGCGGAAATTTTGAAGATGCAATCCCGACTGCCTGTGCAATAGAAATGCTTCACGCACAAACTCTTATTCATGATGATTTACCATGCATGGATAATGATATGTACAGACGCGGACAGCTGACAAATCACATGGTTTTTGGTGAAGCTAATGCGGTTCTTGCAGGCGACGCATTACTGACATTTGCGCCGCAGACAATTCTTAAAAATTCAAAACACCTGGGCGCAGAAAAACTTTTAAAAATTATGGAAGAATATTTTCACGCTGCCGGAGCACACGGAGTTATAGCAGGACAAGTAGTAGACATAGAAAGTGAAAAATTTGAAGTTAATGAAGATGACGAACAACTTCCTGAAATTCTTGACTACATCCACACACACAAAACTGCTGACCTGTTTAAACTTGCTCTTAGAACAGGGGCAATTATTGCAAATGCAACAGAACAACAAATTGAAGATATTACAGAATTCGGACAATATATGGGAGTAGCTTTTCAAATTGCAGATGATATTTTAGACGTAACATCGACCTTTGAAGAAATGGGAAAAACTTTAGGAAAAGACAAAGAAGCAGGAAAGCTTACTTATGTTAATCTTTACGGACTTGAAAAATCAAAAAAAGATTTGAACGAATTAATAGACAAATGCTTTGATATTCTAAGCAAACACAACTTGAAGTCGGAAATATTTGAACAAATATTAACTAAAATAAGGAATAATTAAACGCTTTGCCAAAAGCTAAAAGTTGTGATATACTATAAAAAATACGAAACAAAAAGAGAGTAGGATTAATGATTTCAGGAATTTTGAACACAGGTTACGAAGCACTTGCCGCAGGTATTTTAGGGGCGTTTTTTGCACAGGTTATCAAGTTTTTTATATTTACAATTAAAACTCGAAAAATTAATTTTAAAATATTCACAACAACAGGCGGAATGCCCAGTTCTCACTCTGCAGGTGTAATGGGGCTTTCTACAGCTGTAGGGCTTATTGAAGGATATGACTCCATTGTATTTGCTATAGCACTCGGTTTTGCATTAATTACAATGTATGACGCTGCTGGTGTAAGACGTGCAGCAGGAAAAACAGCCGCTTGCCTTAACAAAATGATGGACGATTTTTACAACCATGATGTTCAAGCTATTGGCGGAAAATTAAAAGAACTTTTGGGCCATACACCTCTAGAAGTAATAATGGGTGCAATTTTCGGAGTTCTGTTCGCTTATGCACTACATTACTATGTTTTAATGCCATAGATTTATTTTAAAATTTTATTGGATAATCCTTTGGAATTTCCCAACTGTTGAGTTGTATAACAGATTTTTTAGCTTTTACAAGCCTTATGTTAATTTATTCCCGGTAATTTTCCCATTTTTTCGGGTCAAAACGCAAGTCTTTTACATTCATTTTAAGTGATTTTAAATAAGGTTGGAGCTTTACAACAATTTGAGTTTTTCTCAATGTTAATTCCTGTGCAACAATCGCGTTTTCACAGGCAACAATCATTGTTCCGCCTGACATCATTGAATATGGTTTTGAACGGTTTACAAATTTCTCCCCAACAGCTTTTGCCCAAAATTTATACAAATTACTGCGCGTAAGAGCTTTTTTAATTTCTTTATTGTTCCCGAATAACTCTTCAACAAGAGTTTCGGTTGTTACAAAATCTGTATATAAAACTTTTTTCACACAGTCCCCTATTTGGTTTTATCATCTTTTTGTGCTAACATTAAAGAATGGATTATTCTATATTAAATGATATCATAAAATCTTCCAAAAACATATTAATCATATCACATGTCAACCCTGACGGAGATACTTTAGGTTCAATGTGCGGACTGTATTCGGCTATACTTGACAATTTTAAGAAAAAATGCGACATACTTGCAGTGTCAAAAATCCCGTCGGTTTATGAATTTATACCTTATGTAAATAATATAAAAAGCCTTGAAGAAATTGACAAATCACGCGAATATGACCTTGTTATAAATGTTGATGTAGCAGCAATTGACAGAATTTGTGATGCTAAAATTCTTTTTGAAAAAGCTAAAAAAACAATTAATATAGACCACCATAAAACGAACAACGGCTATGCTGATTTTAATTTTATAAACCCGGAAGCCAGCTCAACAGGTGAAGTTTTGTGTGACTGTTTTGAAAAAATGGGGTGGAAAATAAACCTTGATACAGCCAATTGTTTATATACAGCAATTTTAACTGATACAGGCTCTTTCAGATTTGATAATACTAAACCTCAAACTTTTGAAAAAGCTTCAAAACTGGTTGAAATCGGTGTTAAGCCTGCTGATATTTATAAAAGAGTTTATGAGTCGGATTCAAAAACACTTGTGATGTTTCAGGCTCATTGTATCAGCAAAGCAAAATTTTTATGCGATGATAAAATTGCATATACTGTTGTATACAGAAAAGATATGGAAAAATTTTCCGCAAATGATGAATGCATGGAAGGTTTGACAGAAAAATTACGCGCAATAGTTACTACAAGAGTTGCCTTTGTAGCGAAAGAAATGAAATCCGGCGGAACTAAAATTTCTATGCGCAGTAAGTTCGCAGACGTTGCCGAAATATGTGAGGTTTTTGGCGGCGGCGGTCATAAATTTGCCTCAGGATGCACGATTAAAGCTCCTGTAGAAGAGGCGGTTAAAAAGTTATTGGA
This sequence comes from Candidatus Gastranaerophilales bacterium, assembly GCA_910588555.1. Taxonomy (GTDB): domain Bacteria; phylum Cyanobacteriota; class Vampirovibrionia; order Gastranaerophilales; family Gastranaerophilaceae; genus Stercorousia. The sequence goes on from CAJUPC010000009.1 coordinate 19,505, forward strand.
TGAAATTGAAAAAAGAGAGATTTAAAAATTGAGTTCAAAATTAAAAATTTTTGTAAGAGGTGTAAAAAGATTAATTATATCAGTCATTAAAAATGACTTTTACGGAATGGCCGCAGAAATGGGCTTTATGATGGTTATAGGTATTTTCCCGTTTATGCTGTTTTTAACATCAGTTTTTGGCTGGATGGGCAATAAGTCAATGATGACTCCGATTTTGCATTTTTTAGGAACTTTTATGCCAGAGCAGGCAATGAGCCTTATTAAGACGGTATTATCGGAAGCTATGATTTTCTCTCACGGAAGATTAATTGCAATTATCGGTTTTATAGTAACAGTAGTACTTTCAACAAACGGAATTGCAGTAGTTTTAAAAGGTTTAAACAGAGCTTACAAAGTTACTGAAACAAGAAATTTCATTTACACAAGACTTTTATCGTTATTAATGGTTTTTGTTGATACAATGGTAATGTTTTTGAGCATAAACCTTATCATCTTTGGCAAGGCAATTATTAACCTTATGGTAAGCCATTTTCACATGTCAACAGGCATTGCAATTACGTTGTTAACACTGCGCTGGCCTGTAGCTTTTGCGGCTCTGTTCTTTATGGCATTTTTAAGCTATTATATCCTTCCTGATTTGAGAGGAAACGAAAGATTTAAACGAAAAAGTGCAATCCCCGGAACATGGTTTTTTACTACATTCTGGTTAATAGGCTCGTGGGGATTTTCAATCTATGTAAACAACCTTAAAACATACAATATGGTTTACGGGACAATCGGTGCGTTTGCTGTTTTAATGGTCTGGTTATACTATACATCAGTTTTGATTTTAATCGGCGGAGAAATCAATTCTCAAGTTTATAACAAACTGGAACGAAAGGCACAAGAAATTCGCGATGATTTCGCAAATCTCTCGATTATTGATAAAATTGTCCAAAAAGTTAAACGTGTTGAATAATTTTATTATCCCATCTGTGCCGATATTATTAGGATTTTTAAAACTTTATAGGATAGTTTTTTTACCCTCTTTAATGATACTTATGGTACTTTTAAAATTTTATTGGGTAGTCTTCAGGTATTTTCCAGCCGTTAATCTGGATTAGTTTTACACAACTTCTGGCATCTGCTCTCAGCCCCTCACGAGTTCCGTCCCAACCGAAATGAATATATGGTTCAATACCTTTGCCGATAAAATAATCTTTTCTTAGCCCCACAGCATAATTTGTATAAAAGGCAAACCTAAAACAATCTTTTCCCTGATTACAATTGTCAAAATGTTTATTATTTATATAATAAGTATAATCTCTACCTCCATAGCTCAGTCGAACCACACTACCGTCGGCAAAATAAATAAAAAGCCCTTTTGGATCTGTGTTATATTCGGTTTTTAAAACCTTTAAATAGTCTTTAAGATAATTGTTATAAAACTCTGCTAAACACTTTTCACCGGATTGAGTTCCGTCACCTTCACCACAGAAATAATACCAATTTGATTTATCGCCGTTATCAATCTCGGATAATTTTATAGCTTGGTTTATTGCAGAATAAAATCTTTTTAACTTTGTTTCTATTTCTTGTTTTTTGTAATGTGAAATCAATGACGGCATTGTCAATGCCGCAACAACACCGATGATGCCGAGGGTTACAAGAACCTCTGCTAATGTAAATGCTCTACAACAAGGAGTTAAGCTGAGATTGCCCCCCCCCGAAGCTATGTAAATTCTTTAATAATCTCATTTCAAACTCCTCTTGTTTATATGTACATGATTATTATAAACGATTTTTTGATTTTTTCAAGTACTTACACTTCACTAATCGCAATAAACCATTGACAATATAAGTCATTAGAACGACAATTAATGCAGGAAAGGGGATATAATGACTAAAGAGACTTTTTTACATGACAAACATGTTCAATTAGGAGCAAAAATGGTGGATTTTGCCGGCTGGCATATGCCTGTTCAATATTCATCAATTATTGAAGAACACAAAACCGTAAGAGAAAACGCAGGACTTTTTGATGTTTCTCACATGGGAGAAGTTTTTGTGTCTGGAAAAGACGCTTTAGAATTTCTAAATAAAATTGTCCCCCAGAATATTTCCAAACTTGATTATGAAAAAGCTGTTTATTGCCAGCTTCCAAACAAAAACGGCGGACTTATCGATGACTTGATTATTTATAAACTCGGAATACTTGAATATCTTGTTATATGTAATGCTTCAAGAATTGACGAAGATTTAAACTGGATGGTTAGAAACAGTAAAGGTTTTGATGTAAAAATCGACAACCGTTCACATGAGTTTTCACTACTTGCAATTCAGGGCCCAAAAGCTGATATGTTAATGAGAAAAATGGGGCTTGACACACACCAGCAATCTTTTACTATTAAACCTGCAAAAATCGCAGGAGTTAAAGTTTTAGCTTCACGTACAGGCTATACGGGAGAAGACGGTTATGAACTGCTTGTAGATAACATCCACTCTGAATTTTTATGGGATGAAATCTTAAAACAAGGTGAAGAATTCGGGATTAAACCAATCGGGCTGGGAGCACGTGATACTTTAAGACTTGAAGCAGCACTGCATTTGTACGGAAACGATTTGGACGAAAATACAACTCCGATTGAAGCAGGTCTGAGCTGGTCTGTTCCAAAAGATAAAGAAGAAGATTACAATGGCAAAGCCGTAATTATGGAACAAATTAAAAACGGCACATCAAAAAAACTTATCGGCTTGAAAATGCTAGACAAATCAATTGCAAGACATGAATATGAAGTTTACAAAAACGGCAAAAAAGTCGGACATATCACAAGCGGAGCACCCTCACCGATTTTGGGAGCAAACATTGCACTTGCTTATGTTAAAAATGATAAAGAAATTTGCACAGGTTCTACTGTTCAGGTTATGATAAGGGAAAAATTACATGATGCGGAAGTAGTAAAACGTCCGTTTGTAGAAAAAAGAAACAGAATAAAAAATTAAACTGCCATTTTTAATACTGTTGGAAAAATCCATACAATATTGGTGGCATGGTAAAAAAAGGAGAAATTTATGAGTATTACAGAAAAAGTTTTATGTTCAAAATCTCACGAATTTTTATTAGATAACGGAGATGAAAATTACATAATCGGTTTAACTGATTATGCGGTTGAACAGCTTGGAGACATTGTATTTTTGGAACTTCCCGAAATAGGTTCGGAATTCAAAAAAGGTGAAACTTTCGCAACTGTTGAGTCAGTTAAAGCAGCTTCCGAAATCTATATGCCTATTAGCGGCAGAGTAATTGAAGTCAATGAAGAAGCTGTTGACACACCTGAAATTTTGAACGAAGATGCCTGGGAAAAAGGATGGCTTGTAAAAATCGAAGCGACAGGCGACACTGTAGCAGAACAAACAGACCTTTTGGAATATGAAGATTATAAAGAAGAATTGGAATAATAAATGAAAAATTTTTTAGTACATAATGACGAAGTAAAAAAAGAAATGCTTGAAAGCATTGGCGCAAGTTCAATTGATGATTTGTTCAAACAAATTCCTCAAAAAGCACGTATGGGAGAGTTACAACTTGATGACGCAATAAGCGAAATGGAAACACAGAAAAAAGTAAAAGCTCTTTCTAAGAAAAATAACACCGATTATATTTCTTTTTTAGGCGCAGGAACATACAACAAATTTATTCCCGCATGCATTTCTCAAGTTGCCAACCGATTTGAGTTTTTAACGGCTTACACACCATACCAGCCCGAAATCTCTCAAGGCACGCTCCAAATTATGTACGAATTCCAAACAATGATTTGCCGTCTTACGGGAATGGATATTTCAAATGCTACAATGTACGACGGTGCTTCGGCTTGCGCTGAGGCTATCTTAATGGCTGTAAGAATTTCTAAAAAGAATAAAGTTCTTGTATCAAACAAACTTAATCCCGAATACATTGATGTAATAAAAACATATTGCTGGTCAAATGATATCGAACTTGTTATGTTTGATAACATTCCGGAAAATACAGCAGATTATGCCTGCGTTCTTGTTCAAAACCCTGATTTTTACGGTGAAATAAGAGAATACGCACATCCTGATACATTGCTTGCTGTGTGTGTAGATATTTCATCTCTCGGAATTTTGGAACCGCCTTGTGAGGCTGATATTGTTGTAGGCGATATACAAACTTTAGGAATTCCAATGAGCTTTGGCGGTCCGCATGCAGGATTTATAGCGTGCAAAGAAAAATTTATGCGTCAAATTCCGGGTCGTTTGGCCGGAAGAACGGTTGATGCTGACGGAAAACCAGCTTACTGCTTAACTATCCAAACACGCGAACAGCATATCAAACGCGAAAAAGCAACAAGTAATATTTGTTCCAATCAAGCATTGATGGGACTTTGTGCAACTTTATATTTAACTGTAATGGGTAAAAAAGGCTTCCGTCAAGCAAGTTATTTATCAGCTAAATATGCACACGAATTGTCTGAAAAACTTGCTCAAAAAGGTATTAAAACTCTTAATAAGAATTTTTATAACGAATTTGTAATTGAAGTTGATGACAGCGATAAATTCCTTTCAAAACTGAAAGCAAACGGAATACTTGGCGGATTAAAACTTAACAACAATAAAGTTTTGGTTGCGGCAACCGAAATGAATTCAGAAGAAGATATTGACTTATATGCAAATACTTTATAAACTAAAAGATTTATTAATCCTAATTTGTGATAAATTAAAAAAAATAAATCCGATGTATTTTTTTATCGCAACGTATGTTGTATTTGCAGGATACGGAATAGCTCTTACAACAGTTTTGGGATTATCGCTTTTAAAATATCTGCCGATTTACAAAACAATTTTAATAACGCTATTTTCAATTTCAATATTTTTCAATGTTTTCATTTATAGGGTTTATACCTATAAAAAATTTATGACTCATTTGTTAATCACACTGTTGATATTTCACATTTCTGATACTGTAAACAAAATGAGTATATACTACCTGTGGCTGTTCTTAATATCAATAACAGGAGTAAATTTCAAACAAATATCAAAAACAGTTCTGACAGTTACGTCTATAGGCATAATATGTGCAATTATTATAGCAGCACAGGGCTATACACCTAACGTCGCATTTCCCAGATATGCATTTCCAAATTTCACAAGATATTCGTATGGTTTCTTTAATCCAAATATTTTTGCCGCATTTATATTTCAAATATGTTTGGCATTGGTGTATATCAGATGGAAAGCTTTTGCGGCAAAAGATAATTTGTTTTTGTTTGCATCTTTTTGCCTTGTATTCTTTTTTGCCAACTCAAGAACTACTTCAATTTTAATACTTTTACTTATGCTGTTTGTAAATTACTGCCGATTTTGGACAAAAACAAATCCGCTGAAAAATTTAAATATTCTTGCGAATTTATCATTATTATTTTGTCCGATATTTTCATTTACAATGGCAAAATTGTATTGCCTCTCTCATCCTATAGCGTTTACTCTTAACGAAATTCTTTCTTACCGTTTACGCAACTTATGTTTTTGTATGGCTGTATATCCAATAAAAATGTTTGGAAATATAATAAGAGTAAAAAATGATATGCACATGATGTCAAATTTATATGGAATTTTATTAATAAAATACGGAATATTCTTATTTGTAATTTTTATAATTGGATTTTACCTGCTTATCAAAAAAGTTTACACCCAAAAAGATACTCCATTGCTTATAATTTTAATATTATCATTAATCCAATGTATTATGGAAGAATACTTTTTATGGGGATATGCAAACCTCGGAATTTTAGCGTTTTCATATCTGCTAAACAACTACAATTGTAACAAAAAATCAGAATATATTGAAAAGATATAAAAAAATATGTCATAATATAAAAAAGAAAGCGAGGTATGTTATGCAATTATTAAGAAATATTACGGGGGGGGGGGGGGGGGGGGGGTAATGCCCAAATCTCTCAATAGACAAGGATTTACACTGACAGAAATTTTTCATCCTGCGGGACAATCGAAAAGAAACGCATTCACTTTGGCAGAAGTTTTGATAACCTTAGGAGTTATCGGTGTTGTTGCGGCATTAACTATGCCGACTCTTATTGCTCATTACAAAGATAGAGTTTACGATAGCCAGTTTAAAAAAGTTAAAAGTGTTATGGCAAATGCAATAAAAAAAATGATGGTCGATAACGAAGTTTATGCTGTTGACCATATTCCATTATATTCTTGCAATAATGACGCTGAATGCATAAACGCGGAATATAACAAAGTTTTAAAAATTGTAGCCAACAGCAATAACAATGGGTTTGATACAAAATTCTGCGAAAACAAATATAAAATCGGAGAAACTGAAGTCACATTTTGCGGGGATTATACAGCAGTTTTAGCTGACGGAACATTATTTACACAGGAACTTGTTGATAATGACACTACTGCAGTTGTTGATACAAATATTTTTACAAGCTTGTTAAATAAGTTATTTCCACCGGCTTTTGCAGTAGGAAAAACACTAGTTATTGGTGTTGATTTAAACGGATTACAAAAGCCTAATGAAATAAACAAAGACTTGAGAATATTTAATATCACAACACATGGCAAGTTATCTGATGTCACAAGCAGTTGTGAAAAAGGTGGCGGAACTTGCGGACACTTTGCTCAAACTGAAAAATGTAATTTTGAAAATCCAAATGGCTGCAAAACAGAAGAGGCTTGTCATGCAATAGAGATACCTGATCCTTATTTTACCGCGTGGGATCCAAAATATAAAGAATGTTATGTTATTTGGGGTGGCTAATATCAAATACCATACCATAAAGGAGATAAGAAAACTTATCTCCTTTATGGTGGGCGATACGTGACTCGAACACGTGACCCCCACAATGTCGATGTGATGCGCTACCAACTGCGCCAATCGCCCAAATTTATTCAATTTTACTGAAACTTCGTTTCAGTAACGATGCGCTCCCCCTCTCACAAAACGATACTTAATCGTTTTGTTCGGCAGAGTGCCAATCGCCCACGCAATATTTTATTTTGCATTAAAAAAGGCGACACCCAGATTCGAACTGGGGGATAAGAGCTTTGCAGGCTCCTGCCTTACCACTTGGCCATGTCGCCGTTCCTTTATAATAAATAAGACATAAATGAATGTCAAGTATAAAAAAGGACAGGTTTAAAAAACCTGTCCTTTTATTTAACTATTTTGTAGTCGGATAGTAATCTCTTACAACACCTTTGTAAGCGTCTTCATAGATTGCTCTGATATCTTTCATCAACGGATAAGCCGGGTTAGCACCTGTACATTGGTCATCAAATGCCAAGTCTACCATTTCATCCAATTTTGCGTTGAAGTCTGCTTCAGATACACCGAAATCTTTAATTGAATTAGGCAAGTTTACAGCCTTCATCAATCTGTCGATTTCTGCAATCAACAATTCAACTTTTTCGTCATCGTTTTTACCGCCCAATCCAAGTTCGTCAGCGATTTGACCGTATTTAGCCTTAGCGTTAGGGAACTTGTATTGCGGGAAGATACATTGTTTTGCAGGACAATCTACTGCGTTGTATTTAATTACCTGTCTGATTAACAATGCGTTAGCAACACCGTGAGGTACGTTAAACATTGCACCTAATTTGTGAGCCATTGAGTGGCATAATCCTAAGAATGAGTTTGCAAATGCCATACCTGCAATTGTTGCAGCATAGTGCATTTTTTCTCTTGCAAGAGGATCGTTAGCACCTTCATTATATGATCTTTCAAGATATCTGAATACAAGTTTTGTAGCTTCCAATGCATTAGAATTTGTGAAGTTAGTTGCAAGTGCTGAAACATAAGCTTCTACAGAGTGAACTAATGCGTCGATACCTGATGCCGCTGTTAAACCTTTAGGCATACCATCAACAAAGTTCGGGTCAATAATTGCCATATTCGGAGTCAATGCGTAATCAGCGATTGCATATTTTACGTGAGTTTCGTCATCAGTAATAATTGCAAACGGAGTTACTTCTGAACCTGTACCTGATGTAGTCGGGATAGCAACCATAGTAGCTTTTTTACCCAATTCAGGAATAGAACAAATTCTTTTTCTGATATCCATAAATCTCATTGCAATATCTTCAAATACTGTATCAGGCTGTTCATATAATAACCACATAATCTTAGCCGCGTCCATTGGTGAACCGCCACCTAACGAAATGATTACGTCGGGTTCGTAAGGTCTGATGATTTCCATAGCCTGATTAATTGTAGATAATGTCGGGTCAGGTTTAACATCAAAGAAGATTTGATGGTCAATACCAATTTCATCCAATACATTAACGATACTATCAACAGCACCTGAGTTGAATAAAAATCTGTCAGTAACGATAAATGCACGTTTTTTACCTTGAAGTTCACGAAGAGCAAGGTCAACTGCGCCTCTTTTGAAGTAAACTTTTGGTGGAACTTTAAACCAGAGCATATTTTCTCTCCTTTCAGCAACAGTTTTGTAATTTAATAAGTTTTCTACACCGATATTACCTGAAACAGCGTTTTTACCCCAAGAACCGCATCCTAATGAAAGTGACGGCTCAAGTTTGAAGTTAAACAAATCGCCGATACCGCCTTGTGCTGACGGTGAGTTAATTAACACACGGCAAGCAGGCATTTTTTCAGCAAATTTGTCAACGCGTTCCTGGCTTCTTGTGTCTGTGTAAAGGTCTGCAGTGTGGCCTGCGCCGCCTTTTGAAACAAGTTCGTAAGTCATTTCTGTTGCTTCTTCAAAGTCTTTTGCTTTGTACATTGTCAAAATCGGTGACAATTTTTCTCTTGAGAACGGGTCTTCCCAGTCTACAGAAGGTCTTTCTGCCAACAAGATTTTAGCTGTTTCGGGAACTTCAAAACCTGAAAGTTCAGCAATTCTGTGAGCGCTTTGACCAACGATATCAGGGTGAGCTGTACCACGTTTCGGGTCAATAAACGGAAGAGCAATCATTTTCTTTTCTTCAGCCGCGTTCAACAAGTAAGCGCCTCTGTAGATGAATTCTTTTTTAACTTCTTCATAAACTTTATCAACAACAACAACTGATTGTTCAGAAGCACAAATCATACCGTTGTCAAAAGTTTTTGACATAAGAATTGAAGAAACAGCCATTTTAATATCAGCAGTTTCATCAATAACAGCCGCAGCGTTACCCGGGCCTACACCTAATGCAGGGTTACCTGATGAGTAAGCAGCTTTAACCATTCCCGGACCACCTGTTGCTAAGATACAAGCAATGTCAGGGTGTTTCATCAACTGGTTAGAAAGTTCGATTGAAGGAACATCAATCCATCCGATAATATCAGCAGGAGCACCTGCTTGAACAGCTGCTTCAAGAACAATTCTTGCAGCTTCAATTGTAGATTTTGTAGCTCTGGGGTGGGGTGAGAAGATGATTGCATTTCTTGTTTTCAATGCGATTAAAGATTTGAAGATTGCAGTTGAAGTCGGGTTTGTTGTAGGAATGATACCTGCAATAACACCGAGGGGTTCTGCAACTGTTTTAATACCGTTTGCTTTATCTTCTTTGATAATTCCGCAAGTTTTAGCATTTTTATGTTTGTTGTAGATGTATTCTGCTGCGAAATGGTTTTTGATAATTTTATCTTCCAAAACGCCCATTCCGGTTTCCTGATGAGCTAATTTAGCTAGAGGAATACGAGCTTTGTCAGCGGCAGTAGCTGCAGCTTTGAAGATTGCATCAACTTGTTCTTGAGTAAATGTTGCAAAAATCTTTTGAGCTTTTTTAGCTCTTTCGATAAGCAATTCCAATTGTTCGGCATTGTCAACCAATGAAGAGCTGTTCAAAGCTTTTTCAAGGTTTTCAACTGTCTTTTTGCTTTTTGTTGTCATACTTTTTGTCTCCTATATAAAGTAAATGTAGATTTAAATCGTGATTTATTTCACAATTACATTATAAAATAAAGAAAATCGAAAAGCAAGTGTGAATTTTACAATCTTTATACATTTTTAATAAATCCGCCATTTAGATGAAAACCTGCCGAGAAATCTAATATATACTGTACTTATGAATACATTTCAAAAAATTATATATTTCTTTCTTGAAATTCAAGAAAGAAAATTAACAAAAAAATTGAGCAGACATTTCAAATCTTCGAGTTCGAATTCTACATCCAAAACAGTACTTTCAAGTAATGTTACTATGACTTTGACATCAAAAACTGAACAAAATATTGAACTCGTAAGAAAAAATGTAACTGATATCGTAAGAAATTGTGAAAATAATCCCGAAAAACTTCTTAAATACATAGAAAGCAAAGGCACAAAAATTGTAAAACTTGATAACGCAGACAAAATCCTTAGCGTAATTAAAGAAGAAGAAGGGTTAATTACACAATTGGAAGGCATAGAAGCATTGTATATAAACGCAATCGCAAAATCGGGCTTTTCTTTAAAATCAAAACCCTTATTTATAATGAGAAACGGGGCAGTTGACCCTTATTATATGCTTCACCAGTTTTACAAATGGTATTCTTTAGAAATGAAACTTCCCGGTTTTGATTATATGTCGCAAAAATTATTTAAAATTTACCTTAATTCGGACACAGCACTGCTTTCAAACCTTAATCTTGATGAAATGACCGGATTAAAAGAAGCTATAAACCGTGATCAGGAAGCAACAACTTTTGCACTTGAAATTGCCAAAGCAAAAGAAGGAAGCAAAAAGGTTCTTGAAAAAATGCAGGACGGCGGAGCAAATATTTAACAAAAAAGGGCGAAAATCGCCCTTTTAAAATTATGAAGAAACAGCAAAACGAAAATCTTCTGTCCAGGTTTTAAATCCACCTTCCAAAAGCATTACAGGATAACCGTAATCAGCAAGGATTAAACAAGCTCTTGCACCTAAATGGCATTGCTGATTATAACAATATATAACTGTAACTTCTTCTTTAGAAAGTTTATCCAAATTGTTTGCAAGTTCGTCTTTTGGAATAGAAACAGCAGAAGGTATATGTGCAATTTCATAATCCTCGGGGCGTCTTACATCAACAACTTTAACTTTGCCTTCATCAAGCAAATCTTTCAATTCAACAGGTCCTAAAGTAAATGCTAAAATTTTTGAGAAAAAGCATTTAGCTTTATCAGAATTAAAACGTGTTTCTTTAATTTTTTCGTCCATAAAAAATATCCTTTCTAAAAGAAAGGATATCTTAACTTATAAAATAAATACTTAGCTGCATGGTCATGCAATTTGGGGTAATTTTACAACAGAAGCGCTTAACCTAAGAAAGATATATGCGCAGGAGTTCTTTCTGCTCTGGCTCTGTCGTATTCGGGTGAAAAAAGTATATTATAAGTCTTGCGAAGTTTAGCAGCGAATGCTTTAAACATATTCGGATTTTGAACCATATCTGCTTTTTGAGATCTGATAAGGTCATTCTCAAAATTAATCTTCGCATTGGGATTTTGAAGCGATAAAATCGCTACGTTCGGGGTTATGTTATTCAAATTACCTTCTCCGAAAGTAATAGTTTTTATATTATTTAATTTAACAGGATTAATAGTAATCATTTTGTTTCCTCCTTTTTCGCCATCTCCTTAGTTTTAATACTACTGAGTGGTGAGGTTCTTATTAAGTGTTTATTTAACACTTCATCTAACATTTTTACTATAAACTATAAATTTTAATTTGTCAACCCCTAGCGTAAAGTTTTATTAAGGTCCCGTAAACCCTTAATTTTATTGAACAGCAGCATAAAGTGGCAAAAGTACACTTATTGAAGCACTTAATTATTCTTTCGTTTTAAACATATATAGAAGCATGGGTAATATTTACAAATTTATATAGGTAAATCGGCTAAAACAATATTAATCATAGGGGTAATTGTAAAAAGAACACTTATTCAGTTAAATATAATCATTAAATCTTTTTCATACTTCCAACTATTCTTAAGCGAGCCTCTAACGAGGCTCTTTTCTTTTTATAAAAAAACAGATTATGGCTCAACCATAATCTGTTTTATAAAAATTTTTTTTAAACTACACGTCTGGCAAGTCGCCTTTTACATCAGCTGTTTCATCACATGAGAGTTCAAAAACTTCATGGAGCGCTTTAACAGCTTTTTGTGCATCATCTTTGTCTACCAAACAGCTAATTTTAATTTCACTTGTAGAAATCATTCTGATATTTATACCTTGCTGACCGAGAGTTTCAAACATTGTTGAAGCAACCCCGGGACGGTCAATCATCCCAGCACCGACAATTGAAACCTTAGCGATATTATCGTTAATTTGAATATCACCTGTCAAACCTATTTCCGATTTCAAGTTTTCAAGTGCAGAAACAGTTTTAGATAAATCTGCCATATCAATTGTAAATGCAATATCGTTTGTATTAGAAACTTTTCTTGCATAAGACTGAATAATCATGTCTACAGAAATATTTTCGCTTGCTAGTTTTGTAAACAATTTAGCAGCAACCCCCGGTTTATCGGGAACATCACAAACAACAATTCTTGCCTGCGACGAATCAGCCGCAACACCTGTAACAGGTTTATAAATTTCCATTTTTTCAACTCCTAATATTAAAGTACCTAAATTATCAAGTTTAAAACTGCTTCTGACCCTCATTGGGACACCAAATTGTTTTGCTGTTTCAACGCTTCTCGGATGAAGAACATTAGCACCAGCATGCGCAAGTTCAAGCATTTCTTCATAAGAAACTTTATCCAATCTTGAAGCATTCGGAACAACACGCGGGTCTGTTGTATAAACCCCTTCAACATCTGTGTATATATCGCATCTTTCAGCATTTAAAGCCGCCGCAAGAGCAACCGCCGATGTATCAGAGCCGCCGCGTCCGAGAGTAGTAATTTCACCGTCTTCTGTAACCCCCTGAAATCCTGCAACAACTATAATTTTACCTTCATTAAGGTTTTTACGCAGTTTTTCTGTTTTAATATCTACAATTCTTGCTTTTGAATGAACATTTTCGGTCATAATACCGATTTGCATAGCGTTAAAGCTGACAGCAGAATAGCCTTGAGCCTGAATAGCCATAGCAAGAAGGGCGATAGAAACACCTTCGCCGGTAGACAAAAGCATGTCCATTTCTCTGCCTGATGGGTTAGGGCTCAAATCTTTAGCCATTTTAACAAGATAATCTGTCGTATGACCCATCGCTGAAACAACGACTACTACGTCATTTCCGTTTTCTTTTTCTTTTATAACCGTTCTTGCAACATTTTTTATTTTATCCGTGTCGGCTACTGATGTCCCGCCAAACTTTTGAACAATAATCTTTCTCAATTTATTTCTCTTTCATGCTTTGCAAAATCTGTGTCAATTCAGCTTTTTGCTCAGGGTATTCAAACAAGTCTGTATTAATACTTTCAATCTTTTCTGCTATTGTTACAGCTTCTTTTATATTATATTCACAAATGTTTTCTTTGACAAGTATGTAACTTGAATAAAATAACAAATTTAATAATACAATATTATTATCATCTGTTTTCAAAGCTTTGCGAAGCTTTCTCTGCGCGTCAGCAAAGTCATTTACGGATATCAAATATTTTGCATAATCAATATAATAATCCATATTATTTGTATTTATTCTTACTGCAGCTTCGTAATAATCTCTAACTTTTGTGTAATTATTTAATTTTTCATAGCATTTAGCAAGATAATAACAATTTACAGCGTCTTCATCGTCACATCTGAAATATGAAAGTGCATTTTGAATATCATTTGTTTCATATTTTAAAATCCCGAGAGCTTTTTTAATAATTTTATTTTCAGGCTCTTTTTCCAAAACTTTTTCTAATAACGGATTTGCTTCATCAAACTGTTTTTTCGAAACAAGACATAATCCCATATGTGAAAGAACTTCCACATCTTCATTATCTTCTTCCAAAGCCTTTTTCAGCATTTCAAGTGCTTGCTCAAAATTACCAAATTTTTCCAAAGCCTTTCCCCATTCAAGATACAAATTCGAATTAGAAAGCCCTTTTTCTTCTGCCAGAGTAAAATATTTTAAAGAATTTTCTTTATCATATATAAATGCATATACCTGTCCGAGTATAATATATGCAGAAAGCATATTTGGATTAAAATCCAGAGATTTCTTAGCATAATGAATAGCTCCTTCGTAATCATCTTTCAACGCTTTCAAGCGAGCATACTCAAAAGTGTTATTTTCGTTAGGTGCAACATTTGCAAGAAAAGCAAGTTTTGTTTCTGCAATATCATACATTTCAAGTTTAATTTCCATAACCGCACACAAAAATATAGCTGAAAAATTATATTTATTGAATTTTGCGGCTTTTTGAAATTTTTCTCTTGCCTGAGCAAATTTTTCCTGCTTCATAAAAGCCATGCCCCAGCCAGTGAAAGTATCGGTATTGTTTGGCTGAATTTTATCAGCATTTTCAAACGATTTTTCAGCCTGTTCGTATTTGTTGCAAGATATCAATGAAAACCCGAGTCTTTGCCAGATAATTTTGTCATGGGGGTTTAAATCCGCAGATATTTGGTAGTTATCCACAGCAAGTTCGTGCTTACCGATTTTTTCATAAACAGCACCGAGATATTTATAAACAAGCGGGTCTTGTTGCGGCAATTCAAGTGCCTTTAAAAGAATTGCTTCAGCCTCGTCATATTTTTGCTTTTCAAGAAGTTTTTTCGCACGATTTACAGAAGCCAAAGACGGCAGTGACTGGATAACAGTATCTTTTTTATAAGTATCAACCGAGCTGCTCAATTCCTTAACTTTATCAAAAATATTTTTTAACCAACCAGACAATCCGCCACCTCTCTAAATGCTCCATTTCCGGCTTCACTTTCCGTGATTTGAATATCTTTAACCGATTTCACTTTTTTAACGGCATGGGGAACAGTAATTTTATATTTTGCATATTCCAAACACTCAATATCGTTGATATCATCGCCTATATACAAAAATTCTTCTTTTGAAAGTCCATATTTTTCGATGATATTTTTTAGAACATCTATTTTAATTCTAATATTTTGATGAATTTCTTCAATCTTAAATTTTTTAGCCATAATTTCAATCGCAGAATTTTTCTCCCCGGAAATAATCGCAATTTCGTAATTATTTTTTCTTAAAATAGAAAACGCCATTATATCTTTAAAATTAAGCTTTCTGCTCATAGTAAAATCTTCATTTATATAAACACAATTGTTGGTAATTACACCGTCAAAATCAGTTATAATCATTTTAATTGTTTTCGGCAGTTTAAGCATATACAAATTATCCCTTATCTGGTATAATTATATCATAAAAATCGTTAGAGAGGGTAAAAAAGCCTATCACCAAAATATAAAATGTTCTACTAAAATCGTCAAAGAGGGTAAAAAAATGCTGTGGTACTTGTTAAATTTAGGAATTATATTAGTATTTGTACTGTTGTTTTTGATAACGCGTCAGACAAACAAACGCTGGTCTAAAATCAACGACTATTTAGGCATGGTTACAAATACCGTAAACTCCGTCAGATACGGGAATTTGTCAACAAAAATTGATGAAATAAATCACCCGACATACCAAAATGTTACCGACAGCATTAACAGAATGGTTGAAACTCTTAATGACAGAGAAAAGATGATTGTTGAATACCAAAATGAATTAATGCGCCAGAATAAATTGCTGGAATCTGTTATTAATTCTCTCTCTGACGGGATTTTAATCATCAATGACAAATATAATATTTTACGTGTAACCCCTCAGCTTGGCGAGTGGTTTGGAGACAAAGGACACGATATAATAGGCAAAAACATATTTGACTACATTCAAATAAGCGATGACACTCCTATCGAAAAAATGAGAAATCAAGATGTCTTCATTAAACATACGCCTACAAACAACTTTATAATGAATACAATAAAACTCTCACTTGATGATGACAAAAATCGTTATGTGATTCTTGTAAAAGACGTTACAACAGAAAGAGAAATTGAAACTTTAAAAGAAGATTTCGTTGCAACCTTAACCCATGACCTTAAAGTCCCGATTGTTGCCGAATCAAACATTATTAACTTCCTTCTTGAAGGAAAATTCGGCAAAATCAACGAAAAACAGCACGTAGCTCTTTTGAACATGAAAAACTCAAATCAAGAGCTTGTAGAGCTGGTGCAAATTATTCTTGAAACATATAAAATTAAAGAAACAGGAATTAAGCTGTTAAAAGAAAATATAATGCTTAATAAGTTCTTAACAGATGTCATAGCTGAAACTCAGCCGATTGCAAATAACTCGGGAATTACAATAAACTTCACTCCATCAAGAGATATAAAAGTAACTGCAGATGCTATGCAGTTGGAAAGAGTAATTAAAAACCTGATTTCAAATGCTATCTCTCACAGCAATACAAAAGAAAAAATTGATATTAAAACAGGTGAACTTCCCGGTTATATAACAATTGCCGTAATCGATTACGGACAGGGAATTCCGCCAAAAGAACTTAAACTTATATTCAACAAATATTACTCGGCAGCAAAAAAATTCAGAAAAATAGGAACAGGCTTAGGCTTATATCTTTCCCAACAGATTATTAAATCACACGGAGGAGAAATTACGGTCAACAGCGAAGAAAATGTACAAACAGAATTTTGTGTAAAAATTCCATTGTAGTATAATATATCTATGAAAAAGTTTTTGGAAAGCTTATTGGATTGGGTTTACAAGAAGAAATGCTATTTTTGCAGATCTTCAAAAGAAGCTGTCAGAATGTGCTCCAAATGCTACGATGATATGGATTTTCTACCTGTTCAGGTGAACAGAATTGTTGAAGGTAAAAAAGTTTATTGCGCAGGTGTTTATTCAAAAAATCTTCAAAAACTTATTAGAGGTTTAAAATATCATAACCAAAAAGATTTAGCTTTTTATCTGGCAAAATTTATGGCAGAATATCTTGAAAAGATTACTGATAAAAATGATTTTGAAGTAATTCCCGTACCTATTTATCCGAAACGTGAAAAGAAACGTAAATACAACCATATGAACCTTGCCGGTGAAGAATTTTGCAGGTTGACAAACAATACTTTGAACAAAGATTTGATAAAAAGGATTAAAGATACAAAACCGCAATATAAACTTAAGCGCGCTCAAAGAATGGAAAATTTAAACAAAGCGTTCAAAGTAGAAAAAGAAAATTATAACGGTAAAACCCTTCTTCTTATCGACGATATCTGTACAACAGGTTCTACATTTGAAGAAATGATTAAAGAATTAAATAAAAACGGCATAACAGATATTGTCTGCCTTGCAGCAACAACTCCGTTTGCACAATAAGAGTTATACAATGATACTAAAAGAATTTGCGACATATTTACAAGAAAGAAACGAACAAATAATTTCTAACAAAACCACAACCACAAAACTTCTTTGTGAATGGGTTAAATTTGTGATTAATAAAAATCCCAAAAATCATATTGACAAAATCGTCCACAAAGAAATTATGCTTGCCTGCAACAAAAGCGGAGATTTTTTAATAGTCGGCAAATCCGAAAGCGGACGAGTTCTTGTAAATGCCCTTTATAACTTTGCTTTAAGTTATGAACATTATATTATGAGCAAATGGCTTCAAGACAAAAAGCCTGATGATTTTTTTAACGAATAAATATACAAATTTGGTATAAAATTTTAAACTTCTGACACAACTACCCTATCGGTGAATTTATTTTTGATTTTCACCCCATATTATAAAATTAAAGAAGGAGTTAAAATTATATGACAAATGCTATTTTCCAAACCCCGGTTTGCAAGTTAAAGGAATTAAACAATTTATTTATTGAACTGACAGAAAAAAATTGCAATCAGCGTTGTAAACATTGCTATATAAAATTTCCGCTTAACAAAAATGTTAAAGATTTTATATCAGTTGACGCGGTTAAACAAGCTATAAACGACACCAAATCAGAGAATATTGAATGCATTTATTTAACAGGTGCAGAACCAATGACTCATCCTGATTTTAATACAATTTTACGCTTATGCCTTAAACGCTGTAATGTGTGTATTTTTACAAACGGAACATTCATCAATGAAAAAAAAGTTCGTTTTCTAAAAAGAGTAGAAGACGAAAGTTCTTATGAAATCATATTTAAATTGAGTATAGACCACTATGACGAAGTAAAAAACGACGATTTGAGAGGCCGCGGTTCATACAGACAAACTGTCCACGCAATAAAAAGTCTTTCAAAATACGGTTTTAACCCTATTTTATGCATAACCAATTATTATAAAGAAGATAAATCAGTTTTAATAGAAGAATTTACTAAAATTTGCGAAAAAGCAGGTTTTGAAGCAACCGCAAGCAATTTTACAATTAATGAATATTTTGATAAAAATTCAAAAACAAACGATATTGAAGAATGGAGCTGGAATAGTCTTGACTGTGAATATGGCAGGATTTTAACTGCAAAAGGTGTTTACAGCTGTCCATTTTTAGCAAATGACCACAGAGGAAGATGCGGTTCAGATTTTAGCGATTACGCAAAACACAATACTTTAGAAACATCGTATTGTGCAAGCTGTATAAAAAATAAAGAAAAATTGTTTGGTATAAATTATAAGTTATTCTGCGAAGACTAAAATTCATCTTGAGGCATACCTGCTGGCAAAGGTTCTGCAGGTATTGCTTCAGGTCTGTTTCCTTGCGGTCTTTCAGACGGTCTTGAAACCGGTTTTGAACTATCAACAGCTGATGAAGCATCTCTTTGTGCATATAATTTCATAACAAATTTTATAAGCAAAATCTTTTTATTTTTTTCATAAGGTGTAATTTCAATAGAAGACACTTCCAAAAAGTGTTCATGTTTGTACAAATCTCTCAAAAAGTTTTCAAACTGAGAATACGTTGCAATAAAATCTGCTGTTACACGGCAAACATGATATTTTCTCATTGCATTTTTGACAAAGATATCATCCTGCGGGTCATATTCATATTGAACAGAACGTGTTTTAATTTTATTTTCACGAATTAACTGTAAAATTTCCGCAAATTCATCCGATATAGCGCCTTCTGTGTCCAATCCTTCATTTATAGGTTTAAAAACAGCTTTAGGAAGATTTTGCTCTTCTGCTTCCGTACGCTTTTCGTCATTTTTCATATCTTCAAGTCTTCTTTCTGCATCAGAAATTTCACTCATTTTTGTTTTATATTCGCCTTGAATTTGAAAAATATTTTGAACAGACGGAATAATTTTAGATATAAAGAAAATCAATAAAGCAATAGCAGCCACAGCTATAGCTATTGCAATTTTAAATTTTTTTAAATATATATTATATTGTTCCACGATTAACTCCCTATTTTAATTCTTCCTGAGGAATAGGCTGAGGTTTTAAATTCGGTGCAGCTAGTTTTTGTTCTGGCTGTTGTTTTGAGTCGGCAGCAGGAAGCGGTGCAAGTTCTGCATCAGACATATTTGTAATTTCAAATTCATACTCAGCAGGCTGATTTATATCAATTGAAACAGCTTCATCAACCGAATTTGTCATCATTTCAAGTTTATGAATTCTCAATTTTGTATTAAGAAGTGAATCTTTCATATTGCGGAAGAATGTATAAATATCTTCAACATTTTCAGACGCACCTTTAATATCAAATTTTCCGTCATCTTTAACAGAAAAATAAGTTATCCACAAATTTTTAGTAACGGACTCACCAAGAGCAGTATATCCGATTAATTTGGCTCTGTTATTTGATAATACTTTTTTAATTTCTTTATTTGCATTGAAATTACCGGCTTCATTCAAATCGCCTTGTTTTTGTCCAATTTGAGAATTTAACTGTTCAAGACGGGTATTTAAATCGTCAAGTTTTGCCTGTTTTTGCTTTGCCGCCATAGGAAGCATAAGCATTATAATCAAGAATGGCAGCAATATAATTCCACAGGCAACTGCAGAAATATTTCTTGCTGTATTTGGAGAAACCGCAAATTCTAACGAGCCTAAAACTACATGAACAAGTTCATTTGGATCATCAAAAACCTCTGATTCCCCAAGGAAATTAAATTTTTCCTGCAAGGAAACCTGTGAGGCTATACCCACAGCTTCAAGTGAAATCTTACCAGCAGTTTCTTCCAGGATTTCAAGACTTACCGGAATTATATCCTGTTTTCTAAATGAATTATTTTCAAAATAATTTACCGCTACATCAGCTTGAATTCTTGATGCTAAAAGTTCGGCACTAACCATATCGGTTTCTGACACTACATACAAGTAATTTGCAGGATAACTCATTAATGTAATCTGTGCAGACGCATTAATAGCATTATAAATTTCATCACCTTCATAAGATTTTATAGCCAGCGGTTCTTCATAATAATCAATAATATTTTTACCTGCCATTGATACAATAGAGTAT
Source organism: Candidatus Gastranaerophilales bacterium (assembly GCA_910588555.1). Lineage (GTDB taxonomy): Bacteria > Cyanobacteriota > Vampirovibrionia > Gastranaerophilales > Gastranaerophilaceae > Stercorousia. The sequence continues at coordinate 39,864 of CAJUPC010000009.1, forward strand.
CCGCTTGGACTTACAAGCATTAAATTCCAGGTAACATTGTCTTTCATCTGTTCTTCTACCAGGCCGGAATAAGAAAGGGCCTTTAATAAAGAAGTCAAAGACATTTCAACACTAACAAGCCTTGCTCCAAGCTCTGTTAAAATAGTTTGAATTTCTTCAACGACATTTTTTTGAACTGCTGTGTAGAACAGTTTTCTCATATCACCTGATGATTGAATACCCGAATCAACCCAGCTTACAAGCGGTTCGTAGCGCTGGAATAGATATGACTGCTCAACTTCTGATGTTAAAGCTTCTGTAACTGCTTCATCACCGAGCAATAAAGGCAGTTCTTTACTGCCAAAAAGCACCATAGGTAAGTTTAAGACAACATTGCTTTTTATATTAATCTTTGTTTCTTCGAAAAGTTCTGTAACGGCAGCTCTAAAAGCGTCCATATCAGCAATTTGTCTTAACGATTCGTTATATTGAAGCGGTCTGTAAGCATAAGTTTTTACAGAATGACTTGACGCTTCAAGCTGAATAAGCTCCAGTCCTACTCCCGGAGTTACAGACAAATATACTATATCTTTACTATTTCGACTTCCTAATTGTGATAAAATATTGTTTAAATCCATAATAATCTTTTTCTTATATTTACTCACTTACATTTTTATTATACAATATATTTTGTAAAGACATAAAATTTAACATAAATTTACACTAAACGTAGGAGAGTTCCCCGAATGAACGAGCTGATTGAAAAGATTAAAAAATTAAAAAAAGAGAAAAATGCCGTGATATTAGCACATTGCTATCAAAATGCGGAGATAGATGAAGTTGCGGATTTTGTCGGAGATTCATTATATTTAAGTCAAATGGCAGCAAAAACAGACGCTGATATAATTCTTTTTGCAGGCGTTTATTTTATGGCTCAAACCGCAAAAATTTTATGTCCTGATAAAAAAGTGCTTTTGCCGAGACTGGAATCAGGATGCAAAATGGCAGACATGATTTCATTAAATCAGCTCAGAGAATTCAAGAGCAAACATCCCGGTATTCCGACAGTATGCTATATTAATTCAACAGCAGAAGTAAAATCAGAATGTGATATGTGCTGTACAAGTTCAAATGCAGTCAAAGTTGTAAAAAGCATGAATGCAGATAAAATTCTTTTCTTGCCTGATACATATTTAGGCAAATGGGTTGAAAAACAATTAGGCAATATAGAAGTTATAACTTATCCCGGATTTTGTCCGACGCATCTGCAAATAAGACCTGAAGACATTAAAAACGCAAGACAACAATACCCGAATGCACCTGTTCTTGCACACCCCGAATGCCATCAATCAGTAACAGAATTAGCGGATTACGTCGGGTCTACAACAGGGATTATGAAATATGCAATCGAAAGCGATAAAAAACAATTTATCATAGCAACCGAAAAAGGTGTTGTTGACAGATTACAGAGAGATTATCCCGATAAAGAATTTATTTTGATAAAAGAAAACATAATTTGTCCGAACATGAAATGGCACACTCTCACTGATATTTACAACGCATTAGAAAAAGAAGAACACGAAATTGATGTTGATAAAGAAATTGCCTTAAAAGCCCTTGGGTGTATTGACAGAATGTTGGAGGTGTCAAAATAATGGAAGATATAATTTTTGGAAAAAACGCCGTAACAGAAGCATTAATTGCAGGCGACAGAGAAATTAACAAAATTCTCATTTCAAAAAGCATTCATTCTGACTCAAAACTGAACAAAATTAAAGATTTGGCACGTGAACAAGGAATAGTATTCCAATTCGTTGCAAAAGAAAAATTTCTTCCTTATGCAGAATTCAACCACCAAGGCGTAATTGCTCAAATCTCGCCTATTCAATATAAAGATTTGGACGAATTTTTGGAAGAAGAACATGAAAATAATGCACTTGTTATTTTAGACGGCATTGAAGACTCACATAATCTGGGAGCAATTATCAGAACCTGTGTATGCGCAGGCGTTTCAGGTATCATAATCCCTTCAAGACGTAATGTTCAAGTCAATGCCATAGTTGAAAAAACAAGCGCAGGAGCCATTAATCATATTCCGATAATCAAAGTAAACAGTCTTGTTAATGCAGTTCAGAAATTAAAAAATTCCGACTGGTGGGTAGTTGCAACCGACGCAAGTGCAAAAGATAATTACTATGATGTAAAATATAATGATATGAATTTTGCACTTATTATGGGCGCAGAGCATGCAGGAGTTTCAAAATCGCTTCTTAAACTTTCGGACTTTATTGTAAAAATACCGATGTTAAAAGAATTTAACTCGCTTAATGTTTCAAATGCACTCAGCGCAATAATCTTTGAAACAGTTAGACAAAAACTGAAAAATCAGATATAATAACAAGAAGAGAGAAAAATAAATGAAAAAAGAGCTTGAAAAATACGGATTATTAACGGAAGAAATTTCTGATGAAAATATAAATTTCCACGAACTTGATATTGAAGAAGAAGACGCAGATGTTTTGGAATCTGTTGAAGACCCTAAAGTTCAAGAGAATTTGACATCAGTAAATTCTGATGACAGTGTTAGAATTTATTTACAACAAATCGGCAAAATTCCCCTGCTTTCATCAGAGCAGGAATATGAACTTGCTAAAAAAATATTTGAAGAACATGACGAATTTTCAAAAGACGTTCTTGTAAATGCCAACTTAAGACTTGTTGTAAGTATTGCAAAAAAATACATTGGACGCGGACTTTCCTTCTTAGACCTAATCCAAGAAGGCAATATGGGCTTAATGAAAGCTGCAGGAAGATTTGATTACTCAAAAGGTTATAAATTTTCAACTTATGCAACATGGTGGATTCAGCAGTCAATTACACGCGCAATTGCAGACAAAGCGCGTATTATAAGACTTCCAATCCACATGATTGAATCTTTAGGAAAAATCAGACGTGCTACAATCGATTTAACAACCGAACTCGGCCATACACCGACCAAACAAGAAATTGCATACCGTCTTGGAGTTCCCGTAAGCAAGCTTACAGCTATCGTCAAATCAGCTCAATCAACAATAAGTATGGAAACTCCGGCAAGTTCATCGGAAGATTCATCAAAAATTGCAGACTTTATTGTTGACGAAGATTCAATCGCACCCGAAAACAGAGTTTCACAAGAAAACCTTTTTGACGATATAAGAAAAATGCTTAACCAGTTAAGCCCGAAAGAAAGAGATGTTCTTATTTTGCGCTACGGACTAGACAACAACGGAAGCAAAAAAACTCTTGATGAAATTGGTTCACAATACGGCGTTTCAAGAGAACGTATCCGCCAAATCGAAAACCGTGCAATTGCAAAATTGAAAAAACTGTGTAAAAACAAAAAACTTTCAGTCGGTTTGAAAAACTATTTCGGAGAATAAAAAAGCTTCCAAAAGGAAGCTTTTTTATTCTATTTCTTTTATAAATTTATTTATATCAATATCTAAAACCCTCGCAATTTTATATAAGTTATAAAAAGATATACCTTTTTCTCCACGCTCCACTGTTCCTATATGCGATAATCCACAATTTGCAAAAGCTGCCAACTGTTCTTGGGACAGATTTTTCTTTTTTCTAGCATTTCGTATAAATAAACCTAATTCTTGTTCAAATAATTTTTTATCCATTGTTTAATTATACACTATTGACTTTTTTCTTTCCAGTTGCTATAGTGTAGATATCTACACTATAGCAACTAATTATTTACAAAAGAAAGGATTTTATGAAAATCAACAAACGAATTGCTAAGTTAATCAATGATAATTACAATCTTACTGCAATATTAAAGGATTATTGTAATAACGAAAAAAATTTATATAGTGAAGAATGCAGTCAATTATCCACGTTGTCAAACATTATGTATAATATTTCTGATGAAATAAATAGTTACATAATAAATGAGGGTTCAGAAATTTGAACCCTCATTTAAATTTACTTTTTAACTATTCAGCATCTTTATTGATGTCTTTTATGCTCAATGCAATTCTGTGTTCTTGCGGAGTGAATTTTTTAATCAAAACTTCTACACTGTCGCCAACTTTGAATGTATTGAACGGATTTACGTTTTCTTCTGCCATTTCAGAAACAGGCAATAATGCTTCTACACCCGGGAAAATGTTAATAAATGCGCCAAAACCTGTTACTTTATTAACTGTTCCTTTGATTACCTGACCTTCTTCAAATTGACCTTCGATTTGCTGCCATGGATCTTCACCCATTCTTTTCAATGACAATGAAATTCTTTTCAATTCACTGTCAATTTTAATGATTTTAACTTCAATAGTTTCACCTAAAGAAATTACATCCGACGGATGTTTAATTCTTGACCATGAAATTTCAGAAATAGGTAACAAACCGTCAATACCGTTGATGTCAACAAATGCGCCGAAATCAGCAATTCTTACAACTTCACCTTTTACAACCATATCTTCTTGAAGTTCTGACAAGATATTGTCAACAACTTGATCTCTTTGTTCAGCAACAGCCTGTCTTTGAGACAAGATAAGTTTGTTTTTCTTAGGATCAGCTTCCAAAACTTTAACTTCGATTTTTGTATCAATCAAGCCGTCAAAAGGAGTTCCTGTTCTCAATTGAGAAGAAGGAATGAAACCTTTCAAGTCAGCCACATCAACCAAAACGCCGCCTTTAACGATAGAAACAACTTTTGCAAGGATTGTATCACCTTGAACTTTAGCGTCATTAAGCTGTGCCCAAGCTTGTGCAAAAGCAAGTCTTTTAAGCGAAAGAAGCATACCGTCTTCGTCATTTTCTTCTTTCAATACATAGAATTCTCTTTCGTCACCTGTTTCAAGAGTTTCGTCAGTTGAAGAAACTTCTTTGTTAGGCAAGAATGCTTCTGTTTTAGCGCCTTTAACGCTGATTAAGTAACCGTCGTTTTCTTTTTTCATAACTGTACCTTCAACGATATCAGCTACTGAAAAAGATTTTGAGAAAGATTCTTCTAACAATCTTTCGAATTCATCCATTTTTTCTAATGTTTGTGTCATTTTTAAATATCTCCTTCTAATTTATTTATGACTTTTTCTATTATATTTTGCGGAGTAGATGCTCCTGCAGTGATTGAAATATTTTGAGAGTTTTCAATCAAATCTCTGTAATTTCCTAATTCATCATCGTTTTCAATGTGAATTGTTCTGGTAATATCTTTTAAAATTTCGGCTAAATGCGTTGTATTTGCACTTTTTTTAGAGCCTACAACAATAACCAAATCACTTTCTTTTGCAAGTTCTTTTGCTTCTGTCTGGCGCATTGAAGTACTCTGGCAAATTGTGTTTGCAATATGAATTTCTTTAGCAATTGATGTTAAATATTCAACAATAGAGTTAAGTGTAGTAATTCTTTGAGTAGTTTGCACAACAACACCCACGCGCTTATGAGACTTAATATCTTGTTCAAATTCTTTCAATTGTTCAGGTGACACAGCAACAACAACATTTTTGCTGTAAAGTTCTGCATTCGCTCTAATTGCAATAACTTCAGGGTGTTCTGATTTGCCTACAATTATTACAAAATAGTCTTCTTTAGCAAGTTCAATTGCTTTTTGCTGAACTTTTTTAACGTCATGGCATGTCAAATCGACAGGCTCAAATCCGGCCTGTTTAATTTTTTCAATAACCTGCGGGCTTTCTCCGTGGCTTCTAATAACGCAAATCCCGTGGCCTTTTTCGGGGATTTCATTCAAAGTTTTAATACCCAAGCTTTCAAGTTCATTAATAACATCGGAATTATGAATAAGTTCACCGAGCACAAAAACATTCTTGTCGGGGTTTTCTGATTTAAGTTTTTTAGCAGTTTCAACGGCTCTTTTCACACCGTAACAAAATCCTGCAAATTTCGCTAGTTTAATATTTTTGGGCAATTTAAAATTGTCTGCTTTCTAAAGAACTCGCAACCCTGAAAGGATTGCTGTAATTTCATTGAATAACAAACAAGATAAAAAATCAAGTTAAGCCTTTAAAAACGAACCAAATTTATCGTGTTTTTTGAAGAATTCAAGCCCATCTGCAAAACCTTGAGGAACTGAGGCAAAATTATTTAATGTTTTCGCTGTTTTAGGTTCTTTTTCTATATTCTTTCCAATAAACAATGCAGCATTTCTCGGGTCGCTCTTAATTTGTTCGCATTGCTGTTTTACATCATTATTTTCAGATTTGCTCATTAATGCAAAGATTTTATTTTGTGCGGCAACATCACTGCAAACAGTAAACATTTCAAGTCCTTTACCATTTTCAATCATTGAATTCAATAAATTACTATCATATAATGCAATAAATGTATAAACTGTTTTCTTTTGTGTACCGTCAGGCATTTTGCTGAGCCATTGAAGTTTTTGAGCAGGCGTAGCTTTTCTATACATTTCTACAAAATATTCACGTCTTTGCGAAGGAGGTAGTTGTGAAATTTCTTGAAGAGTAAGTTTGCCGCCCAAAAATCTTTCTTTTAAATCTTTTTCAGAAGAAATAGAATGTTCACCCAATGTTCTTCCCAGTTCCTGAGATTTTACATCATCGCTTTTATAAAGCGACATATTTGAAACCGCTTTGTCAATAGCTTTTTGATTGCCTGTTTGATAAACTGCATCAATAGCTTTTGCTTGAACAGATGAGTCATAATTTTTAATATTACCTGCAGCATGTTCTTGAACTTCCGAATATTTAGAAGTCATAATTTCATTATGCATTGCAAGCTGGTTATCTTTATCACAGTATTGAATTTGATTTGCTAATGATTTTGAGTATTTTATTGCTTCATCACCTGTAAACCATTTGTTAATATTTTGGTGAGTACCTCGAAATGCAGTTTGCTGTTCATCTTTATGTAAGCCTGCAACAAGATTATTTTCTGCGACATAAGCTGCAGCATGAGCATTTTTTTCGGTTGTCTGGTTCATTACCTTAGCTTGGGCTCCAACAACGAACAACTTAGCACTTTTAACAGTATTTTCATGAACTTCATCAGTTGCGAATTCACTGTTTGTAATGTATCCTTGAGCTTCAACCGCATCACTGGCATTAGTAATAGTCGTGTTTGTTTTTGTGGTATTATTCAAGACACTAACATTGTTTACTTTAGCGTTATATTTTGCGTTAATAACTTTTCTTTTATCGAATTCAGAGCCTGAACATCTTTCGCTTGACAAAATTTGAGAGTTTGTGTTTATAGCACAGATACCATTTTGACAAACTATTTCGTCAGATGAATTAGCTGCCGCAACAGAAGTTATTTTATGTCTTTCAAACTCAGCTTCATCCATATCTGCAGAGCCTAGAGCAGCCTGGCTAACCAATTCTTGATTATCAAGTAAATCAGAAAATTCCTTTTTATAAATACCAAATAATTTTCCTGAAGCCGCACCATTATAAAACTTAATAAATGAAGTTATATACTCTTTACGTTCAGCAGGTGTCATATTTTTACATTGAAGTTCAATATGTGACGCAATTACCCCAGCTTCAACCCCCGCACCTTTAACATGATTTTGTATACGTTCATTAAATGTATTTATATCAGCAACAACTTTTTTATCAAATTCAGTTTTCGCTTCAGGTAAAGTAATATTTCTAAGTCTTTTTGCTTCTTCAGAATTTAAAGTTTTCTTTAATTCTTCATACTGATATTTATAACCATTTTCTTTATCAAAATTATTAAATTCTTCTTCTAACTTCTTAAGATTAGCTGCTTTAGCTTTATCAATCTGAAATTTACCGGCATCGGTTGAAAATATTTGATTTAATTCTTTATACTGTTCTTTTTCTTTAGGATTTAAAGTTCCTTTTTCAAATTTTTCACTTAAAGCTTCATACAATAACTCATCTTCATTTAAGTTATGATATTTAATATATTTTCTTGCATCAGAGGGACATAAATCAACCTCAGAAGCAGATGTTACACCATTTTCTTTATCAATAATAGTAGCAACTCTAGATGTGATATTATTCCATGTATTTTTGTATGCTATATCATTATCATTCATAGCTTCAGGATATTCTCTTAAATACATTTCAATGTTATCTAATCTTTCAGATTCATCCAATTTACTAAATTCTTTAAAGGACATTCCCTGCATATTAGCAGCTTGAATATTACGCATAAATGCATCTAAAATCTCTTTTTGCGTTGCATTATCACTTTTAACCTGTGCTAAGTTTTTCAAATATTTTAAATCATCTTCATTTGTCAATGATTTTAAATTTTGTGTAAATTGATTAATATAATTTGTTTTTTGTTCTTCACTTAACTTTCCCCAATCATCACTTCTGTCTATCACTTCTCCATTTTCATCTTTTTCACCATAAATAAAATGATTTTTAGCCATAGCTGCAATACAAGCAGCCATTTTCTTGTCAGGAGAAGACAATTTATTATAATCGAGCTTATCGGCAGTTTCCTGCATTCTATATTCTGCACGTAAACGTTCTGCTTCAGCCAGTCCGTCATCAGTTTCAATAACTGTATTTAAGTCTTGTACTGCAGTGTTTTTATAATTTTCAATTATTTCTTTTTGTTTTTCGACATCTGAAATCGACAGAAAATCAGGACAAATAGAAATTATTTCTTGATATTGCTCTGATGTAATACCAAAATTCTCACATAGCTTTTTTATATGTTCGTCATTATTACCAACATTAATATTAACAGGAGTATTTGAAGAAATATTTGCATTGTTTTGTACAACTATCTTTTTGTCTTTTATTTGATTTACATTATTAATTTCTAAACCCATAGAATACTCTCTAGTTTTTTACCATATATATGTAAAAACATGGCAAATTTTTGTATTTCACCATGCAATTACATGTTTACATAAATTAACATTTTAAAAAGTTAAACCAGACGAACCATTATCAATTTTATTTGTTGATTTATATTCTGCACCGTTACCCATAATTTCTTTTAAGTAATCATAAACTTCTTTAGAAATTTGAACTTTTAACTCATCAACTCTTCTAATTTCCGCCTTTCCGGTCCAGGTGCCATCTGGTAATTTAACCATCGAACGAGTTATTTTAGCAGGCCCCCAAGCATAATATTCCTGCCAGGTTTCTGTTCCTGATTTGTTTGTTACATTACGAAGCTCAAGAGTATTTACATCCAAAGTGTTTGTATACTTACATTCGACTCTGCCTTCATAACCTTTCAAACGACCACGATATGGAGATGAATATACTAACCTTACGACTTCAACATTTTCATCATTGCCATCATTACTAATGAACCTTACTGCACAGTAATCATTACGGTTAGAAGGTTCAATCCCACGTGTATCTACAGGAACTTCTAATACATTCTTTTCCTGCGGAGCTTGTGCCTGAGTAACTAAAGGGCTCATAGCTATTGCTACTGCCAAAGGAATTGATTTTAAAGTATTCGTAAACGAACTTGTATGATATTGTTCTCGTTTATCCTTTTTACCCTCAAAATTTACCTGATTATAATTACCTCTAAAAGATACACTACTGATAGGACTTACTGCCATAATTCATTACCTCACTATTTTTCCACCATTATTTATGTAAAATCGGTAAAAATATTTTTTGCCGACCCTAATATTCATTAATTCCCAATTTGTTTGATTATATCAGCTTTTTCAACCTTTGTAAAATAGTATATACGATATTAACATTTCTTTACACTTGCGCCGCTTTTTTGTTTGTAGTACCGTTGTCATGTATAAAATTTTAGATATTAAGTACACATATATAGTCGAATTGACGTAAAAAGAAGGAGAACTCAAATGAGTGAAAGAAAACTGGTTGGAACAAATGAAATGTTCAAAAAAGCATTAGCAGGCGGATACGCTATTGGTGCTTACAACGTAAACAACATGGAAATTTTACAGGGTATTGCAGAAGCAGCTGAAGAAACTCAATCACCTATTATTTTACAGGTTTCTGCAGGTGCAAGAAAATATGCTAACCAAACTTACTTAATCAAACTTGTTGAAGCAGCTCTTGCTACAACTACAGTTCCTATCGCACTACACTTAGATCACGGTGCTGATTTCGAAATCTGTAAAGCTTGTATCGACGGCGGTTTCTCATCAGTTATGATTGATGGTTCAAGATTCCCGTTAGAAGAAAACATCGCTTTGACTAAAAAAGTTGTTGACTATGCTCACGAAAGAGGAGTTTCTGTTGAAGCTGAATTAGGTAAATTGGCAGGTGTTGAAGATGACGTTAAAGTTTCAGCTGCTGATTCTACATACACTGACCCTCAAGAAGCTGCAAGATTTGTTAAAGAAACAGGCTGCGACTCTCTTGCTGTTGCTATCGGAACTTCTCATGGCGCTTACAAATTCTCAGGCGAAGCTAAATTAGACTTTGAAAGACTTGCTGAAATTAAAAAAGCTGTAAATGAAGCTGTAGGATATGACTTCCCGTTAGTATTACATGGTTCATCTTCAGTTCCTGCTGATTTTGTTGCTAAATGTAATCAATTTGGTGGTCAATTACCTAACGCACAAGGTGTTCCTGAAGATATGTTGAACTTTGCATCTAAACACGGTGTTGCAAAAATTAATATCGATACAGACTTAAGACTTGCAATGACTTCAACTATCAGAGAATTCTTTGTTGAACACCCTGAAAAATTCGACCCGCGCGAATATATGGGACCGGGCAGAACTGCTGTTAAAGAAATGGTTAAACACAAAATGGTTGACGTACTTGGTACAGCAGGTCACGCACAAGACTAGCACATTTAATATGTCAAAAAAAGACTGTCTCAAAGACAGTCTTTTTTTATTTTTTATTTTATTATGCTGCTAAATCTACTTTCTTTTCGATGAAATCTTTGATTTCAGGAAGTTTTAGAGGTTTATTAGGGTGAAGCATTGGTGCTGACGGACGTTTTCTGGCATCTGTGTAGCTAAAGTCATACCAGTAATGGTTATCTGTCATAATTTTTTCAGCTAATTGTTTAACTTCCGGAGAGAAACCTGTGATTTCTTTATCTACTCCGTTTTGTTTACAGTAATCTTTCAATAAGTTTTCTGCTAATTTGTAGAAGTTGTCATTTTTCTGAGTTGTATAAGAACCATCTTCGTTAATGTTAACTATCGGCTGATAAGCAGGTTCCGCAGGAATTTCTTCTGCTGGTGCTTCTTCTGCCGGAGCAGTTTCTTCTGTTGCTTCACCATCTGCAGGCACAACCTCTGCCGGAGCAGTTTCTTCTGTTGTTTCAACATCTGCAGGCACAGCGGTTACAGTGTCAGTTTCTTCTGCAGGAACTGTTGCTTCTGCTTTTTCTTCTGCGGGAGGTGTTGCAATAAGTAGTTCTTGTTCCTTTGCTGAAGTTTCTTCAACTTTTTCATCTTTACAGCCGCTTAATAGAGCGTATAAACCTGCTCCGATGGCAACAACACCTGCTGCGATAGCTGCGGCTTTTCCGCCTTTGCCTTTGAAGAAATTACCGATTTTAGCAAATGCACCGTTGTTTTTTGGTTTTACTTTCAATTTGCCTTGAGCACGTTCTTTAGCGATATTTTTGCCTTTAACTTTTCCTTTTACTTTATTGAAGTGTTTTTGACGTTCAGCTACCAAGCCATCTTTATATCTAGCAACCTGTTCCTCAAGCTGTTGACCTTTCAAGCCTTGTTTTTCCATAGCTTTTCTGTATGTTTCAACTTTTTCATTAATAACAGCATTACTTAATTTTTTATTGCCTTTTGTACCTGCGTTATTATTTTGATTTGTAATTTCAGAAGCCTCTTGCTGAGGAGCAATGATACCTTGAGCTGCCCCCCCCCCGAGTGGAACAATCTGACCTTTTGCAGGTAACGGATTTTCTGCTAACATTTTACCGTATTCAGCCGCATTTGCTGATGGAAAAACTGCTGAATTTGGAACTTGTGCTGGATTACCCAATAATGGTTTTGAAGATATTTCAGTATAATTATATCCCAAATCAATTACCTGTCTTTTACCGAATTGTCTGTCAAGAACTTCTTGCATTGATGGTAGTGACGGACGTTTATTTAAAGGTACTAATGAAGTATTATTTTTCTGACCTGTTAATGCTTTTGAAAGTTCAGCTCTTTCCTGAGCTAAAGCTTTGCCATATTCACGACCAAATTTTTTCTTTGCGGCTTTCGCTTCATCATGTTGTAAGCCAACAGTATAACGACCATATTGTTCAGCGACAGCGTCGCCTTTTAAACCAAAATTGTTGTTTGCATTCATTGCTCTTTCATAAGCAGCAAATTTTACATCAAATTGACTCATAATTTCCCCTTTCGTGTTTTCCCCTAAATTTTTCAGGTTAATATAATCGGCACATATACTTGCCGTTTATAACAGTATTTAAATTCTTTCCTTAAATAATTTAAATATCCCCTATGTCTTTATAAAGGATTTTTGATTTAAAAAATTGCTAATTCGCAAACATAATTATTAACATTTTGTAACATATAAAAACAGAGAACGGCTAAAAGTCGTTCTCTGTAATCTTTTCCATGTTCCAACCCAGTGTGAAAATTGGTTTAAACATTCGTTATTTTTTCAAAAAATCAGGTATCTCAATATTAGTAAAGCTTGGTGCTGAACTTGACATTGAAGGTCTTTTTACTTGAGTATTAGACGAAACTGATGAATTAAAAGTTCCCGCAAAGAAATCAGAAGCACTCAATTGTTTTACTTCAGTTTTTTCTTCAGGTCTTTGTGTTTTCATCTCAAATCCTGTTGCGATAACTGTAATTTGAATTTCACCCTGAATATTTTCATTTACAGCAGTACCGATAATAACTGTAGCGTCATCATTTACTGCATCGTGAATAATATTTGCGGCATCTGAAATTTCATGTAATGTCATATCAGGTCCGCCTGTAATATTGACGATTACACCAGTTGCACCATTGATTGAAGATTCAAGCAATTGAGAGTTAATAGCGATTTCAGCAGCTTTAACTGCTCTGCCTTCACCTTGACCGCGGCCAATACCCATAAGAGCTGAGCCTGAAGCTTGCATAACGCATTTAACATCAGCAAAGTCTACGTTAATAAGTCCAGGAACTGTGATGATATCAGAGATACCTTGAACACCTCTCAACAATACTTCATCAACGATAATAAATGATTCTGTCAATGAAACTTGTCTGTCAACAACCTGCAATAATTTATCGTTAGGAACTACGATAACCGCATCAACAGCTTCTCTAAGTTTTTCCAAACCTTGATTAGCCTGGTTTTGTCTTTTACGGCCTTCCCATGTGAAAGGTTTTGTAACAACTGCAATTGTTAAAATTCCTAATTCTTTAGCAATTTTAGCTACAACGGGAGCTGCACCTGTACCTGTTCCGCCGCCCATACCTGCAGTGATAAATACCATATCAGCGCCGTCCAAAGCTTGAGTAATTTCTTGTTGAGCTTCTTCTGCTGCTCTTTCGCCAACTGAAGGATCTCCGCCTGCGCCAAGACCTGATGTTGATTTAGAACCCAATTGAATTTTATTTTTAGTTTGACCGTATTCCAAAACTTGTAAATCTGTATTCATTAACCAGAACTCTACACCTGAAAGTCCTGCTTTAATCATTCGGTTTACAGCATTTCCGCCGCCGCCGCCGACACCCACAACTTTAATATTAGTAGGATTTATAGGAGACCTTTGAATTTGATCATTGCTTGTTGTTTCATCTTTTCTAGCAAAGATATCTGATACGAAATTTTCCACTATTTTTTACCTCTTTATGTAATTGTATAATTGACTTACTGCAATAGTATAATAACATACTATTTTAAATAGAAAAAAAGTACAACAAATAATCACAAATTATGAACAAAAATTAATATAATCGTCCGTAACCCTTGTATATTAACAAATCCGGCATGCCTTATTTTTCATAAACTGGTGGAACAGCCCAATGCAGCTTATTTCTTAAAACAGAATAAAATTCAGAACCTTTCAATAGAGCAAGTTTAGCAATATAATCTGACTTTTCTATTACAATTTCCTTATCAAACACAAAAAACTCCTGCCCGTCAGCTGACACAGAAGCCTTGTCTTCAACACACACTGAAATTTTTTCCGATGAAGGTACAACAATCGGACGCGCCGTTAATGTATGCGGGCAAATGGGGACAATTACAAAAGCATTCAAAGACGGAGTCAAAACAGGTCCTCCTGCTGAAAGCCCGTATGCTGTTGAACCTGTCGGAGTTGCAATTATCACACCGTCAGCAAGATAATCACACACAAATTTCCCGTTAATTTTCAAAGAAAAACGAGCCGTTCTGCCTGTGTCACATCCTTTAATTACAAAATCATTCAATGCGGTATACTTTCCACTTTGAAGCATAATTCTGTTTTCTTTTGTAAACTCGTTATTCAATATTTTTTCAACTGCACAATCAATATTTTCCTTGCAAGCCTGCGACAAAAACCCCAATCTGCCTAGATTAATCCCGAAAATCGGAGTTTGAAATCTTGCATAAAACCTTGCAGTTTTCAAAATCGTACCGTCACCGCCGATAACAAAAACAAAATCAAATCCTTCTTTTAATTCATCAATATTCAAAACTTCTGCTACAATTCCCTTGTTTAAAAGAGTTTTATAAAGTTTATCTTTAACCTCAACGGAATGAGAGATTTCTTGGTTATAGCAAATTGCAAAGTATTTCATAGCAAAATGAATATAACATAATATATAAAAAAATAAAAGAGGACACATTGTGTCCTCATATTCAACTATCTCTCTTTCTCATATTATTCTAATTCTATTGAAGAGGAGCTCTCCACAAAGAATCATTAAATTTATTTTGATTAGCAGTAACATCAACAGACAAAGTTACGTTGCTAGGTGTAAATACAAATACTAAATCACCGACTTTTTGAGGTTTGCCGTCAAGAGCATGAGCTGCACCGCAAACAAAGTCAATTGTTCTTTGTGACTGTTCTTTATCTAAAAGATGAAGGTTTAAAACGATAGTTTTTCTGTTTCTCAAATGCTGAACAATTTGTGCTGCATCTTCAAAAGAGCGAGGTTCCATAACTTTTACTTCATAGCCTTTGCTAATACTTGGATGACTAACTATTTTCATTTCATTTGATTTATCAGCTACAGGCTGGTATGAATAAGAAGGTTCTAAAGCCAAATTGTCTTGTATCGGATAATCTTCATCAATTTCCTGAGCCATTTCATCGAAAATTGTTTCTCTAGGTTCAAAACCTTTTACTAAAAAATCTACTACTGATCTAATTTTGTCTGTTACTACTGCCACCGTTTTTCCTCCGTTTTTATCTTACTTAAATAGTTTTCTGCCAATTCTTAACATTGTTGCACCGTATTTAACTGCTGTTTTATAGTCCTGACTCATTCCCATAGACAACTCTCTCAACTCACAGTCAAACCTTTTTTCCAAATCATTTTTCAAATCTGCCATTTGCTGAAACAGTTTTTTTAGTTCACTTTCATCGGCTCCTAAAGGAGTCATATTCATCAAACCTGCAATATTTATCGCTGGAAGTTCGTTTATCGAGGTGAAAATTTCGTAAATTTCGTCTTTAAAAAATCCGTATTTTTGTTCTTCCTGTGCAATATTAATTTGCAGAAGAATATTTTGGACTTTTTCTTGAATTTGAGCTTCATCCGACACTGCTTTTGCAAGTTTTAGCGAATCCACGGAATGAATATAATCAAAATTTGCAACAACTTTTTTAACTTTATTTGTTTGAAGATGTCCTATAAAATGAAATTTTGAAGACTCTCTTATTTCCGCGGGAAGACTTTGTATCTTCTCAACTGCCTCAATCACTCTGGCTTCGGCGAAATTTCTTAACCCGGCATTATATGCCTCAATTATTGCTGTTTCGTCGAAATACTTTGTAACTGCAATGATATTTGGTTTATAAGGTGCAATATCTTCCTGTATTTGTAAAAGATTTTTGTTAACTGTCTCCTGCATAATCATCTTTCCTCTACAAGAAGTTGAATACATTATTAATTGTACTCTATACATCATTGCTGGACAACTTTTTTATATTTCCCTGTTTCTTTCTTCTTTTTTTCTCCCCAAAACCATGATGATGACATGATTTCAGCCTAATTAACATTTCTTCAAGATTGGTTAATATTTTGTAATATTGTCAGATTTAGGGCATGCCTTTTAGAAATTTTGGCATGCTTTTGATGTACATAATTAGAATAAACTATATTATTTGAAAATTTATCCTTTAAATGCATGATATTTTATAAGAATAAAGGACTCAAACGAGTCCTTTTAATTTCTTTAAAATATTAACGGAATGTGTCGGCTTAAGCGGCTACGCTCCCTTTTGGAATATCATCACATATTCATGCTTGAAGATAAAGAAGCCGCCTGCGAGCGCTCTGTAACGCCACAAGTTTGCGGTTTTGCCTTTTGCACGTTCGTTGCCTTGAATATCTTTTACAATAATGCCTTTAAGCTTAAAGCCTAAATTCATCATTTTTGCCATACATTCAAAACCTAACGGCTGAACTTCCGAATTTTTGTAGCTGTCACCGATAATTAACGCAGCAAATCTGCCTTTTTCAAGTTTGTCATAACCGTTTTTGGCAACTTTCCCAAACAATTCATAAAATTCTTCGGTAGATTCACAATTTGATAAATCTTCTTTTTTATCAGAAAACTTAATAATATCGTCATAAGGCGGATGAAGAATTAAGAATTGCGCTTTTTCTTCGCCCATAATATCAAGACTTGCCTGAATTTTATCTCCGATTTCTTCAGACGCCGAGTCACCACAAATTACTCTGACATCTGTTACAAGTTGTTTAGGAGTAAATTTTTCCGATACTTTTTCAGCAAGTTCGTCTTTAAGCTCAACACCGATACAGCGTCTGCCCATATTTATTGCTTCAATACCCGACGTTCCCGAGCCGAAAAACAAGTCAAGAACAACATCACCTTTTTTAGTAAAGCGTTCATAAAGCTGCTGCGCAATTTGCGGAATGTAGTTTCCATGGTACTCATTAGAGTGTCCGCCTTCTTTCAAACGGTTAGGAAATTCCCACAAAGTATCTGTTTTAACATGGTCATAAGCTTTCCAGTTATTCAAATCAATATCACTGTACTTTGTAGTTTTGACAGGTTTTACTACCTGTAAATCAGCTTTCTTTAACGGTTTTAATTTTGTGTTTGTTCTTGCCAAGTCTATAATCTCCCTATAATCTTTTACTGTATCTTATAGAAATGTTTCAAATTTGTAATCAAACATTTAGATGAATTTATTTTTGTTGTAGATTGAAAAAGAGATGGAGGTATGATGTTCGAGGGAACATTCACACTAAGTAATTTTTATATGATAGCGGGCTTTTTGCTCTCAATGTACGCCTGCGTATCAAACGATATTATACAAACACTTGGAACATTTTTAAGTGCAAACAAACAAACCCCGTTCTATTGGTTGTGGGCATATTCTGCAATAATACTTATTTTAACAATAGGAATAGGTTGGTATGTAAATGACGGAGATATGTCGTTCGGACTTTTAACACGAATTCCTGTTACAGAGCATTTTACATTTTTGTACCTTCTGCCGCCGATAATTCTTATACTTTTGACAAGGTGGGGAATTCCTGTTGCAACGACTTTTTTGGTACTAAGCGTATTTTCGGTAAGCGATGTTTCTGTTATTTGGATGATGCTTACCAAATCAGTTCTCGGATATGTAATTGCATTTATTGCGGCAATTGTTATCTATAATATCATCGGGCGTCCCGTTGAAAGATATTTTTACTATACTCAAAAACGCTCCGGAAATGAAAAAATTTCCAAATGGTGGATGGTCGCAAAATGGATTTCAACAGCATTCATCTGGTCGCAATGGTTAATGCAGGACTCTGCAAAATTGTTTGTGTATCTTCCGAGAAAAGCTTCTTTCGGCGAATTAATTTTTGTTCTGGTATGTTTTGTAGGTTATCTCGGAATTTTAACTTATCAACGCGGCGGAGATATTCAAAAAATCGTCAAAATGAAAACAAATGTTCAAGACCCGCGTTCTGCAACGATTATTGACATAATTTATGCGTCATTATTATTGTATTTTATTAATTTAAATAATGTTCCAATGTCAACAACATGGGTGTTTATAGGTCTGCTGGCAGGCCGCGAAGTCGCACTTTACCAGAGATTGAGATTTGAATCTCCGAAAAAAATGTATAAACATATTATTAAAGACCTGTACAAAGTTACATTGGGCTTGATTGTATCAATTGTGGTTGTCGTATTGCTTACACAGTTTGATGCGGTTAAACAATTTTTCTTCTCACACTTTATGGGGGCTTAATGGCAAGAATTAAACAACTTTCAAAACATTTAATAAACCAGATTGCGGCAGGTGAAGTTATTGAACGACCTGCTTCTGTTGTAAAAGAGCTTGTTGAAAACTCAATAGATGCAGGCTCAACAAAAGTAAGCATTGAAATAAATAACGAATGCCGTGATATAAGAGTTGCCGATAACGGCTGCGGAATTCATCCTGATGACATTATGCTCGCGTTTTCAAAACACGCAACAAGCAAAATTGCAACAGATGAAGATTTATTTGATATTCATACTTTAGGGTTCAGAGGCGAAGCTTTATCAAGTATTATTTCAATTTCAAAACTCACTTGTACAACAAGAACAAAAGAGTTTGAAACAGGGACAAGAGTTAAGTGCGAAAATTCCGAAGTTAAATACGCAGAAACAGGCTGTGCCATAGGCACAATTATGGATATCAAAGATTTGTTTTACAATCTTCCTGCACGTTTGAAATTTTTAAAAAGTTCCAACACCGAATTTTCATACATTCAAGAACTTGTTCAATCAATTGCTTTAGCACATCCCGAATGTTCATTGGAATTAAAAAAGAACGGCAAAACAGTTTTAAAAACTTCCGGACAAAATAATCTTCTACAAACAATTAAAGAAGTTTACTCTGCTGATGTAATCTCAAATTTAAAAGAAGTTTTGAAAACCGACAACCTTTCTGGGTTAAAGATTTCAGGCTACGTAAGTACGCCGAATTATACACGTTCAAGCAAAAAAAGTTATCATATTTATATTAATTCAAGAACGGTCAAATGTCCGATTTTTCAAAAATCAATTGATACCGCATACAAAAGCCTTATTGCAAGCGGAAAATATCCGTTTGTTGTGTTAAATTTGGAGCTTCCGCCTTCTGACGTTGACGTAAATGTTCACCCGACAAAAAAAGAAGTTCGTTATAAAAACACAAATCAAATTTTCAACTTTATCTATTCGGCAATTCATGCGGGGCTTTCCAACTTTGTAGAACGCCAGCAGCCAACTCAAGGTCCTATAGAGCCGGTGCAGTTTGCTAACAACAATATTGTTGATTTTGTCCAGCCTAAGCTTGAACAATCGGAAGAAATCATTTTTGACAAACCGGATGACACAATTTATGTGACTGATAAACAAATTGCAAAAATGTCTGAAGAAACTCCTGCTGCACAAAAACAATTCTTTGTACCTGTTGAAAAAGAGACAGAACCGGAAGAAAATATTATAGGTCAATACAAAAATACTTACATTCTTGTTGAAAAAGAAGACGGACTGGAAATTGTCGACCAGCACATCGCAGAAGAAAGATATATATATGAAAAATTAATGTCTGAAAAGAATATTGTTTCTCAAATGCTTTTTGTATCGGATGTTATAGAAGTTTCAAGTTCGGAAGCTGAACTTATTAAAGAAAATATAGATAAATTTGAAAAGTTCGGATTTGGAATTGAATTTTTAAAAGAAAATGAACTTATTTTCAAAAAAGTTCCTCAAATGATTGCAAAAGTAAATCCGCAAGAAATTTTAGCTGATATATTAGAAAATATTGACGGCAATATAGACCGCTTGGAAGAAAAAATTCTTATAACAACATCTTGTAAAGCTTCCGTTAAAGCGGGTCAAAAGCTTTCAACATGGCAAATGCAGGAGATTATAAAAAAATGGCGTACAACAAAAATGCCATATACCTGCCCTCACGGCCGTCCGGTAGTAAAATTTTTCCCGCACAAAGAGATTGCGGCATTTTTCCAGAGAAACGCATAAATATTATAGTGAAAAAAAGCCCGTCATAGTGACGGGCAAAGAATGAATGAATTTCGCTATTAGCGAAAATTTATTTAATTCTTTGTTCAAGAAGCTCAATTCTTTTTTCAAGGTCTTTAATTTTCTTATCTTTTTCTGACTCTTTTGCGTCTAGCTCTTTGATTGCGTTAATTACTGCATAAAACATATCTTCCATGCGAATTGTCAAGAAGCCGTCTTTGCCTTTTGATACAGCGTTAGGAAAAACCTTTTGCAAATCCTGTGCGATAACACCGACGCGAGGAGTTTTATTTTTATCGTCTTTGTAGGTGAAATTAAACGGTTTAAGCTGTTTAATTTTATCCAAGCTTGAAGTGTATTCTTTGCCAATGTTTTTGAGGTTTCTGTCAGACGGGTAACTCGTTGTTTTTACGGTCAATGAACCCGGTATTTTTACGGTTTCACCGGCTGTACCGAGAACGATTGTATTGGCTGTTGTTGCTTGGGCACCATAGCCGATTGCTACTGAATTTGTAGCAGAGGCAGTTGTCCTTACGTGTGCGTTTACACCTGTACCTTTTGCAGAACCAATAGCTATAGAATAAGCGCCTGTTGCCTCTGACGCATTACCTAAAGCAATTGCACCTACTCCTGATGATGTTGTTGTAATAGAATTATTGCCACTTGTATCCCAAATTTTATTACCTATAGCAATTGAATCTTCACCTGAAGCTGATGTATAACTTCCAACACCGATAGCTCCCTCCTCTTTGGCATTTACATGACTTCCAATAGCAATTGAATAGATTTTGTATGCTTTTGCCCATTCTCCAATTGCTATTGCTCTTGATGTATTTTCACTGTCATTGCAGCCTGCAGTTGAATTGTCTCCTATAGCAATACCATAATATGAATTTTTATAAACTATACCTTTTATAGCTACACCATCCGATTGTGTACTACCACCAATTGCGACAGAGCCAGGTGCCGCCGACGAATAATTTCCTATAGCAATACTAGCTGTATCATTACCAATATCAGTTGTTGCCTTAGCATGGTTACCTATTGCAACAGCAGAAGAGCCGGTTGCAGAACTGTAATAGCCTATTGCAATAAGGCCTTCACCACTACTACCGAGAACAGTACTTTTTGAACCAAGTGCTATATTCCTTGAACCTGTTAATTTATTATCAAATCCTATAGCTATATTATCATCAACATTAAACTTTGATTCAGAATTAAGACTACCTAATAACAAAGAATAATATAAATATGGGTTCCTAGATCTTGTTTGTAATTGTAATTGCCCAATATTCTTGTTACCATTTTTGAATATTAAATGATTAGGTATATCATCGGAGGTGTTCAAAATGAGTCGAGCATTTTCTGCAGTTTCGGCTTTGTTTTGAC
>CAJUPC010000010.1 GCA_910588555.1 Candidatus Gastranaerophilales bacterium
ATCTGCTTTAAAATTGCAGAATTGTTATTATTCCACAGGGTAATTGCAAATAAAGATTTTATAATATCATCAAAACTATATTCTTTTAATAGTTGAACAATCATATCAAATTTTGGTTTTAAAAATTTTTGTTCCATGCTTTAAATAATTTTTTGAGTTTCCTATTATCTAATTAATTTTAGTTCTATTTTTCTTTTCCAGTTGTTTTTGAGCTTGTTTAACCGCTTCCAAGAAGTGTTTTTCAACTTCTGACAACTCATCTTTTATTGTTTCTTTGTATTTTGCATACTCAGCGAGTGCTTTATTTTCAGCTTCCAGTTTTGAGATTTTACCGGGATTATCAAGAAGTTCACTTCCTGTCATTTTGATAAAATCATCAAGTTTTAAAATCCAATCTTTCATTGTCATCGGGATTTGTCTGATTGCTTGCAATTCAGCGAATTCAAGATATGCAGATGTAATTCGGTTCAAAATATTCAATTCTTTCTCATCTAAATAATTCTTTGCAACCGTAACTTCATCTTTTTTTGGATGGTTTCCCTTAAAAACAGTCAAGCCCATATTATCTTTTGTGCTATCTGCTTTCAAATATACGATTTCAGCTGCGGTATGTCCGTGTGCGGCAAAATGCATTTTATTTTGAACAACTTTGAAAAATAATTTGGTTTCATCTGCATTAGGATTGTAATCCGTACTTGTTGCGTAAATATCCAAAATTTGACGGTAAAAAACTTTTTCGGATGAACGAATATCTCTGATACGTTCCAAAAGTTCTTTCCAATATCCGCCGCCACCAGATTGTTTTAATAAATCATCATTTAAGGCGAAACCTTTTCGCATATATTCTTTCAGAATTTGTGTTGCCCAAATTCTGAATTGCGTACCACGCAAAGATTTAACACGATAACCCACAGAAATAATTACGTCCAAGTTGTAATGTTTAACTTCATAATTTTTACCATCTTGTGCAGTTGTTCGGAATTTCCGAACAACTGAATTTTCATTCAGTTCCCCTTCTTCAAAGATATGGGAAATATGTTCGCTAATATTTGCTTTACTTGATTGAAATAAGTCAACCATTTGATTTTGAGTCAACCAAACTGTTTCATTTTCTATTCTTACATCAATTTTTGTCTGACCATCTTGAGTTTGGTAAATAATAATTTCATTTTCCATGCCGTTATCCTTTGATTTTACGTAATTATAGCATATTTATGAAAGGTAAGCAAAAACCCGATTCGTTTTAAGAATCGGGTTTCTATAAGTCAAGATAGAACTTTAACTTTCACGTGCTCTTCTATCTAACTCCTTATGTAGCAATCCCCTTATAATTTCTAAATGCTCTTCCGGAATTTCATCCGTTTCAGTCGGATTATTGCGCTCGTCAATAAATTTGACGCTTTCGGGAATGTTACATTTAAGTATATTCTTAGATTGCAAGAGGATTTTTCTTGACGGTCCGTCATTTTTTATTGCATCTTGAACTAAACTTCTTGCAAGAAGTGAAAATAACGAGATTTTTTCTTTAACGCCGTCCTTATTTGTTAAAGTCATCTCTTTATTTAATTCGAGTTTTATAGCCTCTTCCAGAGATAATGGTAAGGGCTTTTTCTTACGCCCTGCCGGGTTACCTGAACGACCTTTTTTAAAACGGGTATCCTTAGGCGGTTTGCCGTATCCGACCTTATAATCTTTTTGCAGTTTTTCCTCGTTTTTAGCACGTAATGCTTTAATAGCTTCGTTCAAATCAGGTTTATTATTCTCCATCTTGAACCTCCGCAAAGTTTTTCACTAATTTAGCTGTTTTACCGGATTCCCTTTCCCAACGATAAATTGAGACATCCACATATCTTGGACTAATTTCAATCAATCTGGCTCTGCGTTTACAGCGTTCTGCGGCAAGAAGTGTTGAACCTGAACCGCCAAAACAATCGAGAACTATATCGTTTTTAGATGATGCATCCAGCAAGATGTCATGAAGAATGGGGACCGATTTAACCGTAGGCTGGAGCTTTAGGAGTTCTAAAGATGTGGGATTTGTTGCTCTAATTCCGGGATAATCCCAAACATTTGTTCTGTATCTTCCATTTTTACCGAGCTGAATATGGTTTTGATGCTTTGCTTTTCCGTTTTTGAATATCGGGATCATTTCAGTCTGGCTCCTATACATTGCACCCATACCGCCTACGCCCTTATTCCAGACTGCAATATTTTTGAGTTCAGTATAATGCTTTTTACCTTGAGTAAGTAAGGTATTCAACCCAGCCCAGTCTATATACAAGTAATGCAGCGAACCGTCAACCGAGAATTTAACAAGATTTTGCATAAATTTTGAAATAAATTCAGCAAATTCCAAATCAGTCATCTCGCCTGATGCCATAGCAAATTCTTCATGTTGAGTTTTACCGAGTCCACAAACATGTCCTTTTATCTTGCAGTTATACGGCGGATCAGTTATGACTATTTGTGCAAGTTCGCCCTGCATAAGGAGTTCAAATGACTTCGCAAGCAAAGAATCTACGCAAAAAATAAAATGATCCCCAAGCCTCCATAAATCTCCGACTTTTGCTCGTTTAGTAATGTTCGCATCCAGCCAACTTTCGTCTTCTTTGTCCGAGTTGTGGACTTTGTTTTCCTCTGAATTATCAGCGAGAAATATTTTATCGTAATCGACGGTATCAAACGCCAAATCTTCAAAATTGAGCTTGCAGAAGTTGATATCAAAATATTGTTAAATAGTAAATTTTATTATAAAATTCTATCACATAGGGAGGTTATATGTACAATTATACTGGATCTAAAATGTTTGATTGGATAAGATATTATGATAATAATGGTAATCTGAGTGCTTATTGTTGTGTTATAGGTTCAAATCCTGAAGTTGTACCGCCAACATCTAAAGAACCTGATAAATTGTATCATTATACAAGTCTTGAAGCTTTTTATAATATGATTTCAACAAAGCAGATACGGCTAACATCTTTATTTAATATGAACGATACCAAAGAAGTAGTTTGGTTTTATAGATTGTTAGATTCTCAAATTGCACAATTGCATTTATCACAAAATAGAGTAGCAAACATAATAAAAGAAATGACAAGAGTAAATCTTCAAGATGCTTATTCTACTTGTTTTACAACACTAAAAGATAAGAATGGGAAATGGGATGTATATGGTGCAAAACATACAGGTGTGTGTTTCGAAATTAATCCTAAAATTTTACCCGTGACAAGAGATTTACCTATGAGAGATAATGAAGGAGTAATGTGTTTAAATACTTGTGCTTTTTTGAAAGTTAATTATAGCCAAAATATTCAAAAAAAGACAATTAAAGATATTTTAAAAGTAGCAGTAAAAGATAAAAATAAAATTTTCGATTATGCTAATTACTTATCAAAATTAGCTTATACATGTAAAAATCCTGCGTATAGTGATGAAAATGAATGGAGGATTTTGTATACACCTCTTTGCATTAATCCTACACGAAAAATTGAAATTTTAGACAATAAAGAATTTAAAATTTCAAGCATTAAATCACATATTAAGAATAATAAACCTAGTCAATATTGTGAAATTCCTATTTTGGATGGGTTTATTACAAAAGTCATTATTGGTTCTAAGTGTGTAGCAACAGTTGAAGATATTAATAACTTATTGACTAAATATTCATACAATACTCTAGAATTTCCTATATTAATTGAAAGGTCTAGTATATAAATCCATTTTGGACTAGGTCTCTGGTGAAGAGAGAATTTCAATAAAAATAAGTATTAAAAAACAGAGGATTTTAGTAAAATAAATTCTCTGTTTAACTTTTGTTTTATAAAGTCCGCTAATTGCGGGCTTTCAACGCTTTCAAAATGATCTTATTGCTCTTTTGTGGACTAAAAATTGGAGACGAGGGGGGTCGAACCCCTGTCCAAAACGGATCTTAACAAGCGTCTACGAGTGTAGATTTTTATTTTCTCGACTAATTCAGGAAAAAATCATTACCCGACAAATCAGTCAAAGGTTTTATTGAAAGGAAACACTAAACCTTGCTGCGTTATCTTCATACGTCTACGTAGCCTTAACGTACTGCGTCTTGCATAATGGACCCATAAAATCGGCAAGCTGGACTCTATGAGTAGCTATAATTAGCGACTAAGCTGCTAAAGCTTGTGCTCTAGAGAAGTCTGCTTTAATTACGTTGTTAGCATTTAATTTGTTTTGCTCGTTGATTACGGAGAACAGCGCTCCGACTCGCAACTCATCTCAACCAAACGTCCTGTCAAATCCAAAACGTCCCCATATATAATTTTAAATGTACTCTAATATTTATTATAACCGATTTTAATTTAAATTCAACCTATTCTGTTATATGGAAGGAACATTTTGAACAATGTGCTTTCGCATGAAGCATTAGATTGTCTTCTAAATCGTATAATTTTGCAACTCTTGTTACAAGCGGGGCACCGCATTTGGGGCATTTTAGACCGCCTGCGCCGTTCAAGATTAATTCTTTCAAGCTGTCGATTATTTCTTGAGAGATTGTGTATGATGAAAAATCTTTTTCGTATTTTTTTATTTCATCAGGCTCGCACCTTAAGATTTTTGCAAGGCTTTGACGAACTGTTACTGATAAAAACAAATCTTTGCCTGCTTCAATATCTTCAATAGTTTCCAAAGGCAAATTTGCGAAATGTGCAAGTCCTTTTGGTGTTAAATCTATTTCTTTTCTTTTTTGTTGTATAAATTGTGCAAGTGTTTTTTCCATGACCCTCTCTCTTGCCCTCCGGCAAGGGAGGGTTTTTATATTGTTATTATAAACAAAAAGAACCTCTTTATTCAAGAGGTTCTTTTGCGTATAGTTTTTATTATTAATCAAGTTTACCGAATTCGGGGTTTGGAACTTCAATCCATTTAATTTTATCTGACCACATTTTAGCTTGGTTAAAGTCGTAAAGTGCAGTTTCTGGATTGCCTTCATCATCAAGATAAGGATTTCCGTTTTCATCATAAACAAGTGTACCGAACATAAATGAGCCTGCTTCGCAGCCTTTATTTGTGTATTCGCCTTTCCAAACAAGGCTGCCGGTATTATCATAAACTGTGTTTACACCGGGTTTGTTGCCTCTTCCGCCGTTTGAGCGAACTTCGTAGCCTGCATAGTTCCACATATACTGTTCGTGATCATTCGGTTCTGTCGGATTATCGCAAACATATCTGTCCAGTTTGATACCTTTTCCCGGTACATCTGTGATATTTGTTTTCATCCAGCTGGTCTGAGGATTTTCTGAATCATATAAATCAGTAATTTTTGTTACTAAAGATAATTGTCTTTTGTTTGTTCCGATACTGTCTACGTGAGTTTCATATAATTTCATGTCATATCTGTTAAAAGCTTTTGAACCTACAAAAACTACGTCATCACCAGGTTTTGGGCCTTCAAGAGGAATCCCTATGTTTATGCCTTGAGCAAGTAATGAATCTCCCAAATGAACAGGATATTCTTTTACATTAACCGGTTTAATAATCGTTTCAATAATTGTATCTCTGTGATGAATTGTATCGTGAATTATTGTATGATCATGTTTGCAGTCATGGCCTATAACTGTTACTTCTATTTTTGATTTAGCTTCTGCGAATGCTTCTGCTTTTGCGCAGCTTGTCATCATAGAACCACCTGTAGCGCTGGCTCCAAGGATCATTAAGCCTGCTAATAAATTTCTCATTGATTTAGCCGCACTTTTTGAGGCGGGAGAATCCATTTGAGGATAATTATTTTCTGATTTCTTTTGTTGTGATTTTTTTGATTTTCCTTCAAAGTTTAGTGAAGATACACTGTTGATTGCTTGTACATTCATTTTTATTTAGTAACCTCCGATTTCTTTCAACTGTGTCTATATAAAGAAGAAACATGTTTTTATTTGCTATAAAAATTATAACAAAAACATGTTTCTTTTGAAAATTATTGGTATATAAGCTTTTTAAGCTGTTTACAAATTGTAATACTTTACGAGTTTGCTAATTTCTCTCTCACTAGAGTTTCAACAGTATTCAAGATATCGGGATTTTCTGTTAAGAAATCTCTTGCTTTATCTCTGCCCTGTCCGAGTTTTTCTTCGTTAAAGCTGAACCAAGAACCGGCTTTTTTAACGATATCAAGATTTACTGCAACATCAAGAATGTTTCCTACTTTACAGATACCTTTACCGAATATTATGTCAAATTCTGCAGTTCTGAAAGGAGGTGCAACTTTGTTTTTCAAAACTCTTACTCTTACGTGGTTTCCAACATCTCCGTCATCGCCTTTAACACCTTCTGTACGTTTGATTTCCATACGAACTGAAGCATAATATTTCAATGCGTTTCCGCCTGTAGTAGTTTCGGGATTTCCGTACATAACACCGATTTTCATACGCAACTGGTTAATGAAAATTACTGTAGTGTTTGTTTTTCCGATAATACCTGTCAATTTTCTTAGAGCTTTACTCATCAAACGAGCCTGTAAGCCCATTTGCTGGTCTTCCATAGAGCCTTCAATTTCGGCTTTTGGTACAAGTGCCGCAACAGAGTCGACAACAACGATATCAACAGCACCTGAACGTACAAGTTCTTCTGTAATATCAAGAGCCTGCTCACCTGTATCAGGTTGAGAAATTAAGAGTTCATCAATATTTACGCCCAAATTTCTTGCATATTCAGGGTCAAGTGCGTGTTCAGCGTCAACAAATGCTGCAATTCCGCCTTTTTTCTGGCATTCTGCAACAATGTGCTGTGCAAGAGTTGTTTTACCCGAACTTTCGGGACCGTAGATTTCTATGATACGGCCGCGGGGAATTCCGCCAATTCCAAGTGCAACATCAAGCGCAAGTGCACCTGTCGGGATTGCGTCTACATTTACTGTGGCTTTGTCGCCAAGCTTCATGATAGACCCTTTACCAAAGTCTTTTTCAATCTTTTCTATTGCAAGTTTTAACGCTTTACTTCTTTCGTCTGTTGAAGAAGTTTCTGTTTCTTTATCTTTTACTGCCATTGTTTAATTCCTTTTTTAGTTCGGGCCTGAGATTGTTACCTGCAATGGCTTTGCCATTTTGCTAACAATTCCCGCCTTCAGCGTTATTCCCAAATGTGTTTTTCTTTTTTCTTATAAAAACCCATACCGATAGGTTTGTAAGAATTCAAGTCATTTTTGAGCTGATAAATTTCTTTATTAAGGTCAATAATTTTTTGTCTTAAAGTTTCATTATCTGTTTTACAGCGGATAAGTTCAACAACAACTTCGTCCATACCTTCAAGTTTCTCATCAATAACTTTAGAAATTTTATTGCTGAGTTTATTTTCCATATCTCTCAACGAGTCAAGAATACTCATTATTGCAGAAGATTGTTTTTGTTCTGATTTTACAGGCAGCATAGACGCTCCTTTCGCAGCTTGTACTTTTCTGAGGTTTTTAACTTCTTCATAAGAAAAATAAGTTTGACCTTTGCTGTTTTTCTTAGGCAAAATTGATGCGCGTCTGCAAAGCTCTACTATTTCTTTATTATCTGTTTTTAGAATACTTCTAACCTCTTGCGGAGATAAAGTTTTTCCCTTTAACTCTTGTTCTAAAATCATCTGTTATCCCTCTATAATTCTCCATTAATATTGTATTTTACATAAGCAAAAAAAACAAATTATTTTATTATCATTGTAACATCGCTTAATAAAATTGAGGGCATTATTTACATATATAAAGATTTGCGGTTTTGTAATTTTTATTTCTTAATTTATTGAGTCTGTTTCTTATAAAATCTGCTTCTTTTGAAAATGGTTCAGCAGTTAAATATTTGACATAAAATCTTTGAGCCTGCGGAAGTTTACCGAGTTTTTCCAAACAAACTCCCATTCCTGCAAATGCACTTTTATAATCAGGATTGATTTTCTGTAGTTGAATAAGAATTTTGTATGCTTCTTTGTATCTTTCAAGTTTCATTAAAAGCGTAGATTTGTGCTCGTAAGCTTTTATAAACTCGGGAGAATTCTCTATTAGTTTTTGATAAATCATCAGGGATAAATCGTATTCTTCACATAGTTCGTGAGCTATGCCTAATTGCAGCACTGCTTGAGGGTTGTCGGGGTTTATTTGTATTGCGCGGATAAAGTTTTTTATTGCTCCGCATGGAATGCCTTCTAACAGGTGGCAAATGCCCAGTTCATAGAAAGCTTCGTAGTAATTTTCTTTTAATTCGGAGGCTGTTTCAAGATATTTTACTGCTTTTGCATATTGTTTTAAATTTTTATAACAAATACCAAGTTCAAAATAACTTTTGGCATTGTTTCTGTCAATAAGAATAGCGTTTAAGTAGTTTGATACTGCTTCTTTATATGAATTTTCAAGCATTAAAGCGTTTGCTTTTTCGTAAAATTTTTCGACTGTTATAGTTGTATTAGTACTCAATTTCATCCTCCGCATTCTATAATAGATTTTTTTTAAATTTTGCAGAACATACGTTTGATGTATAACTTAATCAATCATTGGATTTATTATTTTTGTTGTGTTATAAAATTGTTATGAAAAAGTATTTGGTTTGGTTATTAATATTAGCCGGAGTGCCTGCGTTTGCAGATGAAATTAATCTTCGCGGTGTTGAAAAACAGACTGTTCAGCTTGCTAAACCCGAAGTGAAGGCTAAAGAGTCACTTCTTATTAATGATGAACAGGTTTTGGCAGAACTTGTTGCACTTCAAAAAGAAAAGGATTTGGAAGATATTGAAAACCTTTGGAAAGGTACTGTTGAAAACAATCAGGTAATCGGATTTGCGTTGAAAAAACTTGCAACCCCTGAAAGCCAGCGCAGAATTCATTCTTCACTTATGGCAAAAACTTTGTCAGCTGTTGTTGCGGGAGCTTCTTTTGCACCGTCATTAATAGGGGCTGATTATCTTGCACAGTCAACAGCTTTTGCTGCGGGACGTCTGGCTCAAAATCTTATCAATCGCAAGAATATGCCGACGGAAATTCCGCTAACCGATACCGAACTAATTGAACTTGCAGGACTTGTCGAGAACTTGCAGGATAAAATTATTACTGCATATTACAATTATAAAAGTGCACTTTCTCAGTTGAAAGAAACACGACAAAGATTGCTTCTTTACAACAAAAATTATGCTAATGCGCTTGATGATGAAGACTTAATGGAAATTGCGATTTCTTCATCGCTTTACGATAATATGCGTATTGAAGAATTTTATTATATGGAAAATGCGAAGAAATACCACCTTGAACTTCAACGACTTGCAGGTAAAAAAGTTGTAGACAAGTTGAATTTGTATCAGTTTAATTTCAATTCGACACTTTTAGGCGAGAAAGGAGCTGTGAAATAATGAAAAAATCTTTATTTGTATTAATATCAGCTCTTATTTTTGCATTGCCTGTTGCAGCAGTATCTTACGAAGATTTGAATGCACCGAAGCCGCCTGCATACCGCACAGGTTTGTCTGAGCAGCCCGAAAAAGAGTATATGGAAGCTAAGGCGCAAAATAAAGTTCATCAGGAATATGCAAAAAAGGAAGCTGAAAAGTTTGATGTAAATGATTTGACCTTTGCTGATTTGAGTATTAAACAAATATCAAGAGAAGTTGCTGCGGATTTGGAGCTTGACCAGGAAGAAATGGTCGGAGATTTATCTGTATTATGGCAGGGTGCTGCTTCGCAAAGTGATACGATTAATTTTGCATTGTATAAACTTTCAAATCCTGATGAAGATAAACCTGATGAAAAGTCGGTAAAAAAAGTTCTCGGAACCATCGCGAGTATGTCCACTCTTGTCGGTGCGGGCATGGGCAATCCTTTGCTTGCAACGGGGTCTATTCTGAGCGGTAATATTCTTGGGATTATGTCACAGGATACTAAAGCTTTGAATTACAAATACACAAAGGTTACAGACGCTGATATGATTATTCTTGTCAGAAAAGTTGAGGACCTTCAACAGAGAACCGTTGATTTGTATTACAACTATATGACGGCTCGCAAGAAATTGAGAATGCTTGATAAGATTACCGAAGAAAGAAAGAAAAATTATAATAGAGCACAAGACATGTCACGCGAATTGATTTTGATTACCGACGCGTATTACAGAACATCTCTTGACAACAGAATGAAAGCGCGTTCCGATTACTACGCAAGCCGTGCAGCTTTGGAACAATTTGTAGGAAACGAAGTTTTTGCACAGTTTGAACAGGATTTGAAAAAACGGGAAAGCAAAAGTTAATGTTATTTATTCCTTACGAAGTAAAAACCGGTAAAGAAAATATGCAAATTGACAGTGATTTGCTCGACAATGCTATAGAAAATCAGAGTAAGGAACCTGTTTTCAGACTTTACGGCTGGTCTCCAGCCTGTGTGTCTTTAGGAAGAAATCAAAAAGATGATTTTGTTGATGAAGAATTTTTGAAAGATAATAATATTGATTTGGTCAGACGCTTGACGGGAGGACGTGCACTTTTGCATGCTGATGAAATTACATACAGTTTCGTTTGTCCTGTTTCGTATTTGAGAAACGGTGAAAATGTTGTAGATTCATACAAGGAAATTTCACAAATTCTTATTGATGCTTTTAAAAAGATTGGTATAGAGCTTAATTTTGGCGGAGAAAAAAAATACAAAGGGCATAAAGATTACTGTATGCTTGTTTCAACAGGTGCGGATTTGTGTTATGAGGGAAGAAAGTTAATAGGTTCGGCGCAGTTTCGTAAAGAAGGATTTATATTACAGCACGGTTCTATTTTATATGATTATGACCACGAACTTTTGGAAAAGGTTTTTAAAGAACAGGTTGATACATCCTCTATAATCACGGTCAGAGAGATTAATCCCGATATTTCAAAAAAAGATATTATTAATTTGTTAAGTAATGTTAAGTAATTAGGATAGCAAAAAGCAATTTTGTTTTGTGGAAATCCTTTATATAAATACGGGGAACAAATTAAGGGGAAATCAATCATGATGGACTATGGTATTTATAATAACAGATTGTTTAATACACCTGCGCCGATTGGTTACGGGGTAACAACACCTCAAGACTTATCTTCTTATTTTGCTATGGGTGACCGCTTCTATACTACCAATTTCGGTATGTCAACTCAATACGGTATTTTTAACGGCGGTTACGATCCTTTGGTTTATAAAATCGCACAAAATCCGGGTTATTATGCATCTACAAACCCGATGTTAATCGGTTTGACAGGTAATACTCCTATTCAAGGAACATCTTTTTTAGATGGTATCGCGGCTGACAGACTTGCAAAACAAGCACCGCAAATTCTTGCGGCTCTTGAAAATCAGCTTCAACAAGGACTTGACTCAGATAAATTGACAGATGAACAAAAACAAAAAGTTCAAGAAAAATTGAACGAAGTTAAAGAACTTGTAGAAAAATTCAAAACAGCACTTAATAATCCTAATGTCAGTGCACAAGAACTTTATGCTCTTGAAGAAGCAATGCACAAATTGAAAGCAGAAGTAGGACAACTTGGTCAAGAATTGGCTGCTGCACTTCAATCATCATCTGCTCAAGCTTCTCAAAATACAGAAAATGATGAAAACCCTTCTGAAGTTCAAGCTCAAGTTACTGCAGATGACAAGAATATTCCCGAATCAGTACTTGAAAGTTACTGCCACGGTGTAGAAGCTTGTATTGCAGGAGCAGGTACAGATGAAGATACATTGAGAACAGAATTACAAAAATTGAATAAAGATAATGTTGTTGAAGTTATCAAACACTGGGAAGAAACCAGAGGCAAACATTCTGAAAACGAAGGTATGATTGCAAGAATTCTTAAAGACTTGAACGACGGTGAACAAAAAGAAATGGTACCTTTTATCCGTGACGCTTTTGTTGCTCGCGCAGAAGAACTTGGTATCTATAATGAAATTAAAAAAGAAGTTGCGGCAGTAAATCAGGAATTGTTGGAAGAACGTACATTCTGGGGTTTTAACTGGCTTGGCGGACAGGATGATGATGTAATCAAAAATAACTTAATGGCTATTTATGACAAAATCGTTGCAAAAGAAGCTAACAATGCTGCTGAAGTAAAACAAAAAGAAGATGATAAAAAAGCAGAAGCTGAGGCTGAAAAAGTTGAAGCAGAAAAGAAAGAAGCAAACAAAGCTCAAGAAGCTAAAGACCTGTTCTTAAATGATATGCGTGAAATCTTGGGCGATGACAAAGCTGAAATTTCTGATAAAGTTCAATATAAAGACGGTAAATTTACAATCAGAATTATGGGTGAAGATTATTTCGGCAAAGATTACAACGCTCTTGCAAAAGCAATTAAAGATGCCGGTTTTGAACCCGAACAGTATTTGAAAAAACAGCCTTTAAAAGTGGCTGCATAATAAAAAGATTTAAGTGATTCCTCATATTGGTAAAAGTCGGAAAGAGAAACGACTATAGGTTAGTAGTAGAAGTGAAGAAAAAGGCTCCTTAGAGAGCCTTTGTTTTTTTATAAATATGTTTTTGCAACATCAATATCATTTTGGGTTGTGATTTTGATGTTTTTATAGCTTCCATTTAATATATAAACATCATAGCCGAGTTCTTCAAGCATTCCTGCATCGTCTGTAAAGCTGTGTCCTGCAAGCTTTTCATGTGCTCTTTTTATCAGGTTATATTCAAAAGCCTGCGGGGTTTGGGTGTTGTAAAGTTTTGAGCGGTCAATTGTTCTGATAATTTTTCCGTCAACAACTTCTTTTATTGTATCGATTGTTTTTGTGGCAGCTGTCAGTGCTTTTTTGTCTTTAACCATTTCAATAGCAGAATTAATCAAATCTGTTGTAATCATCGGGCGTGCACCGTCGTGAATTAAAACATAATCGCATTCTGCGGATTTTAGGCCGTTAAATACTGAAGCCTGACGGGTTTCACCGCCCTCAATTATTCGGACTTTTTTATAATCTTTAAAAATATTTTTCAATTCATCAACAATCGTTATGTTTGCGCAGATTATGATTTCATCGACATTTGAAGCTTCAAAGGCGTCAATTGTATATTTTATAACCTCTTTGCCGTTAATTTTTTCAAGAAGTTTATTTTTATTGCCGAAACGGGATGATGTTCCGCCTGCGGGAATTATTGCATTTATTTTGCTATTCATTTTTTACCTCAAAATGGTTGTATAATTTGTCGTCTATGTTTGAGCAGAATTTTCCGTCTAACTCAATGCCTGTTTTGCCTTTTTTAACCTCGCCGATTATCTGATAAGCCAATTTTTCGGCGATATCTTCAGGAACGGCAGCAACGAGATGATAATCCTCTCCACCGTATAAAACCGTGTTCATATCAACATCAGGGTCATGCGGAATTTTTGAAGTTTCAATACAAATTGTTACGCCGCTTTGTTGTGCAATTTGCATTAATGCATCAGCAAGCCCGTCGGATGTATCCATCATTGCATAATCACAATTAATACTTTCGGCAATCCGGCGTGAAAATTCTCTTTGTGCAACAGGCATGAGGTGTGCATTAATGAATTTTTCGGGTTTGTTTTCATTCTTTAGTAAAAGCTGTAAACCTTTTGCACTGCTGCCGTGTTCACCCGAAACTATTATTTTGTAATTAGGTTTAGCACTGCTTCTTGTTGCTATTTGACGATTTTTAGTGTCGCCGATTGCAGTAACGGATATGTATAGTTTGTCGCTTCCCGTCAAATCTCCGCCGACGATTTCAACATCTCGACAAGCTTCTTTTGCCCCCTCATAAAATTCTTTTACAAAAGTTTCATCAATATAGTTCGGCAAAGATAATGCTATCGTTAGATATTTTGGCTCAGCACCCGAAGCGCATACATCGCTGATGTTTACCATTGCTGATTTGTAACCCAGTTGATAAGGGGTTGTAAAATCAAGTTTGAAATGCACATCTTCCACAAGACTGTCTTGCGTTACGACTATTCCCAAATCCGATAAATAAGCACAATCATCACCGATATATTTTGAATTCAGTGTTGATGTGATTATTTTGATTAATTCTTTTTCTTTCATTAGCCGTCAATATCTATAAGTGTAACAAATTCTTGAACAAGCGCAGAATTCCATTTTTTGCCCGCATCCTGTTTTATAATTTCTATTGCCTGTTTTGGAGTAAGTTCTGCTCTGTAAGTTCTTGGTTCTATAAGCGCATAATAAGCGTCTACAATCAGAATTATTTGAGAAGTCATCGGAATTTCTTCGCGTGCAATTTTAGCGGGATATCCCGAACCGTCCCAGTTTTCATGGTGATGTTCGATTATAGGAATAATATCTTGAACAGCGGAAATTGGCTGGAGAATTTCTCTTGCTGCAATAATCGGGTGTTCTTTTATTTTGTTCCTTTCTTCTTCTGTCAGCGGAGTTGTTTTTTGCAGTAATTCCTGAGGAATAAGCAAGTTTCCTATATCATACAAAAGAATAGCAATTCTGAGTTTGTCAATTTCGTCTTTTGGCAGGTCAAAACGCTTTGCAAGGCTTACGGCAAGCAAAACTTTAGATTTAATTGTTCCGTTATGATGAAGCGGATTGTAAGTCTGTGTGAGCATATCAGCAACTGTATAAAGTGCGTCTTTTTGTGTTTCGTTTTGCGGTGCTTGAAGTTTGGTTTTAAGATTTTCTGAAACATCTTCACCGATATGAATATTGTGTTTGTTCAAAATATCCATAAACGTGTTAATTGCAATTTCCTGCCAGCTTGTTTCGGAAATGGGTTTAGCAAGAGTAACACGGTTCCTGCCGTTGCGTTTGGATTGATACATAGCCTGGTCGGTAAGTTCCAGAATATCTTCGATATTATCAGAATGTTCCAAAAATGTTGCAACACCGATACTTGCCGTAATATGGCCTATTGTATCAATTTTTTCATCTTCAAGAGCTTTTCTAATTCTTTCTGCGGCAATCATGGCTCCTTTTGAGTCAATGCCGGGGAGGATTACGTTAAATTCTTCGCCGCCCATTCTTGCTGCTGTATCAATTGAACGCGCATTTTTTTTCAGGACATTAGCAACCGTTTTGATTGCTAAATCGCCGTATGCATGACCACGTTTGTCGTTAATTTCTTTCAGGTGGTCCAAATCCAATCCGATTATACTGAATGATTGTTTTTGGCGAAGTGCACGTGTAACTTCTTTTTTCAAGTATTCTTCAAAATATCTTCTGTTATATAATCCAGTCAGTCCGTCAGTTACTGCCTGAGCTTTAACTTCTTCAAACAAATCAGCTATTGTTATTGTCATTTCAATCTGCTGGGCAAAAATTGAAAGGAAGTCGGTTTCGCCTGCTGTCAGTTCTTTTCTGGATGAAAATACATTGAACCAGCCGTAATGGTTATTTCTTATAAATAGCGGAATATTAATTATGGCTTTGCTAGGGCTTCCGTCAACAACTTCTTTAATTATTCCGTCTGCGACTTCGGGAAGCACGGATTTTAAAGTGCCGCCGATATCTGTTGTAATTTCAATTTGTTTGGATTTTGCGGTGTTTGCATAAATGCTTTTTTCGCTGTAATTCAGTTTTCTGGTTTGAATCGGACCGTTAATAAGTTTATTTACGCGTTTGATTGAAACATCATTTGATTGTGCAAGTACGGTTAAATATATTTTTTCTTCATTATCAGAAATTTCTTCGCATTTTTTTATGATGTTGCAGTGAAGATATCCTAGTTCGCCCTGAATGCTGTTTACGATTGTTTCAAGAACGCTTTGCAACGGGCGTGACGCGTTCATCATATCCCAGATATGCTGCAATGTAAGCATTCTTTTGTTTGCTATATTGAGTTCTCTTGTGCGTTCTTCAATCTCGCGTTCCAGTTGAAGATTACGCTCATATATTTCAAGGTAGTCCTGTTTGCCGCTGTAAATCGTATTTTCTACCTCTGAAACTTTTCTATAAATCTCTTTTAGATTTTTGAAAAAACTCATATTTTTATTATACACTATGGTTAGAATTTAGTAACAATTTGTTTACAATACTTATAACTTTTTCAGGGTTTGGATGTTTTACGCATTGTTCTGCTTCTGTATCGGTTAACGGACAGTTTTTGGCATGGCATGGCTGGCATTTTAAATTTCCGTCTATTGCGAAGTATTTTTCGTCATTTCCGAATGGCCCGTAAGTTGATTTTGGAGTACAGCAGAAAATAGAGATAACTGCTGGAATATTTGCTGCACGTGCAAGGTGGGCACTGCCTGAGTCAGGCGCAATAACAATTTGTGCGCATGAAAATAATTCAATCAAATCTTTAACCCCTGTTTTGCCGGCAAGATTAAGGTGATTGTCGCCGCCTATATAAGAAATAAGTTCTTTGTCCTTTTCGGTTCCGGTAAAAATAAGTGAACATTTGTCTTGAATTGAGTTGACAACTGCTTTCCAATTATCTTTATCCCAGTGTTTCAATTTCCACGTTGTTGCCGGAGCAATTACAACAACGGGTTTTGATTTGTCCAAATCTTTTAAAAGTTCGTCAATTTTTGCTTTTGTTTCAGCTGAGGATGGCGGAAGTGTAAATTTAACTTTGTCTGTTCCATTGAGTTTTAAATGCTGAGCGTACTGCAGGTGTTGAAATACTGCGTGTGTTTGAAAATGCGGAGTCATTTGAAGTTCAAAAATTTCGTTACAGCCGAATGCGGAAAATTCACGTCCCCAGCTGTTGCCGATTTTTCTTTTTGCACCGCAGAATATCATCCATAACATACTTTTAAATCTCATTTGAGTGTCAAGTGCAATGTCAAATTTTTCTTTACGTATCTTGTGTAAAATTTGCATAAACTCTATAAAATTTTTCAATGAAAATCCGCGTTTTTTCCATCTTTGAACGGGAATAAGAATGGCATTTTTGACGGCAGGATTGTTTTCGACAACGTCAATTCCTTTTTCAGAAACAAGCCAGGTTACTTCATAACCGTTGTCTTTGAGAACATTAGCAAGAGGAATATTAAAAATTACGTCGCCAAGCGAGGATAGTCTTACAAGAAGTGCTTTTTTCATTAATCTCTGTCCTCCAAAAATACTGCGCCTATTACGCCAGAAAAATCTCCGAGTTTTGCTTTTTCAAAGGTGATTTTTTCAGCGGGAACAGGAAGTGATTTTGCTTTAGCTTTTTTAACTGTTTTTTGATAAAAATAGTCAACAGCTTCAATAAGTCCGCCGCCGAGAATTATTTTTTCGGGGTTGATAAAATTGATGATACTTGCAATTCCGCCCGATAAGTATTCGGAAGCTTCTGTAACATACTGCAAAACAAGTTCATCTTCACGTTCAATTGATTTTTGTATCATACTTGAAGATATGGATTTTCCTGTTTCAAGGTAATCTAAAATGCAGGATTTACGTCCTTTTTTTAGAGCACCCTCAATCCTTCTTTCTATTGCAGAACGCGACGCATACGCTTCTAAACACCCGTGCCCGCCGCAATTGCATTGTCTGCCGTTCAAATCCACAATCATGTGTCCGATTTCGCCTGCAGTGCCTGTTGCACCCGTAATTATTTTTCCGTTCTTAATAATTGCAGAGCCTACACCTGTGCCGACAAAAATACATACAAAATCACCACAGCCTTTTCCAGCTCCGAATTTTTGCTCACCGAGTCCTGCGATTTCAACGTCGTTGCCCACATAGACGGGTACAGCAAAGTGCCCGGTCAAAATTTCTTTTATATGCAAATCATAGCAGTCCAAATTCGGTGCCGCAATTATTATGCCGTTTTCTCTGTCAATCTGTCCTGCTGAACCTACGCCGATTGAGCGTATGTCTTTAATATCTTTTTTACTCTCTTCAAGCAGTTCTTCAATGCCCTCAATCATTTTTCTCATAATATTTTTTGGGCCTTTGTCTTTTTTAGTTTTTTTCTTGACAAAAGATAAAATTTCTCCTGTTTCTTTATTTACAAGAGCTATCAGGATTTTTGTTCCGCCTAAATCGATGCCGATTGAATACTTTTCCATACACCAAAACTATATATTAAAAATGACAAATTTGCAAAAAGTTTGATTATTTGTTAGGATATTAATATATAAAGGGAGAGAATATGAGATTTGGGAATAAAGTTTTAATTACGCTTGCAATATTGTCATTAACAGTTCAATCGGCGTTTTGTGCTGATGTGTGGGTAAATAATTTGAGAAGAACATTTACTGAGAATAATGCAATTATCTATGAAATAAATTTAAGAACTTTCGGAGCTCAAGATACAAACAAAAACGGAATTATTGATTTTGATGAAGCAGAAGAAAGCGGAACTTTTCTCAATGCGATTTCAAGACTTGATGATTTGAAGCTTAAAGGAATAAATACAATTCATGTTCTTCCTATTACTCCCGTAGGAAAGATTAAAGCTCTTGGAACAGCAGGTTCTTTATATGCTGCATCTGATTTTGACAGTATTAATCCTCAGCTTGTAAGCGACAAGAGTGCATTATCAGCAGAAGCGCAGGCAAGAAAATTTATTGACGAAGCTCATAAACGAAATATCAGTGTAATTATTGATTTGCCGTCCTGCGGTTCTTACGATTTATATATGCAAAGACCTGAATTATTTGTTAAGGATAAATCGGGACAGCCCGTTGTCCCTGCTGATTGGACTGATGTAAGATTATTTAATGCAGGCAGCGAAACAGCCGTTAATTCTGATGTATATGATTTATTTAAAGGTTTTGTTGATATGGTAATCAAACTCGGTGCTGACGGTATTAGAGCAGATGTAGCAACAAACAAACCCGCAAAGTTTTGGAAAGATTTGATTACATATTCAAGAAGCAAAGACCCACAATTTTTGTGGCTTGCCGAAGCGTCAGAAAGCTGGACTGAACCTGTTGTAAAAGACGGTGTGTTTACTCCGTACAACAAACTTTTGGAAGCTGGTTTTGACGGATATTATGGAAGTTATTTTAACCTGAAAAATTTCAAAACAGGCAAAGAACTTATAAATTTGGTTCTTGAAACAAAAGCAAATCTTTCTAAATTCTCGGAACCCAAAGCAGTAATCGGAAGTTTTACGACGCATGATGAAATGAGTCCTGTCTTGATTAACGGAACAAAATTTTCAGATATGATTGTCTGGCTTAACAGCACCTTGCCAGTAAATTCATACTACGTTGACGGATTTGATACAGGCGACAATTATATTTACATGTGGGCTAATAAAGACGCCTTCAAAACTTTTACTGACGATGATTATTATTTTGTTCACCGCGGAAAGATTGATATTTTCAACTTCTCAAGACAGCCTGGCGGAAAAGATAATGATTTAATGCTTTCGTTTATGGTCGGCAACAATATTAAAAAAAAGTTTGCAGAACTTGTTAGTAACGGCAAATTTGTCCCGTTGAGAGCGTCAAACCCGTCAGTGTTTGCATATTCAATGAGTTATGACGGAAAAAGCATCATTGTAATCGGTAATTTGAATTTCAGGGCAAATGTTGAAACAACCGTATATGTCCCGAGGCTCCAGCCTTCAAATATTGTAATACCGATTAAAATTGACAGTATTCCGATTAACGAACGCGGTGCAATAAAAACTTCATTAAAAGCAGGTGAAATTCAAGTTCTTCTTGTTGATGATTTAGAAATCAAATAATTAAGCACGTTTGTAATTCATCGCGTGATTTTGTTGAAGTTGTCTAAGTTTTTTATATTTATTTACGCGTTTCATTTCTTCGGCAGTCCATTGACGAGCGTGGCGTTTATTTTGACCGTTTTCTTGCTGCTGTTTACCTGAATTGACAACGCCCATAACTACTTGAGAAGCGTTTCCAACAGCACTGATAACCTGGTTTACGGTTTCTCTTTTTTGTTGAGAGTTAGCATCAAGTGCAGCCATTTGTCCTCTGTATTTTTCACGGTTTTGTAATTCTTGGCGGATTTTGTCAGCTCCCATGCTTGTCGCTCCGGGTGGTGTAGTTTTTTCTATAGATGCCAATTCTGCTTGCAAATCAGCGTCTGTTTTATCGCTGTAATATGCGCTTGAACCGTTTTTGGTCATATTTTCTTTTTGTTTTTTGTCTTTTACGTCTTTTGCTTCTTCTTTTTTGTCGTTTTTAGCTTGCTTAGCTTCTTTTAATTCTTCTTTTTTAGCTTGTTTTTCAGCCTGTTTCTGTTCTTTTTCTGCTTGTTTTCTCTGCTTTTCTTCAGCTTTTTTCTGCTCTTTAGCCTGTTTAGCTTCTTCTTTTTTCTGTTTAGCTTCAGCTTTCTTTTGTTCTTTTGTTTTTTCGGTTCCGTCAGGATTTTTATCATCTGATTTTTGTTCAGTTTTATCTTTGCTTTCAGATTTTTCGTCGTTTTTCTTTTCTTCTGTCTTTTCTTTGTTTTCTTCGTTCTTTTCAGAAGCTCCTGAGAATTTTTGTGCAAGTTGAGCAACTGACGCTGCTGTTTGTAAGCCTCCGCCTATCATACCGAGGATGTCAGCTGTTTTTCCGCCTGCTCCGAATTCTGTCATTAATTGGCTTGTAGCAGACAATGCAGAACCTGCTGCACTTGCTATTGCTGTAGCTGTTCCGAATGTACCTTGCATATTTTGTAAGCCTGATGCAGCGCTTGTCAAAGATGATGCAACGCCTGCAACTGTACCGATTTTGCTAAATACTCCGCTTGCTTCTTTGCCTTGTACTGCTCTTACGTTGTTTACAAGTTGTGCTGATGAAGAAACAACGCTTAAACCTGTACTTACTGCATTTAATACTGAACCTGCTGCAGCACCTACGCCAGGTACGAAACTTCCTGCGATTGATACTGCTGTTGTGCCTAGGCCTATTAATGCAGCTGTCCAATTGCCGTTTGCTATATTAATTGCTGCTTTAGTAACACCGCAAGCTGCAACACCGTATGTGCCGACAACAATCATATAAGAACCTGCAGTCATTATTGCAGCACCAGTAGCTGCCGTAAATGGGTTAGAAAGTAACGGTGGTGCAATATATTCGACCATTATAGTACCGCAGCTTAAGGTTATTGAGAATACATTTTCAGCAATGCCTACGGCTGCAAGTTGTTTTGCAAGACGTTTTTGTTTTTCTTGTTCTTTCTTTTCTGCTTCTTTGATTTTTTTAGTTCTGATTTTTGTTTTTTTGTTGAATTTGGTTTGATTAGCTTTTGTAGATTTTTCAAGCTTTTTGATTTTTACACTGTTGCGTTTGATTACATTACCGTTTAATTTAAATTCCGAACTTAAAACATTAATTCTTTCATCGTTTGTTTGAAGCTGCTGAGAATTATCACTGCCGCCTGCTGTGAATGAACTGGTTGCCAATACACCTTGTTGTTCATCATTATTTTGTGCA
The DNA here is from genome assembly GCA_910588555.1 of Candidatus Gastranaerophilales bacterium. Classification (GTDB taxonomy): domain Bacteria; phylum Cyanobacteriota; class Vampirovibrionia; order Gastranaerophilales; family Gastranaerophilaceae; genus Stercorousia. Next base: position 21,265 of record CAJUPC010000010.1, read on the forward strand.
GGTTGAGGTGCTTGTTTTTGTTTATTTTCGTCTTCTGCAATTAATTGTTCGCTTTGAGTTGTAAGTTCTTCAAATTCTGTTAAAGCTTCTTCTTGTTTTTTTGCCGCTCTTTCAGATTGTTTTGTCAGCTTGACAATTTGTTGCTGATCTTTTTTCATTTGTTTTTCAATTTTTTTAGCTTCTTTTTCAAGCTGTTTTTCGTCTTTTTCTGTATCTTTTAAGACTTTTACAGAATCTTTGCTGTCTGCATTAGCAACATCTTCTGCATCTTTTGCAATGTCGCCTGCTTTGTCTGTAGATATTTCTTTGTCTTCTTTTTTATCAGCATTTTTAGCAGTATCGTTATTTTTATTTACATTTAATTCATTTGGGTTTACTTCATTTTGCTGTTCTGTTTTTTGAGTTTCATTTTCAGAAGTTTTAATTTCAGAAGTACCGAGACCTGCAGTTTCTACAGCGTTGTTTGCTTCTTCTGTTACAATTGGTTCGTTTTCTGTATTTTCTTGAGTTGTTGTTTCTGTTTCAATCGGAGCTGCTGCGCCTGTTGTTTGACCTTCAACATTTTCTGTTAAATCAGTCTGACCTTCTGTGTTGGTGCGAGTTTGAACTGCTTCCTGGTTTTCTTCTTGTTGTTCAGAAGCTTTTGCATCGCTTGCAGGTGTTGAGGCACTATCATCGCCTGTGATTGAGCTGATTTGACCGTCAAGAGTTGTCATGTTATTTAAGACTTCGCCTGTAAGTGCTTCTGCTTCTATTGTTGATTTTGTTGCTTTTTCCAAATATGGTTTTGTAGCTTCATGTTGTGCGTGAAGCCCTGTATACATGCTTTTTTTACCAGCTTCCATAAGCCATAATGCACGTCTTGAAATAATAAGTCCGAATGCTTCTCTCAAGCCCATTTCATACAGGTAAGCACCCATTTTTGCAAGAGTGATGCCTGAAGCGTTTGTGAAATCAAGCTGTGCTGTGTATGCAGGAATTTGAGCATTTTTGTATTCGCTGTTTACGTTGAAAGCATTGTCTTCAACAGGAATTGATTTGTTTAGAAATTCTTTTTCTTTAACTGTTTTTGCTTTGAAAGTTTCTTTTGCTTGAGCTGATTCAGCTTTAAAGCCTTCAATTTCTTTATTGTTTTGTGCGATTTTTTCTTTGTGCTGTTGAATAGTGTTTTTGTTAATATTGTCGTCTGCCGCATTGTCAGCTTCTTGCGGTTGAGCATTTAATTTTTCGATTTCGTTTTGTGTGTTTTCATTTTCTTCTTCGCGTTTTTTGATTTCTGCTTTACGAATTTCTTCTTCTGTGTTAAATTCTTTAACTAGTTTAGAGATTTTGATGTTTGCTAATTTTGTAAATGCAGCGTCAGATTTTGCAGTATCTGTAGCTTCAACTGCAAATGCGATTTGTTTTCTTAAATCTTCGTTTGTTATTTCTGCTTCATCGATTAATTTAGAAACACTTTCATCAGAAATGATGAAATCTTCTTCTTTAGTATCATTTGTTTGAGCAGTTGCTTTGTCTTCTGTTGTTTCTTCGCCGTTTTCGGGAGAAGTTTCTGTTGTTTGTTCTGTTTCAACTGTTTCTTGAACTTCTTTTTGTTCATCAGCAATTTGTGCGTCATTCTGTGTTGAAGTTCCGTTAATATTTGCAATGCTGCCTTCTACGTCCATAATTTGAGCAATGTTCATTACGGAAGTGTGTGTGTCTTCGGTATAATCTTTTGTTTCGTTGCCGATTTTACCAGCTTCTTTTGCAATGTTTTTACCTTGAGCCATTGCTATTATTGATCTCAAAAATCCTATTTCGCCGCTAACCTGTTTTCTTGTTGTTTTGTAGTTTGATTTGCAGGTGTAATCAGCAAGAGTATCGCCGATTTCGATTGTTTCGTCGGCTAATTTTTCTCCAAGTACTGCAAGAACATTTAATTCGTTCAATGATTTTGCGATTTCTCTTTTATCGATTTCAAAACCGCTGTCTTGAGTTTTGTTTTCGTTAAGCATACCTGTTAATTCTGCATAACGTCTTGCTTCTGTGTTTGTTAATTCTTCTCCGTTGTTTACTTTGTTTTGAATGTGTCTCCATTCTCTTACAAAGTTTTCAAATTCATCAAGAGATTTTTTCTGATTTTTAAATTTTTCTTTTAAAGATTTTTCTTGTTTTTGTTTTTCGGGAAGCAAATCTTCAATTTTTTCATCAATTTTTTCGTTGTTTTCTTCACATTTTTGGATTTTCTTTTCAGCTTTTGGGATAAGATTTAAAAAGGGTTCTTTTTCTGTAGTAGCTTCAGCGTCTCCGTCTTCAGCGTCAGTTTGAGCCATATTAACGCCAGAAGACTCATAAATTGTATGAGCAATATCAATAACGTCTTGAGGAATGTTTACGCCGTTGTTTTCCATTTGAATAATTTCTTCTGCAGAAAATTGAGCCCAATCAGAATCAACGATTAAACCGTTGCTTTTTGCGTAAGCGTCAAGAGTATATTTAAGGTTTACATAATGAGATGTATGTTTAGCTGTATTGTCAGTAAGAACCTTGTTAAGGTTGTAACCGCTTTCTGTGATGATTTCATAACCTGTTTCATCTTTGTAGTATTGTTCAAAATCAGCCTGTTGTTCTGCATCCATTTGGGAAAAAAGTTTTAATGCTTCGGCATAAGAGATTTCTTCTCCGTTTATCACGTAGTAGAATTCTTGATATATTTCAAATTTGTTTGGTACGCCGTTGATTTGCATAGTTTTCCCTTTTGAATAATTTATCGGCGTTTAGATAAGAAAACTTTAGTATTTCGGGGTGTTTGTTAAGAAATATTAATAGTACAAAATCGAGGGATATCCCTCGATTTTGTACTATTAATCAACTACGCACAGTCCCAAATGCTCGGAGTCGTAGCGGTAGTAGCTGTGCCAGTACGTGCTCGAGGTGCCGAAGCCCCTTTTGTACGCAAAGCCTATACCGTTTTCCTCACCCGACCAAATTTCGAAATCTGGTTCAGGAAGCCCAAGCTGAGAGGCTTTTCCATTGTATGTTGCATCTGTCATATTTGATGCGTCTATAGGTTTGTCGTACAAGAGAGCGGCAATTTTTTGCAGGTCTGATTGTGTAGGCATTTTCCCAACTCCACCACATTGTTTAACTGTACCTGCCCAATAGTCGTAGTTATAGTCGTTATTGATGCAATATTTTATTCCTAATTTACCTTCTGCCAATGCTGCTCCACATTCTGCTTTTGTTAATGGTTTAGGAGTAAACGGAGCACCAAAACACTTGCCATCGATTTCCAGTGCGCAAGCGCTTCCTAAACCATTAGCATTAAACGCTACAACATCTTTTCTAAATGTATTCGGTCTGCTGTGACCATTGATTTCAAATACCGCCGCCACACATCCGGCTGTCGCGTTACTTTCAGGTTTGCCGTTACTAGTAGACCAACCATACGTTTTCATAGGGTCTAACGCTTGACATTTCTTGTTGTAACTTAAAATCATCGGTGTACCGTCAGCCGTAATAATCCCAACATTATCACTAGTGTAATCTTCCGTATCCGAAGACTTCATTTTTAATTCTTTACCTGTTTTAGTTTTAGCAATATCCCATTCTTTCCCGTCTTCAAGTTTAACAGTATCAGTAGGCCAGCAGGCTCTTAAATGATTAGCGTCACAACGCTTTGCAATCTTAAAATACTTTTGTAATTCATCTACAAACGCGTCCGTACTGGAATAAGGTCCAATAAGTCCAAGAGATTTCATGTGGTCCGTAGCTTTAGTAAACTTATACTTCGCACTCCTGATTTTTTCTGCATTAACCCTGTCATTAACATTAGTGATTAAACTAGGCAACACAATAACCGCAACCACACCAATGATTGCTAAAGTGATTAAAAGTTCTGCTAAAGTAAATGCCCTAAAAAAGTTTAAACTGATATCTTCGGGGGGGGGGCAATCACAGCACTATGCTTAAATCTTGACATATAAATACCTCCGTCTTTCTATTTTTCTATTATAACCCATGTTTTGAAATAATTCAAGTGTATAAAAAAAGACCCTCCAAAGAGGGTCTTTTTTTACATATGTTTTTCAATGTTAGAAATAATAGTTGATTTTGGCATTAAACCGACTAATCTTTCCAAAGCTTTGCCGTTTTTGAAAACAAGAATGCTCGGCAAACCACTTATTGAATAATCTTGTGCGGTTTTCAAGTTTTCATCCGTATTAACTTTTACAAATTTAACTTTTCCGTCGAATTCTGTTGCAACTTCATCCAAAATAGGACCTAATTTTCTGCAAGGTCCGCACCATGGTGCCCAAAAATCTACTACAACAGGCTGTTCACAGTTTAAAACTTCCTGCTCAAAACTTGAATCATTGATATCAATTGCCATTTTACACATCTCCTTTTTAATGACTTTATTCTAACACAGAAATTTTTTTTGTGCTATTATCTTAATAGAACTCTACAGGATAAGAAAATGGCTAGAAAAAAAATAATTGAAATTGTTTTAGACACAGAAACTACGGGGCTTGATTACACTAAAGAAAAAATGGTTGAATTTGCCGCAGTAAGACTTGAAAACGGCAAGATTAAAGATGAATTTCAAACCCTTATTAATCCCGAACAGCATATAAGAAAATCGAGTATTGCAATTCACGGAATTACACCTGAAATGGTTGAAGACGCTCCGACTGAAGCCGAAGCAATGCCCAAAATTCTCGAATTTATTGGCGATTACCCTATTGTTGCTCATAATTGTATTTTTGATTATTCATTCTTGAATGAAGCAAGTTTGAGAACAACCGGTAAAGAAATAAAAAATCCCAGAATTGATTCTCAGCAAATGTTTAAGGAAATTTATCCGGATTTGTTCTCTCACGGACTGGAAGCTTTGACAAATAAATTCAAAGTCGAGCTTAACAACCACCACCGCGCTATGGCTGACACAATGGGGCTTGCACTTGCTTATCCGAAATTAAAAAAATTATATCTTCAAAAATACGACTGGGAAGTTAAGCAGCTTGATAATGTTGAATATCTTTTTGAAAGATTTTTGAGAATTCAACAGACTGTTACAACTCTTCAATCAGAATTACAGGATTTGAAATCAGTATTTAAACTTTATTTTGAACAGGGAGGAAAACCTGTTATATCTCAAACGGGCGAAACACTTGTTTATAATTCCAAACAGTCGTTCGGTTACGATATTTTGCAAATTAAAGATGTGCTTGAAGAAGTCGGTGCGTTTGAAAAAGCCGTGAAAGTTAATACAGGGTTTATTGACAGATTGGTAGGCGGCTGCAGATTGGATGAAGAAAAACGTGAAATTATCAGAGATGCGCGCCACGAAATCACTGAAACAAGAAATATTCAAATTATAAAAGCAGGGAAGTAAAAGATGACAAACAAATTTATTGAATTTTTTAAAGAGCCTCCGGCAAAAGAGACTATTCAGGACAAAGAAAAAGTTGATAAAATGTATTCTCATTTCAGATGGAGAATTTTTTATTCAAGTTTTATCGCGTATGTAGTATTTCACTTATGCAGAAAAAACATTGCGGTTGCATTGCCTTCTATGGGTGAAGCATTGCATTTGTCAAACACTGAATTAGGGCTTTTGGGTTCATCATTGTATGTTACATACGGTATCGGTAAATTCGTAAACGGTGTTCTTGCCGACAAATCAAATGTAAGAACATTTTTGCCGACAGCTTTGATTTTGTCTGCTGTTTGCAACTTGTTATTTGTGTTTAGTTCACTTGTAATAACTCCCGGTCATGCAAGTTTCTTTGGTTTGCCGTCTGCTACAATTTTGTTGTGGGTAATGGCATTTTTCTGGGGTGCTAACGGCTGGTTCCAGTCTTGTGGTTTCCCGCCTGTTGCAAAAAGTTTGTCTTACTGGTTTTCAAACTCGGAACGCGGTACAAAATGGTCATTGTGGTCAACATCTCACCAGATTGGCGTGTTTGCTGCTGTTATGATTTCCGGATTTGTTATTGATAAATTAGGCTGGCAGGCTGCTTTTTATGTTCCCGCAATTATATGTATAATCACAGGTATATGGCTGTTTGAAAGACTCCGTGATAAACCGCAGTCACTCGGTTTGCCTGATGTTGAAAAATACAGAGAAGAACCTGTTAAGTGCGAAACTGCAAAAGACAATGAAGAAGATGAAGACAATCGTTCATATTTTCAAATTTTTAAAGAACATATTATTTGCAACCCGATTATTTGGATGCTTGCAATAGCATACATCTTTGTTTATATAATTCGTTTCGGAACAGAAGATTGGCTTGTAAAATATCTTGTTGAAGTTAAAGGCAATTCATTAACCTTAGCAAGTTCAAAATTAAGCTCATTGGCGCTTGTTGGTGCCGGCGGTGCGATTTTCGCGGGTGTAATTTCCGATAAAATTTATAAGGGCAACAGAACACCTATCAATATTATTTTCTTGATTTGTTTGATATTCAGCTTGCTTGCATTTGCTGCTAACCCTGCAAGCAATAACACTATGGACTTTATCTATGCAGCTATGATTGGTGTATTTACAGCAGGTCCTCAAATGTTAATCGGCGGGCTTTGCGCGGTTGAAAGCAGTTCCAAAAAAGTTGCGTCTGCATCTATCGGATTTACAGGCGTATTCGGTTATGTCGGTGCGGCATTGTCTTCAAGCGGAACAGGTTTTGTTGTTGACAAATTCGGTTGGAATGGTGCAATTGCATTTTGGATGATTTCAACAATGATTTGCGTTGTTATTTGTACTATCTTGTTAATTTACGAAAACATTAGAAAAAAACAAAAAGCTTAAGTTAGATTTACAGGTATAGAAAACCAAAAAGTACTTCCGTGACGCGGTTTTGATTTTACAAAAATATCACCTCTGTGCGCGTGAAGTATTTTTTTGCATAAAGCAAGCCCGATACCCTGACCTTGTTGAGAGTTCATTTGTTGTTTGTTTATTTGTGTAAAAAAGTTAAAGATTTTGCCAATATCTTTTTTGTTAATACCATCGCCTTTGTCTTGGATTTCAAAAATAAACTCTTGTTTTTCATTGACATAAGTTACAATCGAAATTGTTGAATTTTCTTTACTGAATTTTATTGCGTTTGAAATAAGGTTATATATAACCTGTTTTAGCTTTGTAGCGTCTGCATTTATAATAATATCTCCAAGTGTGTAGTTAAATATTATATTTTTTTCTTTACGAATTTCTTCGAAGTTTTTAAGAGTATTTTCTATAATTTGTTTAGGTCGAATTCTTTCAAGTTTTAATTCAAGCGGTTTGTACTCGCTATGAGAGTAGTCTAAAATATTTTGTATCAACTCCATAAGATACATAGAACTTTGAGAGATATTTTCAAGATACTTTGCATCTTGCGGGTTTTGTGTTCTTTCTGCAAGAATATCGGAAAAGCCTATTATTGAATTCAGAGGAGTTTTGAATTCATGAGAAATACCTGCCAAAAACTCGGTTCGCTCCTGTTGAGTTCTTTTTTTTTCTTCAATAAGTGATATTATTTCGTAACGTGCATTAATAGAGCCAAGAAGTATATCTGCGATATCAGAATGTTTATTATGAAAATCTGTGTCACTGCTGATTATTCCGATATAACCTGCAAAATTGTTTTTATACGTTATGGGTAAAATTATCTTATTTCCATAAGAAATCATTGTAAAATAGTCATAAATGTCTTCTATTACGAAGTTTTCATATAAATCCAAAACAGTCTGTTTTATATTTTTTATTTCTGTATGGATTTCGCTGTTGAATTTTTCTGCAGATTTTGATTTTCTTGAGGTAATTTGATTTGTTGCAGCATCAAGAATTCCGCTCCAGCAAGCTGCGGCGTCTGTTATGTTCATAAATCCTTCAGAAATTGTGCTTGCAAGTTCAATGTAGTTCTTGGTTCTGTTAATTTTTTTTAGAAATTTTTGTACAGCTTTCTTATCCATTTGGCTATATTAGAATAAAATTTGTATAATTTATATTACCCGATTGTCTATGTTTATACTTGAAAAAATTGAAAAATAGTTTATAATATAAATGTAAATATTAAAAAGGAGACATGAGTATGAAAAGATTAATCATGAACGAGAATGTCGGGGGGGGGGGGGGATCGTAGCTTAGCTCCTGCGTTTACACTGTCTGAATTGTTGATAACCTTAGGTATTATCGGGGTAGTTGCGGCATTGACGATGCCGTCATTGATTGCACATAACAAAAAAAGAATGATTGAAACAAGGTTGAGAAAAGTTCATTCAACCATGAACCAGGCTGTAATGCTTTCTATTGCAAATGAAACATGGACTCAGCCACCTACTGAGAAAAGAAATGATAATGAAGCTCTTAATGAATGGATGAAAACAGCATTATTTCCATATTTATCAAATATAAAAACTTTTAAACCTAATGAAATTAATCATCCCCACAGTGTTTACAATTCCGGTTACGGTATAATATTTCCTGACGGTTCCATTATGAGATTTAATAACAATTTTCAAATCTCAGCGTTTTATGATGTAAATGGAATAAATGGTCCAAATAAAGGCGGAATTGATTTATTTACATTTTATTTAGAATTTAACCTTAAAAATAATATATATGCCGAGCTGCGACAAAATAAAAGTTATGGTCATTTTTATCCATCGGGACACAGCTGGGGCAATGATAATCAAGAAGATGTGCCTGAAAGAGACAGTTATATTTACGGCAATAGAGATGGTATGCTCAAATACTGTAATCCAAAATATTTGAATTATGATTATGAAAATACCTGTGCGCTTTTGATTATGCATGACAGCTGGAAAATATCCAAGGATTATCCGATAAAGTTATAGCATTGCAGAAAAATTACTCTTTCAGAATATCGGCAAATTTTTGAAGTTCATCAAGGAGCGGAGTGTATTTTTCGTACAATTCCGCTCTCTTGCTGTCTTTGTCATCACTCTGCATTACAAGCATGTCGATTTTTGCCTGCAATGCCTGTTTTAATATCTCGGGAATATTTAATGCCGTTGGATTGTCACTTGCCAAATTTTCATAGTATTTGTCAAGATAATCCGCTGTTAATCTTTCTTTCCAGTTCTCTTCTCTCGTGCTTCCGGGGATGTTATATGTAACATCAGTTATGCCGAACAAGTCTGCAAAAGAAATTTGGAATTTCGGGGTTGTCATCAATTCTGCAAATTTTGCATAAACAAGTTCTCTGTCGTTGTTTGCAATCTTGTCACAGTATTCGTTTCTTTCATCTGCTCTTTTTATATGGTCCTGATTTAAGTATCCTGCAAGATATAAAGGGTTCCATGCAGACTGATGTCTTGTGTATTCGTCGTTTAGTGCGCCTTTTCTTGATAAATAATTCATTGCGGGAATATTGTCATGGTTGCCTAATATGAACCAGCCGTTAGGGTTGTTTTGATTTGCCTCTTCTGCTCTTTCCCAGTCAAGGAAACTTATTCTCGGCAAGTCGAGCTTACTGTATACCATTTTGAACCTGTCAGGATATGAACAGATATCTTCCCACATAGGCAGGTCTTTATCAATTCCGTGTTCTTTAAATACAGGCAGAACAATATGTTCGATTAATTTCGGATAATCCCAAAATTCGTCATATTCTTTTGAAGCATTTTCAGGCTCTTTCAATTCTGAAATATATTTTTCGATATCTTTGTTCTTTTGAGAATAAGGTTTTATGTCAAAGTCATAATCGTTGGCATGTTTTGACATCAAGTAGGGTTCAATTAAGCCCATAACATGGTCTACACGAATGTTTTCGCAGAATTCCAATGCAAACTCAATTTTTTCTTTTAGGAATTTACCGCCTATGTTTAATTCGTATTTGTCATTAAGGAATAATTTTTTAGGGTCAAGAACAGGGATGTGCCACCTTTGAGATGGTGCATAATTTTCCCTTGCGCCCATTTCCCAATCTTTAAGGAAAGCTTCTTTGCTTCGCCATTCATCCATTTTTGAACATCCGACAAGCAAATCGTTAATATATTTAAATCCTATACTGTCCCGCCATGCTTTATTTTCTTTTATTTGTTTTGTTGCTACAAATTGTTCAAATTTATATTGTTCTATTTCAGCACTATTTTCTACACTTAAGTTTTTATAGCGTTCAAAAGCTTCTTCGTTGCCTTTTTCGTATTCTGAGATTAAATTTTCATCAAGTTCGTTATTCCATTTGTCAAAATTTTCTGTTCCGTATTCTCTTGAGAGTATCTTAAATACAGCTTCATCATTAAGCCTAACTCCATGTTTGTTTTTAAAATCAACATATTCGGAATTTAATGCAATTGCTTGAGGATGTCCGTTTATAAGATTGGCCCTGAATTTTGTATAACTTTCTTTCATTGCAATATCATAAGAATGTTCAGCTTCTTTAAAATCAGTTTTGTCATAGTTTTTATCACTGATTGATGGAATACGTGTAACATTTTCAAATGTTTTTTCACTCAAAATTTTGCCGTATTTTTCTGTAGTAAGCGGCTGTAAATCAATAAACAGTCTGTTTTTTGCAAATGCGGAGGAATTGTATGGAGAATTGGAGCCTTTTTGAAGTTCTCCGCATGGCCCGAGCTGATTGCTGTTAAAACCGTATATAGAAAGGAATTTTATATATTCTTTTGCCGCACTTCCAAACGGAGAACCGATGAGCGTATCTCTGCCGATTGCGGGGAAACAAGAACCATGCGTAATCACGGCACGTTCTTTGGCTCCGATTACATCATAAGCCTGATTGCAAGCAGCATGTATTCTTGGCTCTTCATCTTTTGTCGGACGCCTTGTGAATGTTATTCCTTTATTAATCCCTAAAACATGCATAGTATTTTAAAACTTAAAAAAAAATTTTTTTGCTAGATTTCAGATAATATTTCAATTGGAGTAACACAGCCTATTTCTTCTCTTGAAAGAACTGTTATATCATTCATATAATTGCTTAAAAGAGTAAAAATCAAATGCCTGAATTCCAAAGGTACTATAAATATCGGATTATGAACATTTAATTTTTTTATTTCTTTTGATAATTTGTCTGCCAGATTTTCTGCAAACCCTGCATCAATTCTTATTATTGCATCATCATCCTCATCAAAATTAGGCATAAATTTATCAAGAGTTTTTTCTGAAATTTCAAATGCTCGAATTACGCCGTCTTCGTCTTTGTTATTCTTACATATTTGACGTGATAGTGATAATCTTATTTTCTTTATTAAATCCGATTTTGAACTTTCTTCTGCAAAATCGTTGATTTTTTCAAATATAAAAGTAATATCTTTTATCGAAATTCTTTCTCTAATCAAACTTGTCAAAATAAATCTTAAATCCGAAAGAGAAATAAAATCAGGAATTATATTGCTAACTAAAAATTCATTAATACTGCCGACCAAATCAATATATTTGTCCAATTCTTCGTAATCCAAAAGGCTGTCGACATGGTTGATTGCGCAGAATTCTAAAGCGCGCGCGATAAATTCCGAGCATGACAAACCTTTTTGCCAGAAATCTTTTGCATATTCTTTTTCTATCCAAACAATTTCTTTGCCGGTAATTTCATCCACATCATAAACAGCGTCTTTAATTTTCTTTTTAAGATTTAATTCGTCAGTAAAAAACATTAAAAATTGCGGGTATACAGACGCTTTGAAAACATCAAGCCCGCGAATTCTTATACTGAATTCATAAGGGTTTAGGTTTTCGTCATCTGTAAAAACAATTTTAGGAATAACATAGCCGAGTTCTTCTGTCAGCTTTAATCTTGATTTTACGGTTTCCGCAATCAATTCTTCTTCAAACGCTTCCTGTTCAGGGTCTACATTACCCAAAATCTCTTCACTCAAATGAATTGAAAGCTTTTCTTCTTTTAGAATTGAATACATTGCATTGGGCGAAGTTGCTTTTGCCAGTTTTGTTTTCAAGTCTTCAAGTTCTTTCAAGCCTGCAGAAATTTTATCGTTAAGTTTTTTTCTGCTTACTGAGGCAGGAGCTTCGCCTTCAAGTTCTTTTTTTATCTTGGCAATTCTGTTTTTTTGCTCTCTGATTTTGCTTTGGATTTCAAGGCAGACTTCATAGGGAGTTTGTTCTGATGAAAGCATTTTTTCCATCTGGCTTTTGAATGTTGATATATTAATAACATCAGCATTTGTATCATTTGAAGACGTTTCTGCTTCTTTCATAAAAATGCAGTGGCATAACAATTGTCCTTCTTCGTTTTCAGTTTCCTGCATGCTGTATAATTCCCAATCATTCATTGACATTTCGTTCAATAAATTTTGAAGTTCCTGGGTATTTTCGCTTGAACAGGTTTTGATAACATACTGCATTTTTTTATTCAACATACGTTTTATTCTCCTATAAGAATTTTAATCGTTTCAATTGCGGTTTTAATTGCCTTGTCGGTGTCATGTTCTACAGGATTTTCAAGTCCCTGTTTTTCTCTTTCCTGATTTGCAACAGTCAAAAATACAGAACCTACTTTAACTTTCAGGAAGCTTCCGACTATGAAAAGTGCCGCAGATTCCATTTCCGAAGCAAGACATCCCATTTTTTTCCAGGCTTCCCATCTGTTCAAAAGTTCATAGTTCACGGGCATTCTGTCAGGATTGTGCTGACCGTAGAAAGAGTCTTTACACTGAACTACCCCTGTATGATAGTTAAAGCCGAGGTTTTTAGCCGATTTAACAAGTGCGTTTGTGATATCAAGGTTTGCAACTGCAGGGAATTCAATTGGAGCGTATTCTTTTGAAGTACCTTCCATTCTTATTGCACCGGTTGCAATAACAATATCACCGCCTTTAACGTCAATATCAACACCTCCGCATGTACCTACACGGATAAAATTTTCGGCTCCGACATTAACAAGTTCTTCCAGTGCAATTGAAGCTGATGAACCGCCAATACCTGTTGATGTGACGCTTACTTTGACTCCGTTAAGATAGCCTGTGTAAGTCGTGAATTCACGTCTGTCTGCCACAAGTTTTGCATCATCAAAATACTCGGCAATTTTTTTACATCTTTTAGGGTCGCCCGGTAAGATTACATATTTGCCGACATCGCCTTCTTTCAAGCCGATGTGATACTGTTCGCCGTTTTGCGAATATTTCATTTTGACTCCTTAGAATTGACCGCTTTTTAATTTTTGGATTACAAGGTCAGTAATATCAACGCCGCCGATGAAGATTACTCTATAATCAACAATAGCATCAAGTTTTTGTTCTACAAGAACCTGTTTTGTTGCAGCCTGAATTTTGTTGTATACTAATTCTTCTTTTTGAGCACGCAATCTCATAAGTGCGTCTTGTTTTGTTTTTAATTCTCTTGCTGTTTGTTCTTCAAAGTTTTGTTTTTTCAATGGAGTATCCAATGATTTGTATTGTTTTTCTTTGTCAACCATGAATTGTTGAATTTCAAGAGTTTTTGAGTCAACTTCTTTAATTGCCTGTTGTGCAACAGGATATGCATCGGATACTTTTTGATAATCAATATATCCCAAACCTGCTGCGTCTGTTTTTAGTCCGAAAACCAAACCTGCCGCAATTAATAATGCTGTTAAACTAAATTTTTTCATGTTATACCTCCTAGTACATTATATCGCCTACACCAAAAGTAAAGTAACCGTTTTTGTTACCGTTATCTCCCGGATTAGTGAGCGGAATACCGTAATCAATTGATAACGGTCCCATTCCGGGTATATAAAGTTTCAAACCGACACCGGCTGATACTGCATAAAGCGGTCTGTCGTAAATTTTATCCGTAATTGACGGGTTGAAAATTTTACCTGCGTCAGCCCATACAGTAAATCTCAAATTGTTTAAGAAAGTAATTCTGGTTCTGTCAAGGAACGGAATTGGAGTGGCAAATTCTGCACTACCCATAATAAACGCATCACCCGTACCTACACCGCTCATTTTGAAACCTCTGATAGTATAAGGGCCGCCCAGCCTGTATGCCATTACCTCAGGCATATTGTCGCCGTGAATTTTTCCGCCGCCTTTTGCTGTGAATGACAATGAAGACTTTTTACCGACAGGAACGTATTGTTTAACCATACCTGTAAGTTTTCCGTGAGTTTTGTCAAAGTCGAGTACACCGAGTTCTTCGTCAAATCTCAAACTTGCCATTGTACCTTTTCTGGTAACGGTTGCATTGTCACGTGTATCGTAAAGCAAAGCAGGGCTTAAAGATAAGAACAAGCCGCCTTCAAGTTGTTTTGCACGTTCCGAGATAGGAATATTATATCTTGAATATAATGAAGCAATTTTGCCTGCATCACCTTCTGAAACATCAATGTTTTCAACGCCCAGAGAGAATGTGCTTGTAACATGTTTGTTTGACTTCATTCTGTGGGCAACGGTTGCTTCTGCGCCTAAACGTCTTTCAATTGCAAGCGGTACCTGATATGAACCGAAATCTCTATAGAAAATTTTACTCATTAAAGATGTGTCAGCGTTATAGAAATAAGGTTTGAAATAGCTTAATTCAGCCTGCAAGTTCATACGTCTTTTAATTGAAGAGTCATTAAGAATTACACCTGTACCAGCAATACCATTCAAAGACAGTCTTTCATTTCTGCCTAAGAAGTTGTTGTCAGCAATTCCGACAGAACCGAACAAACCTGTTACGGAGTCAATACCGCCGCCTACAGAAATACTTGCTGTTCTTTGTTCTTCGATATTAATTGTAATATCGTATTTGTCAGGGTCTTCCGTAGGTTCAATTTCTCTTGTTACATCTTTAAAAGCCTGAGTTGCGTAAAGTCTTACCAAATCTTCTTTTAAAAGGTTTTCATTATAAACGCTTCCGGGTTCGGTTAAAATATTTCTTTCAATAACGTAATCTTTTGTTTTTTCGTTACCAGCAATCATAATTCTGTTGATTGTACCCTCTTTAATGCTGACGTTTACTGTTCCGTCTGGGTCATCGGATACGGAATCAATTCTTGCAAGAATGTAACCTTTTGAACTGTAACAATCTTGAATTTTTGAAATAGCTTCATTAATTTCGCCGATATTTTGGGGTTTTCCTTTCATCGGAATTAAATAGTTTAGAATTTCGTCGGTAGAAAGAACAGTATTTCCCTCAATTGTAAAGTCGGTTATTGGAGCATTTTCTTCAAGAATAATTTTGATTGTAACTGTTCCGTCTTCGTTGTTAACGGGAACGGCTTTCATTTTTTCTGTAAAATAACCTAACTGATATATTGCTTTTAAATCACGCTGGATTAAATCTCTGCTGTATGCATCTCCTTGCTGCATTTTCATATTTTCAAGGATTAATGAAGTATCAATTACGTTATTTCCTAAAATTTCAATATTTTTGATTACCTTTTTTCCGTCAGCTGTAGCTGTTGTAGTAACAGCGGCAGAGGTAACGGGGGTAGATTTGCCGAATTGTGTTGCTGTCGGCGGCTGTAAATTATGAATTTCAGTATTATCTGCCCAAAAATCATCATCCTGAGCAGGTGCACTTAAGGGGCACATAACAAACAGCATTAAAGCTATTAAAAATATATGTTTCTTATTTATCGAATTCAAAAATATTCTACCTTAAAACTTCGTATATACTATTCTAAAAATATTATATCATAAATTAAAAAAAGTGAAACATGTAAAATTACATTAAACATTTTTTGTAAACTTCATTTTTATTCAATCCGTAGAGCTCTGAAAGGATTATGGAAATCTCTTTGTCTTTGAAGTTTTTGGATTTTAACACTGAAATTTTTTCGTCTAAATCAATGTCATCAGCCGAATTTTCATCTCTGAAAACAAGTCCGACGATTTCACCTTTCAAAATATTATTGTTAAAGTGTTCTATAACTTTTTCAGTGTCGTCAATTACAATTTCTTCAAAAATTTTGGTAAGCTCTCTGCCTATTGCACAACGAGAATTCGGACGCGCTTCTTTTACTATTTCAAGTGTGTTCAAAATTCTGTTTGGTGAATCGTAAAAAACCAAATCAGTTGTTTTATATTTTTTGAGTAAATTTTCAATCTGCGTTTTTGTCTTGGGTAAAAATCCCGCAAATACAAAGTCTTCGCCTTTTCTTGGTATCTGTGAAAGAAATGTTGCAACAGCGTTTGCGCCTGCAAGTGAAGTTACGGTAAAATTATTTTTCCTTAATTCTTCCACTATCACCGCCCCCGGGTCGCAAAAAAGCGGTGTACCCGCGTCAGATACAAGCGCGATTTTTTTGCCCTCGTTTAAAATTCCAAGAAAATAATTAATTCGTTCTTTTTCATTAAATTTATGATAAGAAATGCACTTTGTTTTTATATCAAAATGATTAAGAAGTTTTTGCGTAACTCTCATATCTTCGCAAGCAATAATATCAACGGATTTAAGAGTTTCTATTGCTCTTAAAGTCATGTCGCCCAAATTTCCGATAGGTGTCGGAACAATATAAAAATCATATTCTTTCATAAAAATATTATATAAGAAACATAAAATATATTAATTTTTTTTACCAACACTTGATTAGAAAACATTTTCATGGTTATATTATATCGGAATAAGGCAATTCCTCTTAGCCTTCTTCAAGGGATTGGAAAATACGGCGCGGCTGCAGTGTTTGAAAAACCCGCAAGTTACACAAAAAATAAGGGAAAACAAAATGTTAAAAATCAGATTAAAAAGATTAGGCGCAAAAAAAGCTCCTACATACAGAATTATCGTTATCAATTCAACAACTAAACGTGAAGGCAGACCTGTTCAAGAATTAGGTCACTACAACCCGAAAACTAAAGTTATGAAATTGGATTTGGCTGCAGCACAAGAATGGATTAAAAAAGGTGCTCAACCTACAGATACAGTTGCATACTTGATTAAAAACTGCAACGAAGACGGTACATTAAACTACGTTAAAAAAGAAACAGTAAAACTTTCTAAAAAAGCTCAAGCTAAGGCTCAAGCAGAAGCTGAAGCAAAAGCAGCTGCTGAGGCTGAAGCTAAAGCGGCGGCTGAAGCGCCTGCAGAGGAAGCTCCTGCTGAAGCGTAGGTTTAAAATAGTAATATTAAAAAACAGGACTTGAAATTTTCAAGTCCTGTTTTGTTTTTATTGTTTAATATCTAATTTATTTCCTGTGTCGGGTACGGTACCTGAAACGGTGAATGGAGTGGTATCAGATGCCTCGCCGCTGCACGTAGTTTTTATTGGAGAAGTTCCTATAGCTCCTTCAACATGTCCGGTCAATCCACCGATTACAGAAGCTTTTGCAGCCTCTTTAAAAATACTTGTCTCTTTTGGTTTTGTATCTGTTTTTTCCGCACCTTGAGCTTTTCCGTTAGCTTGGCCTTGAACGCCTCTAATTCCGCCGTTTACGTTGTTTACTGACATAAAATATCCTCCTTTTTTATACTTCTCGTGTGCTCTAACACTCACTCTTATATAAAAACATTTTGATTGTCAAAATTTCATGAAATAAGAGATTAAATATCATATATTTTATATATACTTGATATATCAATACTTTTTGTGCTTTACAAAACTTTATATTCGATTGGATTTAATCATAATAATATATCAGAATATTGTAAATTATCATAATTTAATCTCGTTTTGTATAACCGCGTACTCTTTTAGAATGTTTATTGAGGTAGTTGATGAGTATAAAAAAACAATTAGGAATTAAGATAAAAAGATTACGCCAAAAACGCGGACTGACTCAAGAACAATTAGCAGAGAAAATGGAAATTGCTACAAGAACGCTTAGCGGTATTGAAAGCGGGAAAAATTTTGTTACATCAGAAACTTTAGAAAAAGTTTTTACTGTTTTAAATGTTACAAGCACCGAACTTTTTGCGCTTGATCATATCAAACCGCAAGAAGAATTGGTTCAAGAAATAGTGAATGATATTCAAAATCTAAAAGACAGAAATAAAATTGAAACCATTTATAAAATTATAAAAGCAACAATTAGTGACTAGTCAGAATATTTGCTTATTTCAATAAAATAGTTTTCTAAAGCTAAATATCCTTTGTAAATTTCGTTTGAGATACTTGCGTAACTTGTTGCGATAATATATTTAAGTTCTTTTGTTCTTATTTCAAGAATTTCATCAGACTCTTTTCTTAAAGTTTCATCATTAGACACAGCCCATTTTTGGAGTAGCGCAAGCTCTTCGTACATTTGTTTAACGGTTGTGAATTCAAGTGTGTTAAAGTCATATTTAGCAAGAAGATTTCTTTCAATTTTTGTTATTCTTGACAAAACGGCCTGAAATTTAAAAACGCGTTTAATAATAACATAATTATCAGCCATTTTTTTATGTGAATACGGAATAATATTTTTGGCAAGAAGCGCAGCAAAAGAACGTGAAGTAAAAACATCTTCATCACGTGAAAAAGCACTTCTTGATGTTAAGTCAAAATTTGATTTTTTTTCAATTAAATCTTCCGGCATTTCTACCCCCTGAAAATATAATAGGAAAAGAACAGCTTGTTGTCATGGCATGCGGGCAAGATTTTTACATGATTTAACATAATTTACAGTTATATAAGTTTAATAAATAAGTTATTGTCTATTTATGTTAATATTATATTATGGCAGTATATTTCTTTTACGGAGAAGAAGATTTTGACATAGAAAATGAGGTTGAGAAACTCAAAAAAGGGCTCGACAAAAATTTTCTTGAAATGAGTTTTAAAACTTACGATAATCCGAAATTTCCCGATTTAATCTCAATTTTGCGTTCTCAGCCGATGATGTTTGGCAAAATGCTTATTGTGATTAATTGTCTTGATTATTTTTCAAAAACTTTTGAAGATAAAGAAATGAAGGAGATTGAAAGTGCCATTACAAATAACAACGACAATCTCGATATAGTATTTGTTGCGCAGCTTCCGAGAAATGAGGGGAAAAAACTCGACAGTCGTAAGAAATTTTTTAAGCTTCTTTCAAAACAAAATGCGAAAGAATGTGCGGTAATTCCGACATACAAGACTGCCGAACTTGAAGCAAGGATTACAAAACTCGGCAAAGATAAAGGAATTAAATTTGACAAAAACGCTCTTACTGCAATAATTTCCCAAATCGGAAATAATCTCAGACAAATTGACAAGGAGCTTGATAAAGCAAAACTTTTTGCGTACCCGAAAGATGTTGTTACTGCTGATATTATTAAAGAAATTTGTGTATCGAACGAAGATTTGTTTGCGTTTTCGGATTTTCTTATGGAAAATGAAGTTGACAGGGCTTTGCTGGAATACAGAAAACTGCTTGATACACGCTATCCGCTTGAAATTTTGTCAACCTTGCAGACAATGCTAAGACGCTGGATTATTTTGAAAGCAAAAGGGCAGAGTGCGTCATCTTTTGAGCTTGCAAAAATGACAGGTATGCATGAGTATGTTGTAAAATTGACTTTGCAGAAGCTCAAAAAAAATAATCTTAAAAATTTGGTGCGTTTAAAGCAAAATTTAACTGAAGCGGAATATAATATAAAAGCGGGACTTGCACTTGATGTTGCAAAAGAGGTGGAAAATGCACTCTTTAAATGATAAATATCCTTTTTTGATAAAGTATTTGGATAATGCCGTTACAAGCGGAAATATGGCGCATTGTATTTTGTTTTACGGGTCAGATATTGAGGCGCAGTATGAATTGGCACTTGAAGCTGCAAGAATGCTTAACTGTAAAGAGTCGCACAGTGCGGATTGCCAATGCCTTAATTGTAATTGGATTAGAGAAAACAAACATCCTGCAGTCTTGACATACACCAGATTTGATAACAGAGCAGCCGCCGATGAGGGCAAAAAGGGTGCGAATATTTCTATTGACCAGGCGCATGAGATTAAAAATAATTTGCTTGTTTCGTCTGATTACCACAGGGTTTTAATCTTTTGTGACAGGGATAAAGAGGGCGGTGTAATTACAGGTTTAAATCAGGTTAATTTTACGGAACCGACTGCCAATGCGCTTTTGAAAACTTTTGAAGAACCTCCTTCAAATACCACATTTTTCTTTCTTACAAAAGATAAATCAGAAGTTATAACTACTGTTGTTTCGCGTGCACAGTGTTTTTATGTTCCCTCGATGAAAGAAGAAGACAGAGATTTTTCTCTTGTAAAAGAGGCAATGGAGGGATATTTGGAACTTGAACGGTCAGAGGTGCTTGATTTTAACAACAAAATTTTGGAACTTGTAAAAATGTATGACGCTCAGCAGGTTTTCACGGAAATGCAAAACTATATCGAGAATTTGCTTCGTGCAAATCTTGATAATATGTCTTTGAAAGTCAAGCTTATTGGGGATTTGCATGCGATAGAAGAAGCAAAAAAACAAAATCGCCTGAACATGAATGTTCAGACGATTGTCGAAACATTAAATTTTAAGCTTATATTGTAAAATATTATTTATTTTGTCAATATTTTTTTCTGTTTTGTGAAAAAGCAGTGATAAAGGCTGCATTTCATCAATTCCTTCAAAAGCGTCCGTATAGCCGCTTCCAATTTGTGAATAGTACTTGATTTCGCAAATTGCGTTGTACAGTTTTCCAATAGTTTTTTGTTTATTCATCTTTATACCTCCAAGTGTAAATATATATTAAATATTAGGAGTTGTATATTACCCACATGGGTATTATGTTTCTCGAATGGGTGCTTTATTATCCAATACGTTAAAATAATAAAATGATTAAAAACAGATTATCCGAAATAATGGGTTATAAAAGAATAAAAGGTTACGAAATTATCAATTTAACAGGAATAGGTAGAAAAACCTTATATAATATTTATCATGATAAAACCAAAGGCATAGAGTTTGAAACTCTAAACAAATTGTGCTTTGCACTGGACTGTACGCCAAACGATTTGTTTAAATATATTCCTGATTAGGGGTTGAAATTTTTCTAAAATAAGTTATAATAAATATATCAGGGCGGAGCAAGTTGACGCTTGCCCCATTAAAAGCCCCTAATGTGTTTTAAGCGTTACTATTATCATTAAGATAATTAGTAGCGCTTTTTCAGTAATACTGATTTCCACATTCTCACCTCCTTTCGTCGCTTTACTGATTTTAAGTCCGTTCGTCGAAAGCAGGTATATATGGCTTACCCAAAATAATTATATCATAAAATTTTAATAAAAGCAATATTTTTAAATTATAAATTTGCCGTTTTCGTAGATTAAAACGTCATCAGCGTAGATTTTTCCGCCATTGCGCATTCCTTTAATCATATCCCAGTGAAGTCCTGAGATATTTTTTCCGCCTGTTTCCGGATATGATGCTCCGACTGCCATGTGTATTGAACCGCCGATTTTCTCGTCAAACAAAATATTTCCCGTAATTTCTTGGATTTCATCGTTTGTGCCGATTGCGATTTCGCCAATGCCCTTGGAACCCTCGTCCATATTGAACATAGCTTCCAAATAATCTTTTCCTGTTTCAGCGTCAAATTTTACAATCTGTCCGTTTTCTATCCACAAATGAACACCTGTTGCAGAATTTCCGCGGTAGTTTTGGGGAAAATCAAAATAAATTTCGCCGTTTATATCATCTTCAACGGGAGAGGTGAAAACTTCGCCATCAGGGTAGTTGTTTAAGCCCGAACAGCTTATCCATTTTCTGCCCTCAACACCGAACGTAATATCCGTTTTTTCACCTGTAATGCGGACTTTTTTTACACCGTTCAAATAATTTGCCCATTTGGTTTGTTTCTCATCAAGTTCTCTGAGTTTTGCAACAGGGTCGTCCAAATCCAAATAGCAGGATTTGAAAAGAAATTCTGAATACTCATCGAAAGACATTTTAGCTTCCTGTGCAAGTGCGTGGGTCGGAACATCTGCTACAACCCAGCTTGCTTCTCCTTTTGCCGAACGCTCCATAAGAGTTTTTGACAAATGTTGTGAAGCTTTTGAACGTCTGGAAAGTTTTGACAAATCAGCGCGTGCCATATTTTTTGTGTTCATCGGAGCACCGATTGAGATAAATTTGTCAACAGTTTTGTATTCAAGTTCAACAATCGGGTCGATGTAATCCAACTGCTCATCAGACGCATATTTGATAAAGATATCTGAAAAATCTTCATAAGATGTTCTCATTATCGGATGGCCGCCTTTTTGGATTACCCGCTTGTAAACAGCTTTTACCAAATCTTTTGCGTAAATACTTGTAGCCCTGATTTGAACCAAATCGCCCTTTTGTACGTTTGTTGAATAGTCAACTAAAACTTCTGCATATTTATCCCAAATAGTACGCATTTTAATCCTCCAATGATTCGTGACCGCTTTTGTGAGATTTTAAAAGCACTCCGCGTTTTGAACTCTGAATGAATTCAATCATTTTTTCAATATATTCGTTCATTGGAATTTCTGCTTTAATTTTCTCGATAGCTTGGGTTGTATTGTATTCGTCAGAAATAAGAAGTTTAAATGCTTCATTTGTAGCTGTTCTTACTTCTTGAGAAACGCCTCTGCGTTTCATTGCAATAACATTCAAGCCGCGCGGAACAGGCGGTCTGCCTTCGCCTTTTGAATACGGCAAGATATCCTGACGTGAAGCTGAAAATCCGCTTATAATTGCCATATCGCCAATTCTGATATTCTGGTGGAATACGCTCATTCCGCCTACAAATGCGCCGAAACCTACGTGAACGTGTCCGCCCAATGTTACGAGGTTTGCCAAAATAACTTGATCATCAAGTACGCAGTTGTGAGCAACGTGAGAACCTACCATTAACAGACATTTTTTACCAATTCTTGTTGTAAAATCACCGCAGGCAGCTGCTCTGTGAACAGTTACGTTTTCTTTAATGATTGTGCCATCACCGATAACAACTTTTGTAGCTTCGCCTTTGTAGCCCAAATCCTGAGGCTCTGAACCGATTGTTGCAAACGGGGAAATTGTACAATCGTCGCCGATTTCTGCAAACTCAATGTGAGCGTTTGAAATAACTCTTGTTCTATGTCCGATTGTTACGTTTTCACCTATTACTACGTAAGGTCCGATAATTGCATCATCAGCTATTTTTGCTGACGGGTGTATAATTGCGGTTTTGTCTATCATTTTTTTACCCTCTCTGTAAACTCTCTATCTTATTATAAATTCAATTATAGTACAAAATAGAGGAATTGTCTGATTATTTATATTATTTTAATACGAAAAAAGACCGAATAAATCGGTCTTTTATAATATGTAAAGTTTTATAGTTTATTTGAAAGCAAAAGTCATATCAGCTTCAACGCAAACTTTTCCGTCAACGCTGCCTTTTCCGTGAGCTTTGCAAACAGGACCTTTTACCTTAGTAACTTCGATTTCCATATCAAATCTGTCACCGGGGCGAACAATGTTTTTAAATCTTACACCGTCTACTCCTGCATATAGTGTTAATTTACCCTTGTATTCCGGCATTGTCATCAAGATAGGTGCTGAACATTGTGCCATTGCTTCCAATTGCAATACTCCCGGCATAATCGGATTGTTAGGGAAGTGACCCTGGAAGAAGCCTTCGTTCATTGTCATATTTTTGTAACCTTTAGCATATTTTCCAGGTACACATTCTGTAATTCTGTCTACCAATAAAAATGGAAAACGGTGAGGAATCATTTCCATAATTTCCATAATGTCAAAGCTTAATGCTTCTGTTTTAGTTTCTTCTGTCATTTTTCTCTCCTTTATTTATTATTTCTTTAAGTCGATAAGACGTTAGTTTATTTACATTCTATAAGTTTGTCTTTTAACATCTTGGCAGTTTTAACATGTACAGCATGTCCGGCCTCTTTTACTAAAATTTGGCATTTTAAGTTCAAAGGGTTTACGCCTGTTAAATATAAATCGCCGATTAAATCGAGAATTTTATGCTTGATAGGTTCGTTTTCACTGCGCGGGTCAGATGTATAACCATCATCAGTTAAGCCTAATGTATTTTCAATGTTTACACCTTGTGCAAAACCTAACATTTGGTATTTTTTTAAGTCTTTATAAAACCCGAAAGTTCTTGCTTCAATAATTTCTTCCTGATTTTTCGGATTATATGCAACCCAGCGTCTTGTCAAATCTTTATGGTCATAATTTACCGCATAAGAGATATAAAGTTCGTCAGCAGGCAAAATTACTAAACTTGTTTTGCCGTTTAAATAATAAACAGGCTCTTTTACCGTGTAATATTTTGGCTTTTCAAAGAAAGGTTTATCAATACCTGCTTTTTTGAAAAGTTCAACCCACTGTTTTGAACTTCCGTCGAGTGCGGGAACTTCAGTTTCATCCATATAAATATCAATGCTGTCAATCCCGCAGAAAGCGAGTGCAGCTGATAAGTGCTCTGTAAGCATTGCGGAATTCTTTTTTTTACCACCTTTGCCGATTTTGTCCATTATTTTAAGATTATTGTCAGAGGTATTCTTACCCATCACAACACAATGGTCTGTTGCCAAAACATTTTCTACTAAACCTTCAAACGGTTCAGCGTTACCGATAAAATAGCGAATTTTCCCCTCTTTTGACGGAACAAATTTAACAGTACACGGCTTGTTTTTCATCAAGCCGTTACCTGTTATTGAAATTTCTTTTTTAATTGTAGTCATTATTTTTCTAAATTTTCCTCAAACTCTCTTAAAAGCGGTTCGTATTTTCTGAATTTAGCAAAGATTTCTTGAGCATCTTTCATAGTTTTCAATTGTTTGATGAAATCTTTTCTTGGCATTGCAGGAATACCTACAACGATTGATTTTTCAGGGAATGATTTTGTAACACCAGCTTTTGCTGTTATGATTGTATCTGAGCCAATTTCGATGTGGTCTGCAAGACCTGCTTGACCAGCGATTACAACACGGTCGCCGATTACACAGCTGCCTGCGATACCTACTTGAGAAACTATTAAACAGCCTTCGCCGACTTTACAGTTATGACCAATCATAACCAAATCGTCAATTTTTGTATTGTCACCGATTACTGTGTTTTCGATTGTTCCGCGGTCAATTGCAGTATTTGCCCCGATTTCTACGTTGTTGCCGATTACAACTGAACCGATTGAAGGAATTTTGAAGATAACGTGTTTTGCATTTGCATCTTTAATTTCCCCGTCTTTTCTTGCTTGTTCAATGTTGTCAGGGTTTTCTGTAACGAAACTGAAACCGTCAGCACCAAGAGATACTCCGTGATGTAATATTACATCGTTGCCTACTTGAACTCTGTCTCCGATGTTAACGCCTGCATGGAACAAGCAATTTTTACCGACAACAGCGCCGCCGCCAACGTAGCAATTTGCTAAAATTTTTGTATTGTCACCGATTACAGCGTCTCTTGATATTACAACATTCGGACCGATTTGAACATTTTCACCAAGTTTAGCTGTTTCGTGAACTGTTGCTGTCGGATGAACGCCTTTGTTTACTTCGGGTGCAACATAAAACATGTTTAAAAGTTTCATCATTGCAAGACGCGGTCTTTCAACTTCGATTGTTGTCAAATTCGGGATTTGGACGCCCAGAGGTACAAGAGCTGCTTTTGCTTTTGATTGAGCGAGGTTTGCGATTTCTTCTTCGCCAAGTGCAAGCGCTAAAGTATTTTCATCTGACAATAAAGGCGGTGCAATTTGTGAGATTTTTGCATCTTCAACCTTAGTCAACATACCGCCTGTGATATGTGTAATTTCTTCTAATGTAAAAGTTGGCATATTTATTACTCCTTATTTTTTATCTATGATTATGAGTTTATTTTTTCAATTGTTTTAGTAGTTGATTTTCCTTCAACAAACTCTATGAATTCAACTCTTGTGTTGTTTTTTCGCATAATGTCTGCTTCAGGAAGGTTATCCATTGTGTAGTCCGCGCCTTTTGTGTAGACATCCGGTTTCATTTCATCAAGGAGATTTCTTGGACTGTCTTCATCAAATAATACCACATAATCCACACATCTCAAAGCGCTTAATATTTCTGCGCGGTCATTTTCATTATTGATTGGTCTTGATGGACCTTTAATTGAGCGCACAGATTTATCGGAATTCAAAAGCACTATTGAATAATCAGCAAAAGTTTTTGTTTTTTCCAAATAACGAACATGACCGACATGAAGAATGTCAAAACAACCGTTTGTTGTTACAACGGTTTTACCCTCAGTATGAATTTTATCTATTAAATCCCTAATCTCTTCTCGTTTTATAAGCATAATTAATCTTCTCTTAACCGTATTTTATCAAAAATAAGGTTAAAAGTCGCGAAAAGTTACCTTTTGTTAAGATTTAATTATATAGTTTAGAATAAATCCATTTCTATAACTTTTTGGCAAATTCTTACTGTATTAAGTGCCGCGCCTATTCTTAAGTTGTCTGCAACACACCATAGTGAAATTCCGTTTTTAAAAGCGAGGTTTTTGCGAATACGTCCGGCAAATACAGGGTCAACTCCTGACGCGTCGCGGGTTGTCGGGTATTCAAAATTTTCCGGATTGTCGATAACTTTTATGCCGAATGAGTTTTGCAAAATTTCTCTTACTTCATCGGGTGAAATTTCTTCTTCAAATTCTATGTCAACAGCTTCGGAGTGTCCGTTGAATACGGGAACACGTGCCGCTGTGCAGGAAATCGGGGTTTCTTCGTCAAGGTGAAGAATTTTTTTAGTTTCTTTAACAACTTTCATTTCTTCTTTTGTGTATCCGTTTTCGCAGAATACATCGATTTGCGGAATTACGTTGAAAGAAATCGGTTTTTTGAAACATTTGTTTTCAAAACTTTCGCCTGTAAGATTTGCTTTTGTGTCGTCGCGAAGTTCGTTAATTGCCGCCAAGCCTGCACCTGAAACAGCCTGATAAGTTGATACGATAAGTCTTTTTATTTTTGCTTTTTCATGAAGCGGTTTTAAAACAAGCATTAATTGAGAAGTTGAGCAATTGGGGTTTGCGATAATACCTTTGTGTTTTCTCAAATCTTCGTCGTTTACATAAGCAATAACGAGCGGAACATCTTTATCCATTCTGAAAGCTGATGAGTTGTCAATTAAAACTCCGCCTCTTTTTACAATCTCGGGAGCGAATTTTTGAGAAGTAGCTCCGCCTGCAGAAGCAAGTACAATATTTACGCCGTCAAAGCTTTCGGGTTTTGCTTCTTCAACCGTGTATGTTTTGCCTTGAAATTCAAGTTTCGTGCCTGCTGATTTCGGGCTTGATAAAAATTTGATTTCGTTATAATCAATTTTTAATTCGTCAACGATTTTGGTAATTTCTCTGCCTACAACACCTGTAGCGCCTAATATTGCAATGTTCGGTTTTCTCATTTTTCATCCTTCCTTTGATGAGAAAATTATAACATAAACAAAAATTGGTGACCTACGAAGTTTAAATATTGTCGGCATTACTATGCAGACTATTATCTCGTATATTTTTTGCCGGCTAATTCATCAGGCAAAAATTGCTGCTCTATTTCAGGTGCAAGATGTGAATATATGTAGCCCTCGCCGAAACCGTATTTTTTTGCGTCTTTGTAATGGCAGTCCCTCAAATGCATTGGGGGCGGAAAGTCTTTTCCTGTTTCAATGTCACGTAGTGCCTCATCAATTGCCATAATTGTTTCATTGGATTTTGGCGCACGTGCAACATAAATTACTGCCATTGCGAGTGGGATTCTTCCCTCGGGCAACCCTAAAAGTTCGACAGCTTTATATGCGTTTACTGCCGTATTAAATGCGTTCGGGTCTGCGTTTCCGACATCTTCTGCAGCACATGTAATTAATCTTCTTGCAATAAATCTCGGGTCTTCGCCTGCCGCAATCATTTTAGCAAGATAGTAAATTGCCGCGTCAGGGTCTGAACCGCGCAAACTTTTTTGAAATGCAGAAGCACAGTCGTAATGTTCCTGTTGTGAGTATCTTGTGTTGCGTTTCTGGCAGATTTCTTCAATAATTTTTACGGTTAAATTTCTTCTGTTATCTTTCAAATCACAGGCAAAATAAGCATTTTCAACAATATTAAGTGCGTATCTTGCATCGCCGCGCGCAAGATTGATTATGAAATCAATTGCACCTGTTTCACAGTCCATTGGAAGATAATTTTTGGCAAGATATGCAAAACCTTTTTTAATGATTTTATCCATACTGTTGTCATCAATAGAATTCAAACGGACAACCTGAACTCGAGATAAAAGCGCGGGAACAACCTGAAAAGACGGGTTTTCTGTTGTTGAGCCGATTAAAAATAATGTGCCGTTTTCAAGGTGCGGTAATAGCGCGTCTTGTTGAGTTTTTGAATAGCGGTGGATTTCATCTATAAAAAGAATTGTTTTTGTGCCTGCACGAAGTGCTTCTTTTGCACTTTCGACAGCTTCTTTAATATCTTTAACTCCCGATGTTACGGCTGAAAGCTCAATAAAGTTTGCATTTGTTTTTGTTGCAATAAGCCTTGCAAGAGTTGTTTTTCCGCAGCCGGGAGTTCCCCAAAAAATCAGTGAAAACAATCTGTTTGTTTTCAAAAGATTTAAAATAGGGCTGTTTGGCGAAACCACATTACTTTGACCTAGAAAATCTTCAAGAGTTTTCGGTCGTAAAAGTTCTGCAATGGGTATTTGTTTATTCTGATTTTCAAGTTCCGTAAATAAATTGTTCATAGTATAATTGTAGCATGAAAGTTAAAAGTATATTAGCTGTTATTGTAATAATAATATTATCGATTATATTTTTCAGACAGGCAAAACCTGTTTCGGATGAGGTTGTTTTTTGGACTTTGCAGATGAATGATTTTTCATCATATATGAACAAAGTTATTGAAAATTTTGAGGCGCAAAATCCTGATATTAAAATAAAATGGATTGACGTTCCGTTCTCTGAGGGTGAAAAACGTACTCTAGCTTCGGTTTTAAGCGATACACCGCCTGATTTGATTAACCTTAATCCTGATTTTTCGGCACTTTTGGCTCAAAGAGGCGCGCTGTATGAAATTGACGAGCAGTATACAAAACAATTTAACAAATCAATTATAAATTCTTTGAAATATGATGGAAAATTGTATTCGTTGCCCTGGTATGCAACTTCTGCTGTTACAATTTACAACAAAGATTTGCTGTCAAAAGCTAATATGCCAGAAACATACGAAGATATAGCAAAAATCGCCCCCGCAATTAAGTCAAAAACAGGTGCTTATGTTATGCTTCCAAATATTACCGAAAACGATACAATGCTCAGAATTTTGAATAAATATGGTATTACGATTGAAAATATAAATTCCGAAGAGGCTGTTGAAGTTTTTAACCTGTTTAAAAATTTGTACGAAAATGGTTTTATCCCGAAAGAGTCTATCACTCAAACTCATCGTGAAGCTTTGGAAAAATATATGGCTGAAAAAATTGTATTTTTTCAAGCAGGTGCAAACTTTTTGACAATGATTAAGGAAAATGCGCCTTCAACTTATAAAAATACTGATGTTGCACCGCAAATTAAAGGTAAACTCAGACAGAACGATTTTTCTTTAATGAATTTTGTAATTCCTCTGCGTGCAAAACATAAAAATGAAGCCTTGAAATTTGCTTTATATCTGACAAATTACGAAAACCAGCTTGAACTTGCAAAACTTACCAATGTTCTTGCGGTTAATCAAAAAACTTTAGAAGATGATTTTTATAATTCATATTCGGATTTGGAGTCAAAAGCGCGCGTAATTAGTGCAAAACAGCTTAATAAAATCGAACCGTCTTTTAAATCTGTTCGTAATCAAAAGGAAATCAATACTGTTATAAATACTGCTGTTCAACAAATTCTTTTAAACAAAAACACCACCGAAAAAATTCTCGATGATGTTTATAATAAAGTTAAGTTGTAATTTTTAGCAATAAAATCCGTGCATTCCAAACATTGTCGGTCCTGTCAAAATAAACGGATTGGTGTAACTGCAGCCGCAGCCTCCGCCAAAAAATCCACCGCCGCCGAAGAACCCGCCGCCCATAGGTCCGCAGCCATATAGTGATGATGTCATCCACGGATTAAATCCGTTGTATGCACCGAAAATCCCGTAAGGAGAAGTCAGCATTGCCGCATTAATCGTTCCTGTTATACCTTGAGCATTTGCTTCCGGACTTCCGTAACCTGCTGCGTTATTTACGGCATATCCTAAATAGCTTCCTGTTTCGTTTGCTATTTCTTTTGAACCGTAATTTCTCAGCATTCCGCCAATCATATTGTTACTCATATTCCCAAATGCGTCAGCAATAGGAACGCCGTTTTGTTTGTCGCGGTTAAATCCGTTTAAACTGCCCATTATGGCATTAAAGTTACTGAGTGCATAAATCGCATTGTCTAAGCTCATATTATTCCTCGTATTATTTTGTGATATATATATAAAGTATATAAACTCATGGAAATTGCTTAAATTTCTAAACATGTTAAGTATTGTAACGATAATACCTTAAAACCTTAAAGTTTATGGAAAATTTGCCGATTAACATAATAAGGAAACAAGATAATAAAGGGATTTGATGTTATGGCAATGGGCGTTTACAATGCACAGTACAAATTAGGAATAGACACAGCAACCGTAAAACAGGTTTCACAGGAAATTCTTAAACGCGCTGCCGAAAAAAACGGTCAGTACAATACTGCTTCTGCAAATAACAATATTTTTGCCAAAACTCCCGATATCGGTTTGGATTTATACAAAGGTAATGTTGATACAAAAATTGCCCGTCAGGTTGCTATGAATAATTCAGGTTTACAAATTCAATTAAACCAGCAGGTTTTGGAGTCTATTAAATATTTAAATACAAAAGCTGCAACATCACAAAAGGTAGAAAAAAATGTTGAAGGCAAAATTACAATTGCATTGAACGAAGGTGTCGGTAATACTGCTAACAACGATTTTGCTCCGAAATTTAACAGCATAATCAGTTTGGCCGCAGGAAAAGATAAAAACGGTTCTGCACCATCTTATAAAGGTGAATTCTTATTCATTAAGAAAGAAAAAGAAACAGAAGAAGCTGCAGCTTAATTTGTTCAAAAAGTTTGTTATAAAGAGGATTTTTTAAAATCCTCTTTTTTGTGTTAGAATGCTGTCTAAAGGAGATTTTAACGATGATTATAATAATGGAGCGCAATGCTTCTGATATACAAATTCAAAAAGTTATTGATTTTTTAAAGAATAACGATTTTGAAATCAGATTTAATCAAGGTCAGGTTCATACCGTAATTGACGCAATAGGCGACAAAACAACGGTTACGCCGGGTAGAATTTCGGCTTTTGACGGAGTTAAAGAAGTTAAGGTTATCAGAGAGCCTTTCAGACTTGCTTCTCGTGACAGAAAGCCCGATGACACTGTTATTGAGTTTTCAAACGGAGTGAAAATAGGAGGCGGAAACAAACCTGTTTCTATGGTTGGACCCTGCTCTATAGAAGATGATTACGAAGGACTTTTGAAAGTTGCAAGTGCGGCAAAAGAAGCAGGATGTGAATTTCTTAGAGGCGGCGCATTTAAGCCTAGAACTTCACCGTATGATTTTCAAGGGTACGGGGAAAAAGCTTTGAAATTTATGAGAAAGGCCGCTGATGAAACAGGATTGCTTACTGTGTCCGAAGTTATGGACGCTTCTGATTTAGATATGATGTGTGATTACATTGATGTTTTGCAAATTGGCGCAAGAAATGTTCAAAATTTTAAACTTCTTCATGCAGTTGGCAAATGCAACAAACCCGTAATTTTGAAACGTGGACTTGCAAGTACGATAAGAGAATTTCTTCTTGCGGCAGAACACATTATGTATAACGGAAATCCTAATGTTATTCTTTGTGAACGCGGCATAAGAAGTTTTGACAGTGCATTTACACGTAATGTTATGGATATTGCCTCAATTCCCGTTATCAAAAAATATTCTCATCTGCCTGTAATTGTAGACCCGAGTCACGGAACCGGCCAGAGATATTTGATTGAACCAATGGCAAAAGCAGGCTTGATAGTAGGTGCAGACGGTATAATGATAGAAGTTCATCATGACCCTGAAAACGCATTGTCAGACGGAAAACAAAGTTTGCCTATTCCTATGTTTAAGGATGTTATGACTAGGATTAACCGTTTAAATGAAAATATTCACTATGAAAAAAATTGTTTATCCGCAAATATTGGTTAAAAAAAACACTCCCTTGGGAGTGTTTTTTTAATCCTTTTTGTTTTTATATTATTTTGCATTAAAACGCATTTGCAGGTTTTTTCTGAGCAGTAGCACCCGGGATTGATTGCCAGTTTGCTGCCATTATTTTTTTGAATGATTTCAAAGCTGTATCTTCAAGTTCGCCAAGTTCTTCAGCTTCCATAATCAATTCTCTCAAAGGAAGTAATGCTCTTTGGTCGCGAAGTACGCCTAATGCTGCAGCTGCGCCTGCTCTTACAAGTTCGTTTTCAGAACGATTTTTCATAACATCAATCAATGCAGGAACTGCTTTTACATCATTAAGTTTACCCAAAGAAGTAACTGCATAAATTCTTACGTTTACCCATTCGTCATAAAGCATATTAATAACTTTGTCAACAGCTTTTTTGTTTCCGATTTCGCCTAACGCACGAGTTGCATCACATCTTACGTTAACTTTTTCGTGGTCTAAAGATTCCATCAAAGCGTCAGTTGCAACGTCGCCGATTTCGATTAAAGCGTCAGTTGCAGTGATACAAACTTGCGGGTTTTCATCGTTCAAAGCTTCAACAAGCGGTTCTACAACAATTTCGCCACCCAAACGGCCCAATGCACGAGCTGCACGAACTCTAACGTCCACGTTTCTGTCTTCACGAAGTGATTCAATCAAGTGAATAGTAGCTTTGCTGTCGCCTAATTCGCCTAAAGCGCGGGCTGCATATAGTCTTACAGAACCGTTTTTGTCATATTTCAAAACTTCGATTAACGGTTCAACAGCTTTAGAGTCACCCATTTCACCAAGAACACGAGCTGCATTATATCTTACTTTTTCTGAATTACTTGTTTTCAAATCAACCAATAATTCTTCAAAAGATTTTTTAACTTGTTTTTTCTTGCTGTTCACACTAATTGTCATTGATTTCTTTCCTCCGACGCACAATATTAAATTCTACTACACTATGATTAAATAAAAAAATTTCAGAATTAAATATTGCCTTTTTTACCTACTTTATTAATTTATGTTAATTATTTTTTAGAAGTGCAGTTAGATTTTTATTTAAGGGTAAAACTAACACTTTATATAACCAATATAACATATTTTTCAAACTTTGTCTTTACTTTGGACAAAATTTATAAAATTTATATCGTTTGTTTTTTTAATAATTTGTGTCTTTCAAATATATTAACGTCAATTTTGTAATAAAAATTCACAATTATTACTCACTGTAGAGAGTAATAATAAACTCGCTACCCTTGCCAACCTCACTCGTGACGCAGATTTTGCCTTTGTGTTTTTCAATTATCTTTGTGCATATTGCTAAACCAAGTCCTGTTCCAATACCTGAACTTTTTGTTGTAAAACCTGCCGTAAATATCTTGTCAAGCTGGTTTTGGGGTATGCCGCACCCTGTATCTTTTATCTTTACTGTCAGGTTTTTAGCTGTATATTCGGTTGTAATTGTAATAGTTCCTTTATCTTTAATTGCGTGGCATGCGTTGATTAGGATGTTTGTAAAAACTTGGTTCAGCATATTTGGAAAGCATTTAACCATCGGGATTTCGCCGTAATTTTTTACAATTTCTATCCTGTTTTTTGTTTCGTGTCTGATAAGTTCTAATGTTAAATCCAGCTCTTTATTAATGTCTGCTTCCTGCAATTCAGCTTCATCCAGGCGGACGAATTTTTTCAGAGAAACAACAATATTACTTATTCTGCTTATTGCTTCTTTATCAATCTGATTTATATCAGTAAGCATTTCTTTCAAATCAGCGTCTTCTATTGTGCCGAGCAATTTTTCGACTATTCCGTTGTTGGATTTAATCGACGCAACGGGTGTGTTAATTTCGTGAGCAACACCGGCTACAAGCTGACCCAGAGAAGCCATTTTTTCTGAATTTATAAGCTGAACTTGCGTTTCTTTAAGTTCTTTGAGTGTATTTTTCAGTTCATTTACGGTTTGAATATTTTTCTGATAAAGTTCTGCGCGTGTAATTGCGTTGGAAAGTTGTGAAGATATTGCTTCCAAAATTTCAATTTCTTCGTTAAGCTCTCGTTTTTGATAACTCAGTAAAACTATCACTCCTGTTAGCTTTTGCATGTGGTGAACCGGTACAATAATTCTAAGAACAGGTTGTTTAAACGGTTTTGCATCAACATATTCAAGTACGACATTGCATACTGAAATCTCTTTTGCAGCAATAGTTTTGAAAGTTTTGTCATCAAATTTTATTTCTTTTTCAGAAATTTTTTTGCCGTAAGCTTCTTTTATTGTAAAACTGTCATTATCAGCTTTTGCGTAATAAGCTTTGTATGCGCTGAACATTATTGCA
Organism: Candidatus Gastranaerophilales bacterium; assembly: GCA_910588555.1. Taxonomy (GTDB): domain Bacteria; phylum Cyanobacteriota; class Vampirovibrionia; order Gastranaerophilales; family Gastranaerophilaceae; genus Stercorousia. The sequence goes on from CAJUPC010000010.1 coordinate 55,614, forward strand.
AGTTCTTTCAATGCGGATTGAATAATTTGTGAAATATCAATACTTTCTCGGATATTGTTGGAAACTTTGTTTATAAGCGCAATTCGGATTGCCTGACTTTGAGCTTTTTGTTTAATTTTTTGCAGGTCTTCGTTTTCTTCAACCAGTTTATTGTATTTTTCTTTAAGTTTTTCATTTTCTTTATAAATATTATTAAGTCTGTTTTGTGCGCTTACGTCACTAAAAAATATTATTGTATAGTTCCCTTTTTTTATTGCGGTCAAATCGTAATAAAATATTCTGTTTAATTCTGTTTGATAAGAAATACGTGCATAAAAATCTTCTTTAGAAATTGCTGCATGATAGATGGGAGAATAGATTTCAATGTTTTCAGAATTAAGAGGACAGATGTCAAAACTTGAATTGTGAGAAAGTTTTTTTAAATTTGTAAAGTCATTGAACCACCGTTTGAATGTGTGGTTTCTATATACAACTTCGTGTTTTTTATTTATAATTATGACAGCGTCCCTGAACTGTCTGAAGATATCAAATTTTTTCATTTTTTTTTACCGTTTTAAATATTATATTTTATTTATAAAAAGTTGGCAATTTATTAAATATTATTCCATTATGTTGTTGTTAATTTCGAGCTTATGGAGATATATTATGAACGGATTTAAAAAATTAGGTTAAAAGATTAGATTTTACAGAGAAAAAAAGAATATTTCTTTGGAGGAACTTGCAAAATTAAGCGGAATTTCAGAGGAAAAATTGCGTCAAATTGAGAATGGCGAAATTGTTTATGAATTCAATACACTTTTAAAACTGGCGTCTGTTTTGGAGGTTGAATTACCTGACTTACTGAATTTTGAATAAATAATTATACTTTCTTCGCATAAAAATTTTCCTGTTGTCGTAAATAATGTGTATGGTCACATTAAAAGAAAGGATATTGCCATGACACACAATAAAGAACATATGGAAGATTTAAAAGAAAAAGCAGTACATGCTAAAGAGAAGTTAGCCGAGGATGGCAAACAGCTTCAAGAAAAAATCGCCGAAGGGGCTGAAAAAACTAAAGAGAAGGCTCATGAAATGAAAGAAAAAATTAAGGACAAAGCGCATGACGTAAAAGAAAAGGTTGCAGAAAAAGTCGATGACGCGAAATTCAAAGCTCATGAGATGAAAGACAAAATGGCTGAAACCGGAGAAAATTTGCGCAGTAAAGGCCGTGAAGTAAAAGAAAAAGTTACCGAAAAAACAAATGAAATGAAAAACAAAAAACGTACTGCTTAACAAAAAAAGAGGCTATATAGCCTCTTTTTTAAATTTATTGTTGAGGTAGAAACCCTACCTATTTACATTTATGCTTGCCATTCCATGATAAATCATCGCAATGCAAATAATCCATGTTTTCATTGTAAAGAACCCATGCTGTGCAACCGTCGCCGTTATAATCTGCAGAACTTTTACGATTGCAAGATGTTTCAAAAGGTCTTTCCATTTCATTTACAGCCCCTGAAGGAATTAATTTCCCGTCAATTATTTTAAATTTGAATATATCTCGTCCAAGAGTATTCGGTCCCTTAAAACCGTTTACGTCAACTCTAATTTCAGCTTCGTTATCAGTAATACCGGGGCGTGACCATGATGAAAACATTTGAACAGAAGCTCCATTATTTAAAATAAATTTATGATAGCCTATATAAGGGTCTAAATTGGTCCAATCTCTACCATCTAAAAGTTTTATAACTGTATTGGCAAAACAACCCGGTCCGCGTTGACAATCTTTTTGTATTTTTAAATATGGTTTGATATAATAATATATCAATATGTGACTTCTGCTATAATCTCCTTGTTCCGTTTGCGCAGTCAAAAGCGCCTGTGAAAATATCGAATAAAATTCTTTGAGTTGATTAGCAATAACTTTTTCTTGATATTTTTGTATAAGCGACGGCATAGTCAGTGCAGCAACTACACCTATAATGCCGAGGGTTATTAGAACTTCCGCAAGTGTAAAAGCACTTATTTTTTTCATACAAATTCCTCCAATTTAATATCCAAAAAATATTATACCACAGAAATGGATTTAAAATCCATTTCCGTAACAAATTATATATGATAATTAGTTTGTGAATGAAAATGTGTATAAAAACTTTTTGAAGAATTTGACATTAATTCGTAAAAGCAGGGGTTGTTCTGCAAAGCTTTTATCTGAACTTGTCGGATGTGATTCATCTTATATAAGCAAAGTCGAAAACGGCAGAATAATTCCGCCGTTAGATAAGATTATTGCAATTGCAAACTATTTTGAGATTGATTTTGTTGATTTGTTTAAGGATTAAACTAATCCTTCTTTTAATGCTTTAACTGCGGCTTGGGTTCTGTCATCTACTACAAGTTTTTGAATAATGTTGCAAACGTGAGCTTTTGCTGTGTGTTCGGAAATTGTTAATTCTTGAGCGATTTCGTTATTTGAAAGTCCGTCTACAACAAGCTTTAAAACTTCATATTCTCTTTGTGTCAAATTTGCGTGTTGTTCTTTAAACATTGCGCGTGACATTTGACGCGGAGGAATTACACCGCAATTTTTCTCTCGGAGTATTGGAACAACCTGCGGATCAAGCCACATTGCACCGTCTTTTACGGATTTGATAATCATTTTTAAAATATCTGTGCTTATGTCTTTCATAACATAAGCGCAGGCGCCGGCATGGAGTGCGTCCATAATTTCCTGTTCACTCAAGTGTGAGGTCAGTATAATTATTTTTGCTTTATTGTCAATTTCCATAATTTTTTTTGCGGCTTCTATTCCTGACATATCGGGAAGTCCAATGTCCATTAATATAATATCGGGTTTATTAAGTCTGAATTTTTCAATGGCTTCTTTTGCACTCTGTGCTTCTAAAGATACTACAATATCGTCCTGTCCTTCAAATAAAGATTTCAATCCTACACGGATAAGTTTTTGGTCTTCTACAAGTAATACATTTATAGTCATAATTAAATTCTCCTGTATTACTTATAAAATTAATTTCTGTCGGATTAATCCCTTTTTTCGTTACGGCACAAGATAATATTGAGCCTTATTAATTAAGAAATTAGATTTGGATTAAGATTTTAATCAAATCTTAATATTTTTTATGGCAAAAATATTTCTTTTGGAGATCGGAAGAGCACACGTCTGAACTCC
>CAJUPC010000011.1 GCA_910588555.1 Candidatus Gastranaerophilales bacterium
TGAATGCTCCGCTTCAAAAAGAAATTATTCAATATACTTACAAAATATTAAACAGCATTAATAATGACATTTATTCATTTATTAAAATTAATAATGATATTGCAGATAAAAAACTTTTGAAAACTGTTTTAGCAAATACAAATGTTTATTCTACAGTAATATGTCCACATGAATATAAATATATTAATGAATTAAAAGAAAATTCTCAAAACATAGTTTTATTTACACCGTTGACAGTTCAACACGATTTTGCAAGTTACAACACTTATTTAAATAAATTAAACAGCGATGAATTTATTATTTATGGTGCTCACACTCAAAATATACCTTTAATTGTTGAATTAAAAGATTTTAACGAAGAAGAAATTGAAGAAAATGATGATGAAACCAATGATATAGAAAATCCATTTAATTCAATAAAAGATGATTTTAGCGATGATGATTTTTCAGATGAAATTAGCTTTGAAGAAGATGACGCTCAAAATATTATTGAAGAAGAAGTAAGCACAGATGAAACATTTGAAGAACCGGAAGAAGTTCAAGATGAAATAGTTGAAGAAACAGAAAAACCTGAACTTATTTCAATCGACGAAAATATCGAAATAGTTGAAAGCGATGAGCTTGAAGAAGAGAGTCAGCCTGTTATCGAAAATATTTTATCTGACGAAAACGATGATTTAATCTTTAACGAACAACAGGAAGAAGAACCTCAGATTATAGAAAATATTTTGGCAGACGAACCCGCAGAAGAACCTGAAATAATTGAAGCTGATGAAATCGAATTTGATGAGCCTCAAGAAGAAATTGAAGAAAACACAGAAGAACTTTCTCATGATGAACTCGTTGAACAGGTGTCAAAAGATGTTGACAGAGCTTTTTACGAAAAACTTCCTGAAGAAAATGACGACATTTCGTTTGATGAACCTCAAGAAGATGTTTTAACAGAAGATGACTTAAATCTTATTGATAATTTCTCAGACGAAGACATACAGCTTGCTGGTGACGAAGACGACGAAGCTGATTTTTCAGAACTTGAAGCAGAAAACACAGAAGAAGAAATTGACGAAGAAGTTCAAGACGAAACACCTATAGTTCCCGTGTTTGACGCTGACGATATTGAAAGAGTTGAAGTTCCCGAACTTGAAGCGGGCGATAGAGTGTCAACAGCAAAATACGGCGAAGGCGTTGTTGAAAAAATGATTAAATACGGTAACAAAATGCTTTGCTCTATTGATTTTCCAAACATCGGAAGAAGACTTCTTGACCCTGCAATGACAGAAATCACAAAATTATCTTAAATTTGAAGCCCCTTTTAAATAAACAAATTGGGGCTTAAATTTTTCATCACAATTTACTACAATTAAAACCCTCAAGCATTTCTCAATTGAATTCGGCACGTCAAGTTCATGGAAACACATCATTGCAACATTTTTCCATCCTAATTCCAAACGTGCAAATTTAGCAGGGAATTCTGCATTCAAATCATTTGTTAATGTAAAAATGACATGCGAAATATTATCTGGTTCTAAATTATTTTGAGCCGTTAATTCGTTTAGAAGTTCTAATGTTGCACATCTTATAGCTTCAACAGAATTATTTTCAACAGTAATTGCGCCTCTTATACCTTTTGTAATCACTTTCCACCTTTAATCTGTAACCCGTTAGCCCAATCACGAGCATACATTTCGCCTTTGCCCTCGGGCTTTACTTTTACAAGTAAAATACAATCATCGCCGCAGCCCATTTTTACACCCTCTTTACAGACTTCTATAATCTTTCCACAATTATTTTGGTAAGCATCCTTTACAACTCTAGTTTCCAAGACTTTAATAATTTTGTTGTTGTATACAAAATATGCAGACGGGAATTTATAAATTCCGCGAACAAGGTTGTGTATTTCTCTGGCAGGTTTTGACCAATCAATTAATGTTTCATCTTTTGTAAGCTTATTTGCCATACAAACACCGTTTTCACACTGTTTTTCAGGTTTTAAATTACCTGCAACGAGTCCTGCAAGGGTCTGCTCAATAAGTTCGGGAGATTTGTCGCTAATTTCTTCAAACAAATCAACACAGGTCATATCATCAGGGATTTGAATTGTTTCTCGCATACAAACATCACCGCAATCAAGCCCTAGTTCTGTAATCATCGTGCAAATACCTGTTTCTTTGTCTCCATTAATAATGGCGCGCTGAATAGGGTTTGCTCCGCGATATTTCGGCAATAGTGATGCATGAAGATTTATTGTTTCATATTTCGGAATGTCCAACACTTCTTGAGACAAAATTTGTCCGAATGCAAATGTAACAAAGAAATCAGGATTTAATTTCTTCAATTCTTCCTGAATTTCAGGTTCTTTCCTGATAGATTTGGGCTGAAAAACAGGCAAACCTTTTTCAAGTGCAAATTGTTTAATAGGCGACATAGACAGTTTATGTCCGCGCCCTGCGGGTTTGTCAGGCTGTGTAACAACCGCAAGCACATTAATTTTGTCGGAATTATACAAATATTCCAGTGATTTTAAGGCTATTGCAGGCGTTCCGAAAAAAACAACATTAATCATTTATAAGTTTCTCCGGTTCAATCAGTGGTAATTTGTGTTTAGCCAATATTTCATCTGTTTCAAAACGGTTTACGCAATGGTCAATAAACAAAATCCCGTCAAGGTGGTCATTTTCATGCTGAATAGCTCGAGCAAGAAGTTCACCGTCTTTTGCTTCAATAATAAACGGTCTGCCGTTTCTGTCCAAAGCTTTTACAGTAACATTTTCATAGCGTTTTACATCCGTATATGCTTCGGGAAAACTTATACAGCCTTCCTGAGCAACACAAGAACCTGATTTTTTAATAATTTTCGGGTTAATAAAAACAATCGGATTTAACGGTTCATCGTTTTTTGAAACATCTACAACGAAAACTCTCAAATTAGTCCCGATTTGCGGGGCCGCCATACCGACACCGTTTTTGGCATACATAGTATCGAGTAAGTCCTGTACAAGTTCTTGAACTTTTTTAGAAACTTTATGAACCTCTTTTGATGGTTCTCTCAAAGTTTTTTCGCCATATTGTAAAACTCTTTTTACACTCATTTTTGCTATCTCCTTATTGATATAATAGCATAAAAATTAACGAACTTCTAAAAACTTATGCACCTGCGGAATAAGTCTGACATTTTCGTACTTTTCAAGAAATTTGTCAAGAGTTTTAACACAAAACTCGGTATCAGTCATATTAGTCAAGCAGCTTCCGCTGTTATCCAAAATATCAACATGCATTTCAGGCTGTAAAATAAGTTCCAAATTGTATTTTTTACCCAATTCACAGCATTTTTCAATTTCTTCATCAGTAATTTTTTCGTTAAAAACTATTTTTGCAAAAGTTTCAACTCCACGGCAGGCTTCAAAAAATTTGTCATGAAATTTATAAGTATCCTTTATACCTGTTGCGCTTTCAAGTTTAATATCAGCCGCAACGATATCAACATATTGCTTAATTTCCAAAAATTTATCAGCCAGAGTTGCATTTGTTTCAAGATAAACTTTTTTATTAACAAGCGGTAAAAATTCTTTTAAGAATTCAGCCGACACTAAAGGTTCACCGCCTGTCAAAGAAACCGAATGAACATTACTATATTTATTTGCCTCTGCAGCAAGTTCGCATGGACTGTATTCCACAAACTCAGAGTCAGAAGAAAACTCCGTGTCACAGTAATTACATTTTAAATTGCAGTTACAAAAACGTACAAATAATTGTTGGTAACCAACATAAGGTCCTTCACCCTGAATTGATTTAAAAATTTCTTTGATTTTAATTTTGCTCATTCAATAAATTCTCCCTAATATTCTGTGCAGACAATTTTTTTAGCTTTTCATAAAGTCTTATTTCATCATCTGACAAACATTGGGGAATTTCAATATACACAACAACTATCATATCACCGGTTTTGTTGTTTCCTTTCAATCCCTGACCTGCTAGTCTGAATTTTTGTCCTGAATTTGTTTTTGCCGGAATTTTCAAACTCAAATTACCTTCAAAAGCTGGCACGGATATATTACCTCCAAGAACTGCTTCAAAAGGAGTTATCGGAACATTATAAATAACATCGTTACCGCAAACCTGCATATTTGAGTCTGACTGAATAGAGATTTTCAAGAACAAATCACCGCTTTTACCCCCGTTTTCACCATTTGCACCCTCGTTTGGAATTCGAAGTTTTGCGCCGTTTTTTACATCTTTAGGAATTTTAACGGAAATTTTCTTGTGTTCTGATTTTTCGCCTTTACCGTTACATACAGGGCAGGCCGCACCGTTAATAAATTTTCGGCCTTTGCAGTGAGGACACTGAGTTGTATGAACAACATTAACAGTACGAGTCGTACCGTTTACAGCCTCTTTTATAGTTACGAAAACATCCTCGTAAACATCCGAACCGCGCTTTGGAATTGGTTTTGAAGCTTTCTTTTTGCCGAATTCTTCAAACATGTCATTTATTTTTTTTGAAAATTCTTCTTTATCAACTTTTTTTGTTTGCGGCTTTTCATTTGAAGCAGTTTTTTTATATTCCTGTTCAGCTTTTTTATAAGAAGTTTTCTGCTCTTGTTTCGGTGAAGATTTAAAAAATCCGTTTATTGTATCATATTGAAATCTTTTTTTTGTATCAGAAAGAGTTTCATAAGCTTCGCAAATATCCTTAAAACGCTCCGCACCGCAGGGGTTTACATCCGGATGAAATTTGCGCGCAAGCTTTCTGTATGCGGCTTTTATGTCCGCATCACAACTGTCGGGTGTAACTCCAAGAATAGAATAATAATTCTTCATATAATTATATATAATGAAGCTTTAAAATTTTTCAACCTGCCTGCAAATATCAGTTCGGTATTTTTTACCCTCAAAATTTATCAAATCAACATCCTCGTAAAGCTGTTTTGTTGCTCTTGCAAGAGTTTTAGCAGTTTTGGTAAGAACAAGTGTTTTACCCTCAACAGTTTCGTATTCCAAATATTGATTTTTATTTATTGCAAAAGGTGTTATAGCTGACTCTACAAGGTCAATACCCTCAATTACTTTACCTGCCGAGCGCGCAGATATAACACAAGAAACAGCCGAGTCATCAGAAATTTTAATAGTTTCGTAATCATCAGCAAAAGAACCAACCGCACAAGCTTCAAATAAAGTTAAAAGATTTTCATCAATAAGCTCCAATACTGCCTGGGCGTCATGGTCTGAAAGGAAAGGTTTAAAATCAAGAGTTACAAATTTTCCGTCATCTTTTAAAACACAATCAACTCCCAAAATCCCAAGATACGGCGTACCTTTTCTTTCCAATGCTTCAAGAACATTATTAATAACATGTTTCATCACAGCATTTTCAACATCTTTAGAAACTTTATAATCAGGGGTGAAAGCTCCTATTCCCGATGTTAATATACCGCCGTCGCCGTTTTCCATAAATTTGTAATTTGCAACTGTATTTAGAGGAATTGCATGATAACCGTCTGTTATAACATAAAAAGTAAATTCATGACCGTAAACGTAATCTTCAAGTACAACTTTTCCTTCATCTCTGCAAAACAAATCCTCAACAAAAGTTTTTGAAGCCGCAAAAGTTGTACAAACAAGTCTGTCCCTGCCCTGAGATGTTTCATCACATCTGATAACTTGGGGCATAGGTGCAGATTTTAAATAATCAAATGCCATTTGGTGCTTATCAAAAATTCCAAAACGCGGAGTCGGAATTCTCAATTTATACAAAAACTTTTTGCAGACAGAGCGGCTCAATGCAGCTTCTGCACTTTGAGCTGTCGGGGCAAAAATAAGCTGATTATTAGCTTGAAACAAGCCTGAAATATCATTTTTAATCGCAATTTCAGAAGAAGCAATCGTCAAATCCACAGCGTTTTCAAGTACATACTCCAAAAGTTCTTGAACATTATGTTCTCGAATATCAACGCATTCAACAATTTCTTTTATTGCATTATTACCCGGTGCAACAACAATATCGCAATCGTAATTTTTAAATTTTTGAACAAGTGCATACTCTTTTGCAGATGCACCAACAATTAAAACTTTTTTCTTTTTATCAGCCATGAAATTATTATAGTACAAATTCCTACATAAAACATACGATTTTGTTAAGATTTTTTACGATTTTACAAGATTATATGTTATAATTATGACAAATATAAAAAATTAATTAAAATTTTACAGGTAGTTAATGAGGTAGAAAAATGGCAGGTATTGTAAGTCTTTTATCACAAATGTTTGTCCCGCAGACAACACAGGTAACTGTTCCGGTTAGAAATTCATCCAACCCGTACAGCAACAATCCTTTTGTGAATTACAACGGCAACAATCTTAATAATTATGCTAAAAACGCACCTGTCAGAGGCGGTTATTTTGCCGGATATTACAATGGCAGACAAAATATTGTAGGGCAAAGATTATTTATCGAAGTTTAATTGACAACTGCTTAAAAAAGCGTTATAATGGGAAAAACAGGGGTGATTTTAATGAGAGATAGATGTCTTTTAGGATTTACGTTTGCAGAAACATTAATGGCAGTTGTAATCATAGGAATAATCGCAGCTATGACTATTCCGACACTTATAAACAAATATCATAATGAAACACTACAGATTTCTATAAAAAAACAATATAGGGAATTAGAACATAATTTAACTGCCTTACAAGCTGATACATTTTATAAAAGCACATTGCAAAGGTCTATTTTAAACAAAAAATATGCAGAAGCAGAAACTGTTGAAGCGAGCGCAGGTAAATTTATAACAGAATTTTACACATTAACAAGCGATTGCGGTACTACGGCACAACCCTGTTTTGCTAAAACTTATCGGTCAATATCCGGAGTAACCGCTGATTTTGAATGTACCAATGGCTACAGCGCTTTATTAAAAGGCGGAGCCGCAATCTGTATAGTTCCGGCAAGCGATACGGTAGATAAAGCAAGAGTTGTTATTGATGTAAACGGAACGGAAGCTCCAAATATTGGCGGCAGAGATATATTTGATTTTTATATTTACAGTAATTTTTCCGTTGACGAAATTTCTCCCGCAGATATCAAAAATAACACAGGAAGAACTACTATTAATGCAAAATGCACTACATCTCCGACAGGCCAGGGATGTTTAAGCAGATTGATTGATAATAACTGGAAAATGAATTATTAGAAAGGAAGATTAATGAAAAAAATAAACGCGTTCACCTTGGCAGAGGTTTTTCATCCTGCCGAACAGTCGAAAAGAAAATTCGGTTTTACTTTGGCAGAGGTATTAATAACTGTTGGAATAATTGGTGTAGTTGCAGCACTTACAATTCCCGTACTTATTCAGAACTACCAGCAAAAAGCTCAAATTATACAAATCAGAAAAGTTGTCAGTGATTTTGAAAACGCCGCAGATATGCTCATCACAGAAGAAGGTAAATCTAATCTTGGTACAACTTCATTATTCGGCACAAACGGTGTTGATAAATTTATGACAGAAAAATTTAATGTTACAAGTTCAGGTACCGGCGGATTTTCAACCGAAAAATACCGCGCGATTAACGGTCGAGAAAAAGCATTTACCTGCACAAAAGCTTATATGCTTTCAAATTCTGCGGTTGTTTGTGTAACAACAGGCGGAGGAACTGGAAATGTACCTAAATATATGCACGTACAGGTTGACACAAACGGTACTGGTGCCCCAAATATCGGCGGCAGAGATATGTTTGATTTCTACATAAACAGAAATGCCAAAGCTGTTACAAGTATCGATAATCTTGAACAAACACCTGATGCTGAATGTACAGACGCATCTAAATGTACAGCGTGTACAGGTCAGCCGTTTGGTGAAGGATGTTTACAAAAACTTGAACAAAACAACTGGGAAATGAATTATTAATTGACACTAAAAAGCGGGTTTTAAAACCCGCTTAATTTATTTTTCTTTTCTTACTGCAATACCTTTTTTGGTTGCTTCCATTATTTTTAGAATTGTGGTATCACAAAGTTTTAATTCTTTTTGTTTTTCAGGAGATTGAGAGGCTTTCCATTCATTCAAAGCATTTCTGAATTCATCGCCGTCAAGCAGACATTCACCTGTACCGACTAATGGTGAATATTTTTGTGTAAACCATCTATTAAAGTCTGCATATACTTCCGTAATCATATCTGATGTAATTTTTGCGTTATTTATGATAACTCTTTCATCATCTTCAATCATTTGTTTCATTCTATCAGACAAGTTTTCGCCTTTTTCAGTAGACATTTTGCCTGTTTTAGGTCCGAGTCCCATAACTTTAACCATAGCTTCTGCACTATCTCTGACATGTTCCATATCACTGCTTATTCCGTAAGAACCTTCCATGCCATAGAAAAGATTTTCTGCAGAGTTTCCTCCAAACGAACATACAATATTGCTGAACATATATTCAAATGAAGCTTCTTTGTTTATATCACTGCCATGATACACCGCTCCGCCAAAAATGCCACGGGGATCAAGTGTTATAAAGTTTACTTTATCAGGAATATGCCATGGCTTTCCTAAAGATTTTGCAACATTGTTCATAACCTCAAGATTAACGGCATGCCCGCATTCGTGAGAAGAAACGATATCTTTCCCATGTTTTTCGATTTTATTCATTGCCGGACGACCTGTTGTCAATTGCAAATAAGCTTCTGTAATATCCCCTTTGGTAACAGCTTTGTGGCTTCTTTCTTGAGCAACAGATTTTGATTTTTGAATTAAATTTTTCAACATTATATGCGGAAAATACTGAGAAATTTCAGCGGCATAGTCAACGGTTTTATCCTGTTCATCTTTTGTTCCCGCAAGTTTTATTTTACTGTCTTTTAAAACATGTCTAATAATCATTGCACGTTCATCTTTATTAAATGCCGGTGATGAAACTTCAATCGTATCAACAAATTTGAAAGATTTCACAGTAGCTTCACCAAGCAAGTCAGGATTAGAAACAGAACCTGCAATAAGAATATTCAATCCTGCATCGTTTGCTTTATCCATTTCACGAAGAAGCTGTGCCATTGCTTTTTGGTGATAGAAAGAAACCATTTCACCAAGTGTAAAATATTCAAAGTTTTCTATGAACAATACAGCAGACTTATGCGGATTTGCTTCGGCTTGAGTTTTAACGAGAGAGAAAAGCTTTTTAACGGCTTTTTCGGGCGAGATTGCCCCCCCCCCGAAGAGATCAACGTCTTTGGTACCAAAGTCAACTGCATTCATTTCAACATATGGAACACGTGCTTCACCTGCAATTACTTTTGCGGTATAGCGTCTGCCGCTTCCTGCAGAGCCGTCTTGAGAGAATAAAATTATCCCTTTTGTTCCAAGTTTATTTGATTTAATCTGATTTACAAGCAATTGAGCTTCTTTTTTTGTTGAAGATTTGCCAACCATATCTTTTAATCTTTTGCCAGTATCAAATACAACATCAATTGAACTGTCGTCAACATCTTTTTTAAATAAATTTGTAGCTTCTTTTACATAATTTGCAATATCTTTTTCGTTAATTTCTTTTTTATCTATATAATAACCTGCAATTTTTTTCATTAAATTTTGGGTTTTATCAGGAAATACCCCGTCTAATTGTGCAGAAGCCTCAACTGTTTTTTCAATAGCTTTTTTAGAAAAAGGTACTTTTATGTCTTTCATTAAAATAGGATTTTCTTTAAATGCTTTTATCATTTGAGAAGTACTTAAAACGGGTAAAGAAGCTTCCATGAAATCTTTATACAAGTTAATTGCTGATGAAATAGCGTAATAATTATTTTTTGAATCAAAGAATAATATTTTTATATTTGCCGGACAAGACATTATAAGCTTTGATAATTCCGGAGGCACAATAAAACCATTTTGAGGTTTCTCGTCTTCTGGCAAATCATTTGTTGCAACAGCCATCATTGCAGAAGGATCCATTGCGATAATATGCGTTCTGGATTTATCTTTTGATAAATTATTAATCAAATGTAATAAAAATTCAGGTTTAGCAGCATAGTTTAATTCTGTTATTGAAGTTTTTTTGTCACCACTTTTTTGCAGAACTTTATTTAAAGTATCTAAAAAGTTTTGCGGAACTTCTTTTGCACTATCATAAGTCACAAAAACATTTGTACCGAGTGACAAATTTTTTAAAACTTTAGCGGCATTATTTTCGTATTCTGAAAATGGCGCACGTTCATTTAAAGGAGTATGATTTATCATATACGTATCAAATAAAGAAAGCAATGATGACATTACAAAATTATATGTAATCTCATCTTCACTTGAAAATGCGCCATTCATAATAAGTGATGCATTAACAGGCCCATTCTGCTTTTGTCTTATACTCCAAATTGAATCAGTCAAGTCATCTGAAAATTCGAACTTAGATTTATGATTTACTGTATCAGGTTTCTCGATTTCAAGAAGTTCATCCAACTCTTTGATAAAAACTTTTAATAAAGGCTTAATTTTTTTACGCTGCTCAGTAGTTGAAAAAATGTTACCTACTTCATCTGATAAAACTTCCGCCATTGGGGGTTGTAAATCAATATCATGAACTTTTTTTCCGGTTTCCAAATCTTGTAAATACTTGTCGCAATCTAACATACCACGTCTTAGAACATGCAATGTAGTTATTTTATCATACCCTGTGTCTTTAACATCTTGCTCAAGTTGTTTTATTAGTTTTTTAGCAGATGTATCAGTATGAAACATTAATGAACTATATTTTGAAACCTGTTGACTATTCTTATCTTCTAGCCCTAAAAATGGTATAAAATAATTAATATTTAACTTCCCTGCCGTATTTTCAAATTTATTCTGTTCGTTTGAATAACTTGTATGTTGTACAGAATTATTTCTGTTTTGTGATACTCTTGTTTTTTTCCTAATTCAAGACCTATTTTAGTTATCATATAATAATTTCTCCTGATTTAGGGGTTCAAAAAGACTAAAATAAAAATTTTTGCTATTAATGTAACAAATTTTTACGTATTTTAACAAAAAGTATTAAGTTTTTTGATAATATTGTACAGGTTTCATATTGACAGCACCCGCAAGTTTGCCGATATTTTTTAATGCAAGACAGAGCGCATTCAAACCCACTGTAAAGCCGCCAAAAATTAAAAATATTGTTATTAAAAGATTAAAAATTGCAGTAAAAAACCTTGTTGCAATATAAAAAAATCTTTTTACGAAACTTGTGCTGCTTTGAAATTTCACTACAGCACTTGCATAACCGTTGAAATATGCACGATTTAAAAGCCATTTTACATTTGCTCTTTTATCATCAATAAGTTCATAATTAACTGCAGTATCATTCCAGCCGATTTTATAACCTTTTTCTGTAACCCTGTTAAAGAAGTTCATATCTTCACCGCCAAGATAGTTAAAGTCTTTTGAAAAATAAAGGTTATTATCTTTCACAATATCAAGAGAGAAGAAAACATTTCCTGAAGCACAAGTTTTACGATATTGGCCTGTTTTCTTTGTTGTTGGTTTCTTAAAAAAATTATTGTCCACTATATATTTCGGATATTGCTTATCAAACTTTTTATAAGTCGGCCCGCTGCTGACAGAAATATCATTACGAGAATTATAAAACTCAATATGATTTACCAACCAATCTTTTTCAGCAACTTCATCATCATCAATAAAAAGAATATGAGTCGCGCCAAGTTCAATAGAACAATTCAAAGCCTTATTTCTTACATTAGCAAGCCCTGAGTCTTTTTCCAGAGCATAATGAATTTTTATATCAGAATTTTGTTGAAATTTTATTACAGTGTCTTTAGCTGATTGCTCACTATCATTATCAACAATCAAAATTTCAGTCTTAATATTTTCAGGAAAATTAATTTTTAAAAGACTTTTGATAGTTTCAGCAAGCATTAAAGGTCTTTTATAGGTACAGCAAGCAATTATAACATATTCAATATTGGCTCTCATAAAGAGATAATACCATAAAAATTTTTACATATGTAAAATTAAAGATTATTTTTTATATTCGCAGCATTGCCAGGCTGTAGAAATCACAGTTTCAAAATTTGTAAAACACGGCTTCCAACCTAAAATACTTTTAGCTTTTTCATTTGATGCAACAAGTATAGCAGGGTCGCCTTTTCTTCTTGCCTCTATTTTTACAGGAATAGCGAGATGTGTAACAGATTTTACAGCATCAATTACTTCATTTACAGAATAGCCCTTCCCGCAGCCGAGATTAAAAATATCACTTTTATTACCGTTTCTCAAATATTTCACGGCAAGAATATGTGCTTGCGCCAAATCAGAAACATGAACATAGTCTCTTATACACGTACCATCTTTTGTGTCATAATCATTTCCGTATAGCGGAAGAAATTTTCTTTTTTTGGTAGCTGCTTGAAATATAAGCGGTATCAAGTGTGTTTCTGATATTGGAAACTCGTTATTTATTTCGGCTCCGCATACATTAAAATATCTGAAAATAACATATTCAAATCACAAGCTTCAGAAATGTGCTTCAACATTTTTTCTATTACAAGTTTAGTTTCGCCATAAGTATTTACGGGAAGTGTTTCTGTGGCTTCCATTACAACTCCGACATCTTGATTACCATAGACAGCCGCTGAGGAGGCAAAGATAACTTTATCAATTTTGTTGGAAATTAATACTTCAAGTAAAACTTTAGTCCCGCAAACATTATTATCATAATATTTCAACGGTTCTGTCATACTTTCTGCAACTATTGAACTGGCCGCCAGATGTATAACAATATCAATATTTTCTTTTTCTAAAACCTTTTCTAAAAATTCTTTATCTCGAATATCACCTTTATAAAATTTAGCTTCTTTAGAAATTGCTTCAATATTACCGGTTACAAGATTATCAATAACGACAACATCTTCACCACTATTAATCAGTTCATCAACAATATGAGAACCAATATACCCTGCACCTCCTGTAACCAGTATCGCCATCCTTATTCTCCCAAATAATATAAATTCTTTGTAATTACATAAATATTATATTATAAAAATCATTGTATATGTAGTATAATAAAAGAAAAAGGTAAACTTGATGACTAAAAATCCGCTGATATCAGTAATTATGCCTGCGTACAATGCAAAGGAAGATGAATTCAGAACTGCAATTGAAAGTATTCTCAATCAAACATTTAAAGATTTTGAATTTATAATTATTAATGACGGTTCTACAAATAACACAGAAGAAATTATTTTATCTTACAATGACAAACGTATAAAATATATAAAAAACCCATCTAACCTTAAACTTATAAAGACATTAAATATTGGTTTAGAAAAAGCTCAGGGGAAATACATTGCACGATTGGACAGTGATGATTACAGTGACATTAAGCGCCTTGAAAAACAGTTCAATTATCTTGAAAACACTCCTGAGATAGGGCTTTTAGGAACTTTTACAACAATTATACAGACAAATGAAAAACAAGCAATGATTACAAATCCGGAAGATTTGAAAATAGTTTTAAGATACGGAAACAATTGCCTCGTACACTCTTCGGTAATGTTTAGAAAATCAATAATTGATAAATATAATCTCAGATACGGACAATATTCTCTACACGCTGAAGATTATAAGTTATGGACAGAAATGAGCCGTTATTGCGAAATCACAAATCTTCCCGAATATCTTACTTTTTATAGATTATCGTCTGACGGAATTTGCGCTTCAAACACTGAAAGCCAGCAAAAAATGACGAATATGATTATTCTTGATAACATATTTAATGACTTTGACTGCAACAAAGAATTTATGTATTCAATCCTTACAAAATATACAAAAAATCAAGAATTAACCAAACTTGAATACTATGCTGTCGAATCTTTGCTAATACAAGTAATAAAATACATACAGAGCAAAATTACCGAGCCTTATTATCAAGTCGCAGTAAAAAGACTGCTAAATATACTAAAAGAATTAAACACACCCAAAAGGAATTGCTATGCCTAAAGGATACTGTCCTCCATATTTATATTTTAATCCGCATATTGACAAACCATTAGAAGAAATTTGGGAAGATATACAAGGGTATACAAGCGAACGATTTTTAGATGATGATGAAAATTTATTGAGCCAAGCGTCATTTTGTCAAGTTCTTCCGCCTTTGCAATATAAAAATAAATTTTTGAAAGGCTTGTATTATAGTAACGGAGTTGACTGCATACATAATTCTCATCCTGAATTCAAAGAAAAATACATTTCCATGGCAATTTCCATGTGGTCATCATACCCGTGGTCAAAAACGGCTGACGCATATTTAACTTGTTTTGATTATCCTGAAAGGAATGAATGGTTCAAAAAAAGATTTCCTGAAAAAGCAGATAAAATATTAATTCCGCTACAGGATGCAGATTTTACAAATGAATATCTTTTTGCACCGCAAAAAAATTTAGAAAAAGATATTGACATATTATGCGTCAGCCAGCTTGCTCACGTGAAAAACCTTCCAATACTGGTAAAAGCACTAATAATTTTTGAAAAAAAATATGGTTATATTCCCAAAACAACATTAATTACAGGAAACACACGAGACCGTTTTGGAGATATAGAAAAAGATGTTATAAAAAGAATGGTTGATGTCGCAGGAGACCTTCCAACATTAAAGAAATATATAAATTTTATAGGTTATACAAGTTACGGTAAAAATATTGCCGAATATTATACAAGAGCTAAATGTTGTGTTCTGACATCAATATTCGAAGGCAAAAACAGGATGATAAACGAAGCAGTAAGTTGTAATACTCCTGTTGTTGTTTTCAAAAACCTCTGCCAGTACACAAGAGGTAATGACGATGTATTTCCACCCAACAGCGGGATTTATTGCGAATATAATGAAGAAGCTCTTGCAGATAGCTTACACTATATGATAGAAAATTATACAAAATTTACTCCGCGCGAAAGCTACTTAAAACACAACGGCAGAATAAATTTTGTAAACAAATGTATTGATTTAATCCCTTATTACAGAGAAAACATACCCGATTATGAACCGACAAACATACAAAATAACAATTGGATAAATCAAGCTTTTAAATCGAATTACCAATTGTCATTTGTTGAATATTTATTTAGTTAATTGGAATGCCACGCTACCAGCCACACTTTTGCTCATAATTGTCCCAGTAACACATAGTCCCGAAGTGTTGAAATCTTTCCTCACATGCTGCAAGACATTGTTGCTCGGTTTTGCATTTTGTAGGATCTTCCCAAGAACATTTAGCAGCAATCTCTTCTAATTCATTGCTTACATCATAAAGCGCAGCAGAAGAAGCCAATCTGTATTTCTGCAAATCTTTTGCAGCTATATTAGGTTTATTTTTACCGTTCAAATCAACTACAATATCAAAAGCTGTAAAATCTTCATTCGGAACAACACCAAAAAACATTCCGTCACCAGTTGTGAAAATATATGGAACATCTTCCCACTTAAATGAAGACTCATCTTCCTGACCTTTAATTGAATATTTATCAGGTAGTGAAGTACTTTTTAAATTACCTGCAGTATCATTAACAATTGAAAAATCTTTTTTATGTTTTTGCGAAACACAGTCAACATCTTTCATATCATTGCACTCAGACAAAAACGGAATATTTTCTATTCTGAATATATCATCTTTTGCCATCATTAATTTATAACCGCTTGAAACGCGATTTTTAGCCTTCTGCGCCTGTGCTTCCAATATTTTATCCTGTATTTTTGCCACCAAAACAGGAGTAGTTAGCGCCGCGACAACACCGATTACACCAAGTGTTATCAACACTTCTGCTAGAGTAAAAGCGTTATACTCACGACATTCTTCAAAAACATCTTCATACTTCAATTCTTCAATTAACATAATAATATCTCCTATAATTGTTTATCTTAATAGTGAAGTAACACAGCACCAACTTGGTTATAGTTTTTGCTTACGCTGTAGGCGTAAGTGTAACTTCCATTATCTGAAAACGAGCATTTCCGCCAAAACCATTGAGCAGAGCTTAAAGCGCCCCCCCCCCGAAGCTATTTTTAAAATCCAAATCCATACTCATTCTCCTGTGTTATTAGTATATTTTTTAGTATAACACATTTTTTTTGAATATTCAAGTGCAAGAAATTATAAAAATTAAATTATTCAAAATTATAGCGATTGCTCAAAGAAAAGACTTTTTGCAACCTGATTAAAAAACTCTTGATAAATTTCAGCCTCATAATGTCTTACAACTTTGCGCGGTGAAGATTTTACAGTTGTATATCCGTCAGCATTTTCTAAAACTTTTTCTATTACATTAAATCGAACTTTAGTTTTATTCCCTATTTTATGAATATTTACATTAGAATCAAAAATAACCGTATGAGGCGCAAATTCATTTGAAATTCTTATAGAGTCCTCTATCATTCCTAAAATAGCACTCGGGTTAACCCCAAAAGATAAAGCCAGCGCAGCAGTATTTAATGCAAGACAAGTGCTGTAAACAGACACTCTGCCTTTATCTGTACGCTTAAGCTTAACTTCCTTTTTAGCTCTTATATGACCCAGCTCCGGTTCTACAGACTGAATAATAAAACCGTTATCCTGTAATGTATTAATCACAGCTTTAACTACTTTTTTATCATCAGATGTATCAAAAACTCTGGTTTGAAGCGCACGAATATCCAAAGCCGAAACATTTACTACTGGAGTTTTTGCTTCTGCAATTCCAATTGTTAATATAATTATTAAAAATATACTAAAAAACTTTTTCATGAATTATATTTTCTGTTTTTGAATAAAAATAGCTTTGTCGACACGTGAAAAAAATGATTGATAAAATCTTTCATCATTTATTTCTTCAATCTTTTGTGCATTTCCATATACATTTAAAAGCTTACGCTTAAAATTAATTCTGACTCTGAAATTTTTACCATACTCTGAAACATTAGCTGTTGCTTCAACTACCGCCACACTTGCCCCGCCGAGCTGTCTTTTTGGAACACCAAATTCCTGTTCAAAATTAATTGTCTTGTCATTAGTACTAAACTCCTTAGTACCTGATATAAATCCCAGCAATGAATTTGCATTATTAACAATAAAACCTTCATCCTGCAATTCATCCAACATAGCTTTCATAAGAGAAGCTTTATCAATTCCCGAATATTCACGAGTTTGATACTGTCTTTTTTGTAATTGAGTTTGAGGCGTTATTATCTCATTAGGTTTTGCTTTTGACGCTGCAAAACTCGGAGCTGTTAACAATAATAATGCCAATGCGATTAAAAAATATTTTTTCATAACAACCTCTAAAAATTACTCATGTGATATTTAAACGACTCAACTTTTTGATTGTTGAATTTAATCACAATTGTAAGTGTTTTTTGGTTAGTTTGATAATTTCCTGCAGATTTGCCGTAACTTGTACCTATTAAACCGCCTCCTGCTGTTTGAGAGCCGTATCCGCCGCCTAAAAGTTTGAGGCCAACCTCAAAACCGTTATTGTTATAAGATTGGACAGATGAAACTTTATCATAAATCCATGTTTCTTTGCCGTCAGAATCGGTAGTTATAATATTAGGAGAACCAAGAGCCAGAGCAACATCAGTTTGAGATGTTCCTATTTTTACCCTTTGCTGTGCAACACCAAGAGTAAGCGTTGTTTGTTGAATTGGAGTTGCCACTGCGCATTTTTCAGGCTTTTTAAGACATTTAATTTCTTGTTTTCTCTTAATTTTTTCCAATTTTCTTTGATATTTAATTTCCGCCTTTTGAACCTCTGTAGGTTCTGTAATCGCTAAAGCCGGAACAACAAATGCAAAACTCAAAACAAGTAATAATAGCTTCTTCATACAAAATTCTCCTTATAATTAAAGCTATTATAACATTTTTGCCTTAAAAATAACAGGTTATGTTAAAAATTTTTACATCTATTTATTGAATAATTTAGACCACGGAGCCCATACAGATCTATCTGAACTAATATTCGGAACCACTGATGTATCTTTAACATCAAATACCTTAAGTTCATAACGAGGAGAACCTTTTAACATATCTCTTGCTGTATTACGCACAAACGTATCAAACTCTAAATCTTTAGCTTTCTGTACAGCAATTTCTTTTTCTTTTGCTAATTGAGCTTTTTCAATTTTTTTTTGCTTCATAATGTCTGCAAAAGATTTTTTTGATATTCTTGCTATTTTTGCCATAATTTTATCCTTTCAATAAAACTTACCGGAAATATATAAAAAATGGTGCCGCGTCTCGGAATCGAACCAAGGACACAGGGATTTTCAGTCCCTTGCTCTACCAACTGAGCTAACGCGGCACACATTTTTATGTGATTTTATTTAATTTTCACTTATTTTATGCTGGGCAATAAAATATTCTTTTGGGATAAATGGTTCTAAATATTTAATTGCCACGTTTTTTATTATACTGACTAAAAATTTTGAGTCAAGGACTTTTTTTAAGAATTCTGCGGAGCCACGTATAATGTTACGTTTCGCCCTTCTAACTGTGGTTTCTTTTCAATAACTACAGGCATGTTTTGCATGTCTTCTACAAATTTGTTAGCCAAATCAAAGGCAAGATTTGAGTGCTGCATTTCGCGGCCTCTTAACATTACAACAATTTTTACTTTATTACCTTGAGCAATAAATTTTTCGATACTTTTTATTCTTACCTGATAGTCATGCGTATCAATTTTATATCTGATTTTAATTTCTTTAATATCAACAGTATGTTGTTTTTTCTTAGCTTCTTTTGCACGTTTTTCTTGTTCGTACTTAAATTTTCCGTAATTTAGAATTTTAGCTACCGGCGGATCTTGATTAGGGTTAATTAATACCAAATCCAAATCGGCATCGTATGCCATTTGTAAAGCTTTTGAAGTTTGAATAACTCCATGGTTTTGTCCGTCTTGATCTATTAATCTGACTTCTTTTGAGCGAATTCTTTCATTCATTATCGCCTGATTTTTGTTGTTTCTATTGTCGTTGGCAGCTATTGTTCTATCTCCTATATTGTTATTACAAGTGTCATGATACCACAAAATTCTATTTTTTCAACACCCTGAACAGTTTTGAATTATTTTTGATTTAGTTTGTGAATAAATATTTGTTTTGTAACAAAATGTAAAAACCACAAAAAATCAACTAAAACGTAGTAAACACGCATAATTTGAAAAATTTTTGTTTATATACAGATTAAAGTTTTAGGAAATAAATCCGATATAAATAACATAAGCAAATAAAAGAAAAATTAAAAAAGGAGTATGTATGATTAGCGAAACAACCGTCGAAAATTCAATGGCAAAAGTTTTTGTAGAACTGGACAGCGGAAAATTTAAAGAAATTGACATATCGCTTCCGCTTCAAATGTTATTTGATGATGTAATGACATTTATCTCAAAAACGGATTTCGTTTAAAATCAAAATTTACCAAATAAAAAAAGAACCTTTATAAGGTTCTTTTTTTTGTTACAAAATATAGTAAAATGTCGATGTTCATGTAATAATAAATTTATTAAGATTGGTTAGAGGGATTATTATATGAATAAATTAATAAAATATATATGTGTATTAGCTTTTACCGTCTGTACCATTACACCTGTTTTTGCAGATTTTAAAGAGCATTATGATTTAGGTCAACAATATTTATTGAATTATCAATACTCCGGGGCCATAACTGAATTTAAAAATGCATTAAGAATTAACTACCTTGATAATTCTGCTCGTATTGGCTTGATTAACTCTTATCTCTCACGCGGAATGTATTATGCGAATAAAGATAAAAATTATAAAAAAGCAGCAGACGATTATCGTGCGGCATTATTTTATCTGTTATATTACCCCAGTGCAAATCAGGTAAAAAATTCATCACCTAACATCGTTCAAATTACTTCTAACTTAAACAAGTGTTTAAATGCATATAACTTTGACACATCTGCTGCAAACAGATTTGAAACAGCTAAACAGCTTAGAGCTGAAGGCAATTTTGCAGCTGCTGCATACGAATTTAACCAAACTTTGTCAGATAAAAGCTTTATAAAAGACAGCTTTGAGCAAACCGGAGATATCATGAAACTTCTCGGCAATAACCCGAAATCCGCCGAATATTATAAAAAAGCAGTATCGGTTGCTCCAAATGATGTTAATTTGAGACTTTCTTATGCAAAAATGCTGGATAAATTAGGCTCCGAAGACGAAGCGGTAAAAGAATACAATTACATACTTACACAAACAACCGATAATAAAGAAGTTCTTTATTCACTTGAAAGAATTTATAAACGTAAATTGGAGGAAGCACCAAACGATGCTTCGGTTACTGCCAATTTAGGTGCAATTATGCAAAAACAGGGCAATTTCGATGAAGCTTTAAAATATTATGCTAAAGCCGAATATTTAGACCCGTCAAATGTCAATACAAGAATTAATGTCGGTACATTGTACCAGCAAAAAGGCGATTACAAAACTGCAATAACAGCTTATGATTCAATATTAATTCTTTATCCTGACAATGTACTTGCAAATACATATAAAGCTCAATCTCTTGCTTTATCAGGTGATAAAAAAGGAGCAGCGGATATTTACAAAAAAATCCTGGCTAAAGACCCGAACAATGAAATTGTTCAAAATGAGATGATTTCAATGGTGAAAGACTCAATGACACCTGCTCAATTTGCTGAGTACATTAAGAAAAATAATCCTCAAAATGCCGCTGATATATTATACAATTACGCACTTGATTTACATAAAAATAACAAAATTAATGACTCTATTGCAATGTACAATGAGGTTATAAAACTTAGCCCTTCAAATCCTGAAGTTTATGTAAATCTTGCAATTGCACAGGGACAGAGCAAGAATTATGACGCAGCTATTGCAACATTAAACAATGCTAAATCAAAATTCCCAAACAATTCTCAGATAACAGATACGATTAAATCTATTAATTCACAGTCCTCAGACGAAAAACTTGAAATTGCCGCAAAATTTTATAATAACAAAGATTATAAAAACGCAATAAATGAGTATCTTAAAATCACACCGCCAACCTCAGATACAATGCTTGGTGTAGCGTCTTGTTATCAGAATTTAAATGATATTGATAATGCAATTGAATATTATAAAAAAGCATTAAACCTTGCTCCGGCAAATTCTGATATTGCATATTATATTGCAGCACTATATGCTGACAAAAATGACAATGCAAATGCTCAAGAATATGCTAAAAAAGCTATTGCAATGAATAAAAACAACAAACAGGCACAGGAACTTTTAAGCAATATAGGAGCACAAATTGATTCACAAAACCTTGAAAAAGCAATTTCATTGTTTGATGAAGAAAAATATAACGAAAGTCTTGCATTATTGAATACAATTCTTTCTTCAAATCCAAAAGACTCATACGCGCTATATTACCGCGGAATGATTTTTGATACTCAGCAAAAATACAAAGAAGCTTTGACTGATTACAAAAAAGCTATATTGTCCAATCCTGATTTAACCATAGTAAATTACTTGATGGCAGTTGATTATGACAATTTGGAACAATATAAAGATGCATTATCTTATTACAGGGCTTTCACGGCAACATACGCCGAAGACGATGACTTCAAAAAATATGCAGACACAAGAATAGGTGAACTTGCACAATATGTCAAATAAAACGGTTCAACAGCTTATTCAATCAAAAGTTTCGCTTGCTCCAATGGCAGGAATAACGGATTATGTTTTAAGAAGCCTGGTAAGACGTTACGCACCTTACGCTTTATTAACAACAGAAATGATAAGCTCGGAATATCTTGCACAGACATTGAATGGCAGAAGCGGAACTGAAATTTTAAAACGCGATGAAAATCATTCACCGATATCATACCAGATAAGCGGTCATAAGCCTCATATGATGAGACAAGCTGCAGAATTTTTAAACAAGTTTGCCGACATGATTGATATTAATATGGGCTGTCCTGTAAAAAAAGTTGTCGGCGGACAAGACGGTGCAGCATTAATGCGAACCCCCGAACTTGCTGCGGATTTGGTAAAAGCCGTAAAAGACGGCTGCGACAGGCCTGTCAGCGTTAAATTCAGACTGGGATACACTGTTGATGAAATGAATTTTGTCGAATTTGGACAACAAATGCAAAAAGCAGGTGCTGAATTTATTACTATTCACGGCAGAACGCGTTCTCAAATGTATTCGGGCAAAGCTGATTGGGCTAAAATTAAAGCATTAAAAGAAAATATAGATATACCAGTCTTTGCAAACGGAGATATTTTGACAATAGATGACGCTATAAAGTGTCTTGAGCTTTCAGGAGCAGACGGGGTTGCTGTGGGAAGAGGAGCTTTGGCTGACCCGACACTTATAGGTCGTATCACTCATTACCTAAAAACAGGTGAAAAACTTCCTATACCCCCCTTAGATGAAAGAGTTGAAATGCTAAAATGGCATCTTGATAAAGAAATCAAACTTCGCGGTGAAAATGTTGCGATTAAATTTATGAGAAAATTTTACCCTTATTACCTTTCAGGTTTTGAAAATGCAAAGACATTACGTTCAAAGCTTGTTTTAACAGAAGATTATAATGAAATAAAAAAACTGTTAGCTTATACCAAAACCTCACTATAGAATATTAAGATTTGTAAACTTTTTTGATTATTATGTCAATAATTTTTTTTACGAAATTTATTAAATTCGGAAAACATATTAGATATAATTGAAAGGGAAAAGTATGACAATCAAACCTGTAATGCAATTTACAACAAGAACATTCAAATCACCATCAGTAAACGGCTTACAATTAGTAGAAAAACTACATTATGCTGAAAAGCCTACCAGACCTACGATTATGACATCAAGGCTTTCTATGGGATCTGAAACGCTTGCAGAATTTTCACAAAAAGAACTTGGCAACGGTTTAAAACTCGAAACGTATAATGCAAACGGAAACAAAATTCAACTTATTAAAAATAAAATAGGAGAATTTGTAGCTTTTAAAACGAATATTGAAGATGTACGTATTGACCCGCAGCACTTAGTAGAAAACATGAAAGCTGCAGTAAAATCAAAGTTTTCAAGTTTTTTCAACCCTGAGTTAAGTATTCTAAAAAACTATGAAAACAGATATACAGAAATTGCAGATAAGCGAAATTATTAACAAATAAAAAACTTAAAAAAACGGGTAGTTAAACTACCCGTTTTTTTATTACATTCTTTCAGGTGCATTAACAGCAAGAATATTTTCCAAAGCGTTATGAAGAACGGTTTTTACACTCCAAACAAGCGCAATTCTAGCCTTCATCAGCTCTTTATCATCAGAAATTACACGATTTGCATTGTAGAATGAATGGAATTCGCTTGCAAGTTCTTGAACATATCTGCAAATTGTATAAACCTGTCTTGTTTCAGCAGAAGTTTTAATAACAGATTTCCATTCTTCAAGTTTCAAAATTAATTTTCTAGCAGTATCAATTGTAGGAAGAACATTTTCTGCGGCAAAACTTCTGATTAAAGTTTTGTATTCATCTTCCGTCATTGGAGCAGAAGTTTTTGCTCCTGTTTCAGTGTTAAGTTTTTCAGAGATGACATTTCTTAATATAGAACAAGCTCTTGCATGTGCATATTGAACATAAAATACAGGATTTTCATCGGTATTTTTCTTAGCAAGTTCAATATCAAAATCAAGAGTTGTATCAATATTTCTCATAGACATCCAAAAACGGGTAGCGTCAACTCCAACTTCATCAATCAAATCATCAAGAGTAACCATATTTTTACGTTTACCCATTCTGACTTCATTACCGTCTATCACAAGATTTACAAGCTGTCCTAGAAGAACTTCCAATTTATTCGGGTCATATCCTAAAGCTTCAATTGAAGCTTTTACTCGAGCAACATATCCGTGGTGGTCAGCACCCCAGATATTAATCATTCTGTCAAAACCGCGTTCCAATTTATCAATATGGTATGCAATATCAGCAGTCAAATACGTATTTGAGCCGTCTGCTTTTTTAATTACACGGTCCTGATCATCGCCGTAATCAGATGACTTAAACCAATCTGCACCGTCTTTTTGGTAAATTTTGCCGCTTGCTTTTAATTTATTAACACATTCGTCAACTTTGCCGGAATTATGCAGCGTAAGTTCCGAATAAAAATTATCGAAATTAACTTTAAAATTGTCAAGCAAAGATTTCTGCAAATCTTCCATTTCTTTTTTAGCGAAATCAGAAAGTTCTTTGACATTTTCCGGCAGACCTTTATGAGTTTCAAGGTATTTTTTTGCAACAGGGATTAAGTAATCACCGGGATAATAATTTTTTCTTTCAATTTCATCTGTGGGGAAATCAACATCCTCGCCCAATTCCTGACGAATTCTGATAGCAAGAGAATTTCCGAGTTTATTAATCTGAGAACCTGCATCATTAATATAAAATTCTTGATAAACTTCATGTCCGTAAAATTTTAAAAGATTTGCAAGAACTGAACCCATAGCAGCCCAGCGTCCATGTCCGATATGGAAAGGTCCGGTCGGATTTGCAGAAATATATTCCAAAAGAATTTTTTCTGTTTGAACATTTTGAGGCTTACCGAATTCAACAGGATTTTTAAAGATTTCTTCAACAAGATTTGATAAAATTTTATTACCTGCTTTAAAGTTAATAAAGCCTCCGATAACGGAATATTCATTGTCATCTTTGTCGACAAATTCTACAATAGCATTAGCGATCATTGGAGGAGCAATTTTTGCATTTCTTGCAAGTGATGAAACATTCACTGCATAATCGCCAAAATCAGCATTCTTAGGTCTTTCAACAACAAGCGAACCTTTTGTATATTCACTCATTTGCCCGAGTTTTTGTGCATTAATTGCTTTTAAAATTGCGTTTTCAATCTGTTCTATAAAATAATCTTTAATCATCTTTTTCTCTCCTGTGAAAATATTTTACCACAAACAAAACAAGCATTAGTTCAAAAACAACAAGACAATATCCTATGGATATACCCTAATTGTTACCAAAATAAATAAAAATTTACGTTATGAAACATTTTGAACCATGGAGCATGGTTTATGCTACATTAGAAAATGTAAAAAAAATAGTTTATAGGAGATTAGTTAATGTCTGAATATTTGAGCAAAGAAGAGATTAAGCAATGGAGAAGCTCATTAGAAAAGATTACATTAGAAGAATTTGCTGCCAGATTAGGGAAAAAAATAGAAGAGGCTAAACCGACAAACGATTTAATTGATATAGTTTTAAAAGGAAAACCTGTTGTTTCAAACGATTGGAAAGAAACTCATGCTGAAAGATTGAGTTCTATTGCAGAACGTGCATTTGAAAGAGAAAGACAAATTGCTCCTACGCCTTTCACTATTCGTAAAGCTGAAGAAGAAGCTATGATTACAGAAGATGCAGACATACCGGTTATAAAAGAAACAGCTAAAACTGAGAAAAAACAGACAAAAAAAGCGGCTCCGAAAAATACTGCTAAATCAAAAACTACAAAAGCTGAAACATTAAGAGAAGAAGTTAGAATTGTCTTCAAAAAAGCTTTAACAGACAGAGAACAAAAAGTTTTTGACCATTTTCTTGAAAATAAAGGGAAAATTGTTTATGCAAAAGACCTTGCAGGAATTTTAGATTTGCCGAGAGATTATGTTTACAAATATATTAAAAATTTGAGAGCAAAAATCGAAGGCGATAAACTTGAAAATGCCGATAAAGGCGGTTTCATTTTAAATATTTAATCATAATCATTTCACTAAAAACCATAAAAACTGCTTCTTTTGAGGCAGTTTTTATATTTATCAGCTACATTATTTATTCGGGTAGTTACAAAAAAATAAATATTGTGATAGAATATTATTGTAAATAAGAAGGGGATAATCAAATGAATAAAATAAAAACTTTTATATTAATTTTAGCTGTTGCAGCTGGTTTAAATGTTTATGCGTCAACACAAACAATTCCATCACGCACAATCGTTACAGCCGCAGGCGTTGAACAGGTTCAAACACCTGCAGTTTATGCACTTGTAAATCCGCTTGACGTTGTTGCAAGACCGAATTTTTACCTGAATAAAAACATTAAAATCAAAGCAAAATTCGACAAATTTGCAACTTTAGGTCTAGACTACAAACCTGCAATGAGAAGTTCCGAAAAATATATTTCATTTTTAATTCAAAGACCTGATATCACAGACCACAATATTCCGCTATCTGAATTAAAAATCTTTTTGGACAGAACAGTTGCTGAAAAACATATTGAATTAAATTCCGGAGATGTTATTGAATTTACAGGCAAAGTATTCTCAACAGCTTTGGGCGATCCATGGATGGATGTTGATAACTTTACCGTAATCAGCACTAAACCAAAAACAGATGAAACAAAATAAAATCCTAACTAATGGAGTTAAGAAATGAGCGATAAAACAAACGAAGTATTTCTCACAATACACGGGCACTTTTACCAGCCCCCGAGAGAAAACCCATGGCTTGAAGCAATTGAGCTTCAAGACAGTGCACTGCCTTTTCACGATTGGAACGAACGCATTAACAAAGAATGCTACAATCCTAATTCGGTATCAAAAATCGTTGACAGCAGAAACAGAATTCTTGACGTTGTAAATAACTACGAATATATGAGCTACAACTTCGGCCCTACGCTTTTATCCTGGCTTGAACATTTCGCTCCGCTTACTTATGAAAGAATAATAAAGGCTGATATTGAAAGCATTGCCGAGCATAACGGACATGGAAATGCTATGGCGCAGGTTTATAACCACATAATTATGCCTCTTGCAAACGAAAACGACAAAAGAACACAAATAAAGTGGGGTATAAGAGATTTTGAATACCGTTTCGGCAGAAAACCTGAGGGTATGTGGCTTGCTGAAACTGCCGTTGACGATGATACCTTAAGAATATTGGAAGAAAATGGAATAAAATTCACGGTTCTTTCACCGTATCAGGCAGACAAATTTAAACAAAAAGGCGACAAAGAATGGACGGACGTAAGCTGGGGAAACATTGACCCTGCTCGTTCTTACAGATATTATATCAAATCTGCTCCGGGTAAATTTATTGATTTATTTTTCTATGACGGAGCAATTTCACGCTCTGTAGCTTTTGATGAACTTTTAAAAGACGGCAATAAATTTATCAGACGTCTTAAAGAAGGTGTTTCAGAATGCCGTAATTTCCCTCAGCTTATTAATATTGCAACTGACGGCGAAAGTTACGGACACCATACAAAATTCGGTGATATGGCATTAGCGTATGTTTTGAAAATTAAAGCAAAAGACGAGGGCTTCAAAATCACCAACTACGCAGAACATTTGGATAAATACAGAAGCGACTGCGAAGTTGAAATTAAGCAGGCTTCAAGTTGGAGCTGTTTCCACGGTGTCGGCAGATGGAAAGAGGATTGCGGCTGTTCTACAGGTGGACACCCGGGTTGGAACCAAAAATGGCGAAAACCGCTTAGAGATGCTCTTGACTATTTGAGAGATGAACTTGTTGTGATTTTTGAAAAAGAAGGTCCAAAATATTTCAATAAAGATATTTGGGAAATCCGAAATAATTATATTGAAGTTATGCTTGACAGAAGCGAAATGAATGTTAAAAAATTTCAACAAGACAACTTTAAAGACAACTTGTCAGATACTGAAAAAGTTAAGGCTATGGAATTGCTGGAAATTCAGCGTCAGGCTTTATTGATGTATACAAGCTGCGGCTGGTTCTTCTCAGAAATTTCGGGAATTGAAACAGTTCAAATTATGAAATATGCAGCACGTGCTATGCAGTTAGCGGCAAGTTTTTCAACTCACAAACTTGAAGAAAATTTCTTAAATATTTTGGCAGACGCAAAAAGTAATATTCCCGAACACGGTACT
Organism: Candidatus Gastranaerophilales bacterium; assembly: GCA_910588555.1. Lineage (GTDB taxonomy): Bacteria > Cyanobacteriota > Vampirovibrionia > Gastranaerophilales > Gastranaerophilaceae > Stercorousia. Next base: position 27,878 of record CAJUPC010000011.1, read on the forward strand.
GGCAAAGATATTTTCGAACGATTTGTAAAGCCGTCTGTAGTCACTTACAAACAGATTGCAAGCCTATGGGCTTTATCTTCGCTTTATCAGGATTTTGAAGATGAAGAAAGCGTATATTGCTACACAATAAAAAAACAGGCTTATAAAAAAGTTCAAAAAGGTTCTTCAACATTTGTTGTCGGGCATATTGAAATCCAATCTAAAATTACACTTCAAAAATCTAACCTTATGTTTGCATTAATGCAATATCAAAGCGGCGATTTCCACTGTGCAATAAAAGAATATTCTGATGATGCGGAATTCAACAGAATTAAAACAAACCTTGTAAAAATATTCCTGATGAACCCGCTGACAGAAGTTATCCGCTCTCTTGACGAATACTTCGGAAAAGAATATTTCACACTTAAGGACATATTTATTGAAGAAAGAAGAAAAATTTTACAAATTCTTTTGAAAAATAAACTTGAAAAATTTGCTCAAATTTATCAAAGTATGTATGATGAGGGCAGAGGTTCAATTTATCACTTACAGGGCTTAGGACTGAAAATACCCGATGAATTCAAAATTTCGGCAGGATATGCTCTTAGCAGAAAATTTAATGATATCGTTATACATTGCGGAAACTTTATTGATGAAGATTTAATTCAGCAGGCAAGTGATATAAATTATGAAGCTAAAAAAATGGATATTGAACTTGATAAATCAGCATCAAACGCAATTTTCAGCAAAAAGATTTTGCAAAATATCAACAGACTTGTTCACAGTTTTGAAATTCAGCAGGCTGATGTTGTACTTGAAATATTTGATAATATTGAAAAATTAGAACTTCAAGTTGATATTGCAGAAGCTCAAAACACCTATTTCACAAAGATTTACCACAAAATCGGTGATGTCTTGGAAGCTGGACTAAAACGCTCAACAAATAAAAAGTTTGTAGAAATGCTTCTTGAAATAGGCGAAAAATTGAATATTAATACTGAATTCTACAGAAAAAAAGTTGATAAACTGTTATTGACATAAATTACCAGTTTTCAGAGCCGTATTTTTTGTAATAGTCAATATTCTTTTGCAATTTTTGCTCAACTATAGAAATTTTCTTTAAAGTTTCTTCATTTGTTGTGCGCTTACGCAAAAGTTTCAACTCAAGCAATTCTTCTTTTGCAAGTCTGACTTTTTGTTTATCTTCCTCGCGTTTCATAAACAGCCAGCCCTCAAAACCGCAGCCCGGGGGAACAATTGCCCATGGAGTAGACGGAAAATGTTTGCATAAAGTTAAACGATTTTCGTAATTTGAACACATATTATCGTCACGAAGATATTTGCAGTAGTAAAAACTTGTTTCATCTTCCTTGTACTGCCCGTCCATTGAAAGCATACTAATAATATTATTCACAACACCTTCATCAACAGCTTTTGCCGCCTCAATCGTTTCATAAGGTACAAAAACCGAAAGAAAATCAATTGCACCCTCATCCCCGTTTTCCGCCATTTCTTTCAGTTTTTTATAAGGGGTTGATGTTGTAACAACACGACAGCATTTACCACACATCTTACAAAGAGATTGAGGACGCTTATCTAAATAATTTTCTTCATAACTACCCATAAATTAATTATATATATAAATACAGAAATAAAAAAATCTTGTAACATTTCTTAAAAAATAAGCAATTATTTTCAAATGTAATACTTTATTAAATTAAGTAGTGAAAGGTAGTTATCATGCAAAATTCTGTAGGTCAGCAAAATATTCAAATACCTCAGCAGTGTCAGTGTCCGCCTCAGCAGTCACCACAACAAGCAGCACCGACACAGCAGCAATATCAAACACAGCCTCAAAATGTTCAGGTACCGCCAAATTATTCGGGTGTAAACATACAGATATTCAATCCGTCTGTAACTCCTCCCGGCGGAAATGCTCCTGTTTATAATGTTAATGCACCACACTACAACACAAATCCGTCAAACGGGTGTTATCCGCCTCAATACTATACAAATAGCTGGGGCCAGGGAAACAACAATGCCAATAACAATACAAATACGTCAACCAATACTACAACTAATACAACGGAAAACACCACAACAAACAAAAAGACAGAAAAGCGTGAAATTGTTCAATTAACAGATGATTATATAAGAAATCTTGAAAATTACTTAAACAGTCAAGATAAAGAAGTAAGGTTAATGGGTGCAAAAGAAGTTTTTGCAAGACTTGAAGAAGACCATTCAAGAAAAGACGACAAAGCTTTAAACGCATTAATTAACAAAATGCTTCAAGACCCTTCAACTCCTGTACGAATTCTTGCACTGAGCGCACTTGACTCTCGTATAGTTTCAGGTGATGATTACACAGTCGGCGTTCTTCAACAAATGCAGAATTCACAATCAGGATACGGACAAGATGCACTTCAAGCAGCCAATGTTCTATTAAAAATGTCAGGTCAAACGGTCGAAAAAGAATTTGAAGTAAAAGACACTAAAAAGTCGGGAAGTAAGACGGAAAAATAATGAATATAGGTTCAACATTAACTAAATGTCTTGTCAAAGGTGCAGGAATAGGCACACTTGGTGTAATTGCTTACGACTCGCATATTATGGGAAATCTTCAATCCGATATGTATGCAAAAAGCAGAGACGCTGACGCCTGCGCAGAAGCTTTTAACAATACTCAATATTTATCCTCACCAAGTCCTACTACAGCGAAATTGAAAAAAGGCGTTATGAACATTGAAATGGAAAGCAACATTCGTCATTTTGTCAACTCTGGAATTGGTTACTTTAAAGGCTTTATATCAACAATGGTAAATAATGTTGTACCTCTAGGACTCGGTATCGGCGCATTGCTTGGCAAAGGCAAAATTGCCAAAGGTTCTGCAATAGGTTTAGGCATTTATGGTGTATGCAAATTTTTCAAAGACGTAATGGGCTTCGGGCATTACAACGACTTGAACAGCAAGTTTTAATAAGTTTCAAGCCTTATGCTTTTTTGCCGACACAATGATACTCAAATCCGCGCTGTTTCATTCTTGCTGGTTCATACTGATTTCTGCCGTCAAAAATAACAGGAGAATTCATTAGTTCTTTCATTTTATCAAAATCAGGACGTCTGAACTCGTTCCATTCCGTCAAAAGAAGCATGCAGTCTGCGCCTTCTAATGCGTCATAAGAATTTTTTGCATAAATAATTTTATCACCCCAAATGTTTTGAGCTTGTTCAAATCCTTTAGGATCAAACGCTTTTACCTTTGCTCCAAATTCAAGGAGGAAGTTAATTATAGTAATTGCCGGCGACATTCTCATGTCGTTTGTTTTTGGTTTAAATGTTAATCCCCAAACTGCAAATGTTTTTCCAGCAAGGTTCATGCCATAACGGGCTAAAATTTTGTTTATGAATACAACTCTCTGTTCTTTATTAACTTCGTCAGCAGCTTCAATAAGCCTGTATCCGCAATTATTATCTTTTGCTGTTTTTAATAGAGCTTTAACATCTTTTGGGAAACAGCTTCCGCCGTAACCAAGTCCGGGAAACAAGAATTGAGAGCCAATACGTTTATCAGAGCACATGCCGATACGAACCATTTCAGCGTCTGCGCCGACAGCTTCACAAATATTGGCAATTTCGTTTGCATAAGATATTTTCACGGCTAAGAATGAATTTGCCGCATATTTAGTCATTTCCGCAGACTTAACATCCATGATTACAAATCTGCTTGCTGTTCTGAAAAACGGAGCATAAACTTCCTGCATAATAGCAGTTGCTTTGGGAGAATTAGAACCTATAACAACTCTATCAGGTTTCAAGAAATCATCAACTGCTGCGCCCTGTTTTAAGAATTCCGGATTTGATACAACATCAAATTCTCCGTTATAATATTTTGCAATAGTTTCAGCAACTTTATCAGCAGTACCTACGGGAACGGTAGATTTATCAACAATAACTTTATAACCGTTCATTGCTTTACCGATACTTTCTGCAACAGCCATGACATATTGCATGTCAGCAGAACCGTCTTCACTTTGCGGTGTTCCGACAGCTATAAAGCAAACAAGAGATTTTTGAACAGAGTCAACTATATCGGAAGAAAATTTCAAACGCCCTTCCAAAACATTTGCTTTTATAAGTTCTTCCAAACCCGGTTCATATATAGGAACAATACCTTCTTCAAGCTTTTTTAATTTTTCCAAATCATTATCAACACAAATAACTTCATTGCCCATATCAGCAAGACAAGTACCTGCAACTAGTCCGACATATCCTGTCCCTATAACACAAATCTTCATTTTTCACCCTTTCTGTAGGTTTTGGTCCAACTTATCAAATTCATATCAGAGGCAAAAGCCTCCGTTTCTTCTCTTTTTTTTAAATAATAACACAAAAATTTTTTTTATGAGATAATGTATTTATATAAGATTAGAGGGATAGTTATGACTGTTGATTATAAATTACAAAACACTGCGTCAAAAGATGCTTTTAATTACAAGTATTTACTTGAAAAAATTTTTCCATATATAAAACCCGTTCTGCCAAGAGCAGTTATAAATTTAATAATTGCAATTCCGCTTGGCCTATTGGACGGTGTTGTTGCTCTTGCGTTAAAACCATATCTTGATTTTGTTGTAAACGGAAGCCCTGAACATACATGGACATATTTTGGCATAACAGTTCATTCGCAGGCATTTCTTGCATTTATAATACCGTTTGGCATAGTTGCTTTTGCTCTGTTTCAAGGCGTTTTAAAATACGTAAGCAACTATTTAACTGATTGGACAGGGCAAAAAATTTCAATGTCTTTGAAAAAAGATTTGTTTAAAAAATTAACCTCAATGGATCCGCAATTCTTTGACGTAAATTCTTCAGGTATTGTTTTAACTAGATTTTTCTCTGACCCTGATATAGCTTCAAAAAGTATTATTGAAATGCTTAAATCATTTATTGCAACATTTTTCGGACTTATCGGACTTGTTGCGGTATTATTGTATAACTCTTGGAAACTTGCAATTATCGGCGTAACAATTATGGCTATTGCAATAACACCTGTTACACTAATCAGAAAAAGAATTAAAAAAGTTTCAAACGCAACTATGGTTGTCGGCGGCAACATGACAACTAACTTTAACGAAACTTTTGCAGGAAACAAAATTATGACTGCATACAATTTACAAGAAGACCAAAATGACAAATTTAATAATCAAATACATGAACAATTCCATCTTGCAATGTCTTTAACAAAACGTGTTGGATGGATGTCCCCGATTATGTACTTCGTATGCTCTATAGGTATAGCTCTTGTGATGGCATACGGAAACCACTTAATATTGACAGGACAAATGACTGCAGGAAGTTTTGCATCATTCGTAACCTCATTACTGCTATTATATAAACCGACTAAAACTCTTGGAAATACATTGACAAATCTTCAAGCAGTATTTGTAGCAATGAGCCGTGTGTTTGAGTTGTTTGATATTACACCTCAAATCAAATCACCCGAAAATGCTTTGAAATTAAACGGTTTAAATAACTCAATAGATTTCAAAAATGTTTGTTTTGAATATGAAAAAGACACTCCAATTTTGAAAAATCTTAACTTACATGTCAAAAAAGGCGAAACAATCGCATTAGTTGGCAACTCGGGCGGAGGTAAAAGTACAGTAGTCAGCTTACTGCCAAGGTTCTATGACATAAAATCAGGTTCAATCGAATTTGACGGAGTTGATATTACTAAATTTGACATTAATTCATTAAGAGACCAAATTTCATTTGTATTTCAGGATAATTTTCTTTTCTCAGGTTCAATAAAATCTAACATTTTAATGGGCAATGAACATGCAAGTGAAAGCGATATACAAAAAGTTATTGAAATGGCACATCTTGATGAATTTGCTTCTTCACTTGAAAACGGTTTGGACACACTTGTAGGTGAACGAGGAACAACATTATCGGGCGGGCAAAGACAGCGTGTTGCAATTGCACGTGCAATGCTTAAAGATACTCCTATTGTAATATTAGATGAAGCAACATCAGCACTTGACAACAAATCAGAAGCAATCGTTCAAAAGGCTCTTGATAACTTAATCAGAAATAAAACAGTATTTGTAATTGCACACAGACTATCAACAATTAAGAATGCCGACAGAATTGCAGTTATTAACGAAGGTGAACTTGCAGAACTCGGAACACATGAAGAGTTAATGGCAATTGAAAACGGAAAATACAAATATCTCTATGAAATGCAATTCAAAAAACAAGAGGAAATAGTATAAAGCTGTGCACAAAATTTTAACAAAATGGATAGAACCTTACGTTCTTTTAGAAACTTTAAAAAAACATAACAATCTTATAAAAGTATATAAATTTGATGGATTTTCAAAAAACGAAGTCAAAAAAGAGTTTTTGCAGCAAATTAACAACTCAACAGGTTTGTATATGAAAAATGTCAACAATTTTTATCTTTTTGAAGGTGCTGCAGATATTGATAAAATGTTTGGATTTACCGAAAATGATTATGAAATAACCGACGATAATGAAAAACCGTTTGAAATGGTTGATTTAGGCAAAGCAGAAGCAGCATTTATCTCTTAACTTAACTTTACAAAACAGGCAATTTTTTCTTTTAAAAATCCTTTATATAAATATAAGAGGATAAGGGAAAACTATGTTTTGTAATTTATTTTCAAATTTTGCATACATGCATACACCAAGCATTCCAATGTTTGGCGCAAATCCCTTTTTGTTTAATTTTGCATTCAATCCGTTTTTAAATTTTAGACCAACATTCTATCCAACTTATAACAATTATAATTCAATAAATTCATTGTTTAATTACAAACCTCCAACAAACATTTTCACTCAAAAAACTAATCAAAACAACATATTTGGCCGCAATTATGCAGAAGAATTCAGACAAAAAACCCAAAATTTAGTTTCTTCAAACTTTTTATCACTAGGTTATAATGCCGAAAAGGGAAACAGACTTTCAAATATTGCCTCTAAAAATGCTGTAGGTTTTAAAGGCTATTGTGCACGTGCAGTTAAAAATGATATACAACAAGCAGGATTAGGCCAATATGAATACGGTCATGCTTATCAGTGTGCTGATACACTGAGCAAAAACCCCAATTTTAAAGAAATTTCAACAAAAGGACTTGATTTAGAAAAACTTCCTGCCGGATGTATTCTTACTTATGGCAAAGGCGTTGCAGGCTACAACAAACAATACGGACATGTTGAAATTACAGATGGTAAAGGAAATGCATACAGCGACGGAAAAACTAGCAATATCAGACAAGGTGCACGAGTTTTTATACCTGTTTAACTAAAGATAATAAAGCAGCTTTCAATTCTGCAACTGTGCCATTGTTATTTATAACGTAGTCGCTTTGTTCAATTTTGTCTTCCTGCGGCATTTGAGAATTAATTCTTGCGCGTGCATGTTCAACAGTGTAATGATTACGCTCTAAAAGCCTTGCTAATCTTATATCATCATCTGCACTGATAAAAATAATTTTATCAAACAACCATTGCATGCCAGCCTCAAATAACAAAGGGACGCCGACAAAAACTATTTCTTCGTTCTTATTCTCGTCAAAAAACTTTTTAATTTCTTCTGCAATTTGAGGATGCATAATTGAAGCTATTTTCAATCTTGCTTCATCATCAGAAAAAATCAACTGTCCTACTTTATATCGTGAAAACTCTCCGTCTTCGAAGACATCATAATCTTTAAACGCATTATAAAGCGGTAAATTTTTAACAGTCAAAAGTTCATGCGAAACATCATCCGTGTCAAGAACCTTAAACCCTTGTCCTTTAAAAAAAGTTTGCACAACGGATTTTCCGCTTGCAATATTTCCGCAAATTGCTATTTTTTTCATTTGTCAGAAATCCTATTTAAAAAGTTTTTCAATTCACGAATTTGAATAGGCTTAATAGGTTTAAACTCACCGCGTTTCAAGCCGTCAAGTCTTAAAGTTGCGTGCTGAACTCTTTTAAGTGTTTTAACCTCATGCCCGATAAATTCAAACATTTTTCTGATTTGTCTGTTCATCCCCTGATAAAGAGTAATCTGCATTTCTGTATGTTTGTTATCCATATTCAAGACCTGAATATCAGCATAAGCAATCTTATCAGGTTCTATTTCAACCCCATTTGCAAGTTTTTCCAATTCCGCACGCGTCAAAACTGAATCAACCGTTACAAGATAAATTTTCGGAACTTTAACTGACGGATGAGTCAATGCGTTTATCAAATCACCGTCATTTGTCAAAATCAAAAGTCCTGTAGAATCTTTATCCAATCGTCCTACAGGTTTTAAACCCATAAGATTTTCAGGCAACAAATCATAAATAGTTTTACGTCCTTTTTCATCATCGGATGTGGTAATATATCCTGCGGGCTTGTAAAATCTGTAATACTCATGTTTTGCAGGATGAATAAGCTTGTTGTTAACAAATACTTTATCCTTATTTTGCACAAGATATCCGAGTTCAGTTATGGTTTTACTGTTCACTTTTACTGAACCTTGTTCAATAAGTTCATCCGCTTTTCTGCGAGAACACAACCCTGACGACGCTATGTATTTGTTTAAACGGACGCCTGACATATTTCAACACCTTTTTCAAGTTTTTTAGCAATATCTTCAGGCATTCTTCTGTAAAGTCTTCCTGCTTCATTAACGGCAACCACATCAAAAGTCGCTTCTATAAACAAACGGTTAGTTTCTTTTGACCTGATTGTCTGCTTGAATATAACCGACAGACCGTTGAAATCTTTCAGCCAAGTCTCAATAATAATATCATCATTAAGCTTTGCAGAAGCTTTGTATCTGACATTCATGTTAGTAACAGGCAAAAGTACATCCGCATTTTTCATTGCGATTAAATCAAGCCCTAATGCATTGCAAAGTTCAACACGGCCTCTTTCAAGCCATCTTAAATAAGCACCATGCCAGACCACACCATAAGCGTCTGTATCTGCATAATAAACTTTAGTTTCAAATGTATGTTTCATAATAAATTAATTATATCATAAAAGGAGAAAAATATGCGTTATAAATGTGATATTTGCAACTGGGTATACGATGAAGAAGTTGAAGGAACACCTTTCAATGAATTACCTGATGATTATGAGTGTCCGGTATGCGGCGCAAGCAAAGATTTATTTAGTGAAGTATAAGTAAAAATTTGTAACAGGCATGTTAAATTTTGGCAATTTCTTTTATGTTTTGCTTTAATTTAATTGTGAACAGTTCAATTTCTATACAGCCTTATAAAAATTATTATAACGGAAGCTTTACTTCCCGCCCTTCTAATGTCAGATATTACGAACCGCAAAATTCAGACAATACAACAAAAACAATTATTGCGGCAGGGCTTTTGCAAGGTATAGCACTGTTTTTAAATAAGGCTTCACACTGGTGCGGCAATAAACTCATGCAGGGTAAAGAATTTACTACTGCAGATAACATAAAACAAGTTGCGGAAAATATGGTTAAAACCAACAAGCTTAATGTTTCTGTAGACTTTATTGACCATAAAAATATAAAAGAATATTCTCAAGGATTACAAAATGCACTTTTGCCTGTTGCTAGAGGAGAAAACGCATTTTATGCACACGACCTTAAACTTGCCGTTGCCCCCAAAAGCAAACCGTCATTAATTTTGCATGAACTTGGACACGCAATCAATGCCAATAAGGGTAAATTTTTGAGATTTTTGCAAAAATCAAGAATTTGGGCGGTTTCAGCACCAACCGCTCTTGTTATGCTTAATGACTCAATAAATAATGCTACCCCTCAAAACCGCAAGAAAAACTTTATTGAACGAAATGCCGGCTTGTTAGGTTTTGCCGCATTTCTGCCTACAATCATCGAAGAAGGACTTGCCTCAATAAGAGGTGCAAAAGCCGCAAAAAACATTCTGGGAAAAACTGTAAATTTAAAACCTCTAAAACGGAATTATTTCTTTGCATGGATGACCTACCTCATTTCAGGGATAGGACTTGGCGTTGCCGCAAAACAAGCAGTATTAACAAATAAACAATAAAAAAAGAACCCCGTCTGGAGTTCTTTTTTTATAAATGGTCGGGATGACACGATTTGAACGTGCGACCCCTTCGTCCCAAGCGAAGTGCGCTACCAAGCTGCGCCACATCCCGACACTTATTTAATTTTAAAATAAAAAATTTTATATGTCAATACGAAATTTTCACAAAAGTTGACTTGCCCTTTCTTTTATAATAAGCTAATGAAAGAGAGATTTTACACTAGAAAATGAGGATTAGGGAAATTGGATTTTACAACATTAACTATTGAACTACTAAAAGGTTTGGCGTCCGTTGTCGGAAATTACGGTGTTGCCATTATATTATTAACCATTGTTATAAGACTTGCTATGTGGCCTCTAAATGTATCACAACAACGCTCTATGAAAATGATGCAGACTTTACAGCCTAAAATTAAAGCAATTCAAGACAGATATAAAAGTGACCCTCAGAAAATGCAGCAAAAACTTATGGAATTTTACAAAGAACATAAGTTTAACCCGATGGGCGGATGCTTGCCGTTATTAATCCAATTACCGATTTTCATCCTTTTATATTCAGCCTTAATGAGCCCGCAATTTATACAAATAGCAGGTGATACATCATTCGGATTTTTAAGCAGACTTGATACAACTTTACGTGCAACTGCAGGACGTTCATTTGACGGAGCTTTCGGAGTTTCTCAAGGTGATACGTTCATGGCTTCTAAAACAGCAAAAGTTTATTTACCTGATGAAGTTATTGAAAACGTAAAAATTAAAGACCCGAACAAAGCTATTGAAATTCAAGGCGAATTTAAACCGGGTGAAAATGTCGATTTTAAAATTGATTTAGACCATTTAAATTTAAAATTTGCACAGCTTAACGAAATTCAAAAAGCCGAACTTGCTGTGACAGACATGACAAATAAAGAAATAGAAAATGTTACATTTGAAAAACAGGGTAATGTTTTAGCTGCATCAGTTCCGACTGTCGAAACATCAAGAGCATTCCACTGGGATGTATTTGTATTGATTGCATTGTTTGCATTAACTATGTTCGCATCTCAAAAAGTCATGATGTCTGCAAACAAATCAAAAGATGGTGCTGTTGACCCGACACAGGAAGCTATCCAAAAATCTATGGGGACATTTATGCCTATAATGATTATCGGTACATTTATAATAATCCCAATTCCTGCCGGTGTATTACTCTATCTTGTAACAAGCAATATTATACAAATTGTACAAACATTAATTGTTAACAAACAAATTGATATGGAACAGGCTCGTACAAAAGTCCTTGCAAGCGATTCTGATATTGCAGACGCAAGAAAAATTCAAAATAAAGAGGACTAATGTTACTGTCTGAATACGACTACAATTTACCGGAAGAATTAATAGCGCAGATGCCTGCCGATAAAAGAGATAATTCGAGAATGATGGTTCTGAACCGCGAGGACAGAACCGTTTCTCATAAACACTTTTATGACATTGTGGATTTGATAGAACCTAATTCTTTACTTGTCATGAACAATACAAAGGTCCTTCCTGCGCGTCTTATCGGCCATAAAGATACAGGCGCAAAGATTGAAGTGTTTTTGCTATCGCAAAAAGACGGCGGTTGCTGGGATGTGTTGATAAAACCCTCAAAACGAGTCAAACCCGATACCGTAATAAAAATCAGCGATGAACTTTCGGTAAAAGCAATTAAACGATTGGAAGAAAATGGCGAATGGCTTGTTGAATTGCTGTTTCAGGGGGACAATGTATTGGAAATTCTTCACAGAAACGGTAATATCCCGCTTCCGCCTTATATTGAAAGAAAAATTACAAACGAAGATTTAAAAAAACTTGATTTTGAACGCTACCAGACTGTTTATGCAAAAGATGAAGGCTCCGTTGCAGCACCAACTGCCGGATTACATTTTACGGAAGAAATTCTAAAAAAACTGGAGTCTAAGGGAGTCGAACTCTGCGAAGTAACACTTAACGTAGGTTTAGGAACTTTTCGTCCTGTTCAGTGTGAAAACGTGCTTGAACACAAAATGCATTCTGAAACCTTTGAGATTTCGGCAAAAGCCGCGGAACAAATTACAAGAGCAAAAGCTGAGGGAAGAACAATTATAGCTGTCGGAACAACCACTGTAAGAACTCTTGAAACAGCATATCAGCAATTCGGCAAAATTTGCGAATGTCACAGTGCATCGGAATTATTTATTTATCCGCCTTATGAATTCAAAGTTATTGACAAACTTATTACGAATTTTCACCTGCCAAAATCAACACTTTTAATGCTTGTAAGTGCATTGGCAGGAAAAGATTTTATATTTAATGCTTACAAAGAAGCTATTGAAAATCAGTACAGATTTTTCTCTTACGGCGATTGCATGTTTATATCTTGACAAAAACAGAATAATAGTAAATAATGAGTAAAGAAAACTGGAGGTATTTTTCATGAAACACAGAGCATTGACCATTGCCAAAAAATCTAACCAAGATTTGGGCAAAGGGTATAAAAAAGCTGTCAAGTGCCCCCCCCCCCGAAGCTCTCGCTTAACAAGCTTTTTCAACTTTTTTGAGCTAACTTGGGTATATCATAACGCTTTTACACTTGCAGAAATGATGGTCGTGCTGTTAATCATGACTATAATACTTGCTGCAATGGCACCTGTAATGACAACCAGAATGTCTGCGAATAAAGCTGTAGGAGGAAATTCAAAATCCGAGATATGGAAATATGTAGAAGACTCAGGTGAAACAGATATTTACTACGGCACAACAAATAATCAGCGTGCTATGATTGGTCAAAACAAAGCCGAAACCGCAGAAAATGCAAGGTTAATATTAAATACCTCAGACGATATTCCTAATCATATTATTTTTAAAAAAGGTGTTTTTACTGTTGGAAGTTTAAGAATGGCTGATGAAAAAAATAAATATATTATTGCATTAGGACAAAATGCATCAAGTAATTATTCATTATATTATGAGGATACAGTATTGGGTTCAATCGCTATTGGAACTAATGCCTCAGTTAAAACCAGATGTAGGAACTCATATGATAAAGTTATTAGCGCACTTGCAATAGGAACAAACGCTACCGCAAATGGTGCAAATGGTATGATTGTAATTGGTAAAAATGCAACTGCATTAAACAGTCCTGAAAATGCGATTGCAATAGGAACTGATGTCAGTGCAAATGGTTCTGACCAAATTGTATTGGGGACAGAAGCAGAAGGTGGGAAGACGCAAGGAAGTGTAATTGTTATAGGGAAAAAAGCTTATGCAACTTCACTCGCTGGTTCAAATAGCATAGCCATAGGAGATGAAACAAGAGCAGAAAGACAAGCAGCTATTGCATTAGGACATAAAAGTACAGCAAGTGATTGCGGGGTAGCAATTGGGTTTGCATCTAAAGCTCTTGGTATAGCTATTGGAAGCATGGTTAATTCTTCACAACAATCGTCTATAGCTATTGGCACACTAGCAAATGCCACTGGAAAAGAAGCAGTAGCAATCGGCTATGGTGCCAAAGCCACAACAGCCAACACAATTGTCCTCGGAACAGCTTCTGAAACAGTTCAAATCCCGGGGTCATTGACTGTCGCCACAACAAGCTATCCGTCTGACAAAAAACTCAAAAATATCGGCAAAGAATATATATCAAGCTTGGATAAAATTAAACAACTTAAACCGTTTAATTTTACCTACAAAAACGATAAAAATAAAACACCGCATGTCGGCGTCATCGCACAGGATTTGCAAAAGGTGTTTCCTAACGCTGTATCAAAAGGCAAAGACGGCTTCTTGACAATTCGCATGGAAGATATGTTTTATGCAGTAATTAATGCAATCAAAGAGTTAGACGCAAAAATAACTCAAATGATGAAACGAGAGTCAGAAAAAGATAAGAAAATCAAAGACCTTGAAAAAAGAATTGAGTTTCTAGAACAGAAACTCATACAATCTCCTTAATCGGAGACATTCATTCCTTCTCCCGTACTTGTACGGGAGTTTTTTTGACATTTACATAAAAATCATTAATTCAAATAGAGGATACATAAATATCCGAATTGATGTAGTATACATGTGTCAGATAAGGGTAGTATAGGTAAACAAGAAAAATGTTTTCAAATTTTATTCAAAATTTATTAAACACAGGCGGCCAGACGCAGGCTATACAGCGTTATGCACAAATTGCAAACAGGGTTAATAATCTTAATCCCCCGAAAGAGTCACAAAATCCGCTTGATACAATTTATCCGAACAATCAAAAAGTTAATGCACCTTCTTTTGAAAAAGTTTTGCAGGCTTCTGCAAAATCTAATTTTGGTACACTCTTACTTGACCCTAAACTGAAACAGGTTAGCGCAAGTATTGCACCACAGCAAAACGAACAAATTCCGCAGACCTTACAAACAAGTCTAAATAAGGCATTAATTGAAGCTGCAGCTGGTCAGACAAGCCAGCAGCCGGCGTCAAAATCACAAATTTTAAATGTAGTTTCACAAATCTCTAAAAAATACGACGTTGATGAAAATCTGGTTAAAGCATTAATTAAACAGGAATCAGGATTTAACCCAAAAGCAAAATCAAAAGCCGGCGCAATGGGCTTAATGCAGTTAATGCCGGCTACAGCAAAGAATTTAGGCGTAAAAGACCCTTATAATACAGTCCAAAATGTCGACGGCGGCGTAAAATATTTAAAATCAATGCTTGAAAAATACAACGGCAACGTAATTTTAGCACTTGCCGCATATAATGCAGGCCCTGGTGCCGTAGACAAATATAACGGGGTTCCGCCATACAAAGAAACCCAAAATTACGTCAAAAGTATTTTAGCAAATTACTTGTAGATTACCATGGATAATCCTTTGTAATCTGCCAGCCGTCATGTATTATTAATGCCGCACAAGTTATACTTCCCCATTCCGCACCTTTAACGCATTCTTTTTTAACAGTGTCTATTCCTCTATTTGCATAATAGGGCTGCAATTTTCCCCTGTAAATCATTAATGTAAATGTGTCTTTTCCAAACATATTCGGGCCTTTTCTGCCATTAACATCTACATAAATTATACAAGAAGCTGCAGCTTGCTTCCAAACATCAAGAATTATATATAAAATTTGTCCGTTTTTTAATTCAACAGTATAACATTTTGCATCCGGATTAAGATTACCGTTTGTAAGCTGTTTACCGTTTAATCCGACATAACCGTTTTTAATCCCGACATCTTCAACGGATATCCACCCATGCACTCTTGCGTCACTAATATATTTGACTATATATTTATCAGCAAATTCTTTAGTTAGTATAGGACTATTGTTTTCAACTTCTTCTTGATTAGCAAATGAATATACGAAATTACCCCATGAAGTTTGATCCCCGTGTTCAACAGAAGCAAAAACAACGGTTTGAGATAAAATACTGTATGCTTCTTTTAATCGTGTTACAGTAATTTTCTTTTGATAATTACTAATTAACGACGGCATAGTCAATGCTGCAACTACGCCGATAATGCCTAGTACTATTAGAACTTCAGCAAGTGTAAAACCAATTAAGGAGCTAGCCCCCCCCCCGAAGCTATTTTGTTTAAACTTTTTCATACTAAAAACTCCTTTGGTTATATTTACATATATTATTATAAACTATATGTTATATTTTTTCAACCATATAAAAACAGCCCCTATAAATAGGAGCTGTTTTTAAATATATCATATAAAATTAACCGCAAAGTGCAAGCAAAATACCTGCCGCAACACCTGAGCCGATTACACCAGCTACGTTTGGTCCCATTGCGTGCATCAACAAGTAGTTTTGAGGGTTAGCTTCCAAACCTACTTTGTTAGCAACACGAGCCGCCATAGGAACAGCAGAAACACCTGCCGCACCGATTAACGGGTTGATTTTGGTTTTGCTGAACATGTTCATAATCTTTGCAAAAATAACACCTGCACCTGTTGCAAATGAGAATGCCAAAATACCTAAAATTAAGATAAACAATGTCTGCAAAGTTAAGAATTGGTCAGCCGACAATTTAGAACCTACAGAAAGTCCTAAGAAAATAGTTACAATGTTAATCAAAGCATTTTGCATTGTATCTGATAATCTGTCAACAACACCGCATTCTTTGCATAAGTTACCAAATGTCAATGCACCAATCAACGGACAAGCATCCGGCAAGAAAATTATACATAATCCCAATACAACAAGCGGGAATACAATTTTTTCTCTTTTTGTAACTTCTCTCAACTGTGACATTTGAATTTCACGTTCAGCTTTTGTTGTTAAAAGTTTCATAATAGGAGGCTGAATAACAGGTACCAACGCCATGTATGAATAAGCAGCAACAGCAATTGCACCTAATAATTCAGGAGCTAATTTTGATGTTACATAAATTGAAGTTGGACCATCAGCACCACCGATAATACCGATTGCGCCTGATTGCGGTAAAGTAAATCCGAATATGCATAAAGCCAAAAGCAATGCACCGAAAATACCGAACTGTGCCGCACCGCCTAAAAGTGCAGTTTTAGGGTTGGCAATTAACGGACCAAAGTCAGTCATTGCTCCAACACCCATAAAGATAATCAAAGGGAACAACCCCTGATGAATACCTGCTTCATAAATAATTCCCAAAAATCCATGCGGTCCTGCAATATCTGCAACGGGAATATTTGATAATAAACCGCCAAAAGCAATCGGAACAAGCAATAGCGGCTCATATTGTTTTTTTATACCTAACCACAAAAGAAAACAGCAAATAACAAGCATTATCGGTGAACCGAATTGGTGCAAGAATTGCTCAAATCCGTTTGTGATATTAGGGTCAACGGGCTGTACAAAGTTTGCAATCCCTGTTGATTCCCATAATTTCATTAAACTGTCTTGTATGTTCATATCTCTTTATCCTTTATTAACGGAGGCAAAAGCCTCCGATTTATGTTTTACTTACGCTATTGTAACCAATACATCGCCTGTTTTAACTTTAGCACCGAGTTCAACTTCAACAGAACTTACCGTACCTGATACAGGAGATTTAATTTCTGTTTCCATTTTCATTGCTTCAACAACAAGAAGAACGTCGCCTTCTTCGATTGTATCGCCTGCTGAAACCTGAACTTTAAGAACTACACCCGGCAAAGCTGCTTTAACAGGTGTACCTTCACCTTGAGGCGCATGATCTGCTTCAATACCATTTTTAACATCAAAGTCATAAAGTTTTCCGTTCACGGTTGCTTTATTACCTTCAAGTGCAACTGCATATTTTTTGCCGTTTACAGTAATAGTGTAACCGTCAGAAGCGTTTCCGGCATCTTGAGCAGGAGCAGCATCTGCTGATTTTTTATTAACTGAAACTGACCCTTTACCTAACAAGAAGTCAATACCTTTATCAAGGTTACCATCTTTACAAGCTGCTGCAATAAATAAGTTTTCATCAGTTACAGGCAATCCTGCAGCTTTTAATCTTTCTTCAGCAGGTTTAAGTCCTTTTTCAGGATCTCTATCATTCAAGTCAACAACTTTTTCTGTAGTAGGCTGTAAACCTGTTTTTTCTTCAGCCCATTTGACCAATTCAGGATCCGGCTCACAAGGAGTTTTTCCGAAATATCCCAAAATCATTTTTGCATAACCAGGGTTAGCTTGATCCCAAGGCTTTTCAGTAATTGCATTTAAGAATGATTGTTGAGCATAGAATTGAGAAACAGGAGTTACAGATGTTGCAAATCCGCCTCTTTCAACAACTTCTTTCATATTGGCAATAACTTTTGGGAATTTATCCAACATACCCATATCTTTTAATTGGTTTACAGTTGTTGCAGTTGCACCACCCGGCAACGGAGCTTGAATAAGTATCGGGTTCACCGCTAAAGAAATTGGTGATAAAGGATAATCTTTCATGCATTCTTTGAAGATTTCTTCTGTTTCCATGATTTTACCGATATCCAAACCTAAATCATAGTCTGTACCTTTCAAAGCATGCCACATAGAAATAATATCAGGTTGTCCTGTACCGCCTGAAACAGGTTTCATTGCCAAATCAATTCCGTCAGCTCCGCCGTCAAGAGCTGCAAGATAAGCAGCCAAACCGGTTCCTGCTGTTTCGTGTGAGTGGAATCTGATGTGCGCATCAGGCCCTAAAATTTCTCTTGTTCTTCTGATAGTTTCATAAACTTTTCTCGGATTAGATGTACCTGAAGCATCTTTAAATGCAAGGCTGTCAAACGGAATACCCGCGTCTAATATATTTCTTAAAACTTTTTCATAAAAATCAGGATCATGAGCACCTTCACAACCGTATGGAAGCTCCATCATAGTGATTGTAACTTCGTGCTGTAAGCCGTGTTTTTTGATTGAATTTGCAGAGTCAATCAAATTGTTTACGTCATTTAAAGCGTCAAAGTTTCTGATAACATTTACACCGTGTTTAGCAAACATTTTTGCGTGCAAATCAATAACGTCACGAGGCTGAGAATTCAAGCCTACTACGTTTACACCACGAGCTAGTGATTGTAATTTTACATCAGGTCCGACAGCTTCTCTAATTTTGTCCATAGTTTCAAATGCATTTTCATTACAGAAGAAAATCGGTGCCTGAAATCTTGCGCCGCCTGCTGTTTCAAAGTGGTTCAAACCTGCATTAACAGCTGCCTGCAAAGCAGGAATAAAATCATCTACAAGAACTTTTGCCCCGTAAATTGATTGGAATCCGTCACGAAATGACGTATCCATTACCTTAATTAGTTTTTTACCCATATTTTTTATCCTTTCTGTAGAATTTCAAATTTTTCCAAAGCCCAATGGGCTACGTAGCACTATTTTCTTGCCAAAATCGCCGCAATAGCAACTGCAATTGCCGCATTATCATTTGTTGTTTTAGCTGATTTTTTCTCAACAACTTCAACTTTTTCAGGGAAAATTTTGTTCAAATAACCCACGAATGCGGACATTCCATACATAGCCGCAATCAAAATACATAAGAAACACAATACAAAGCCCATACCAAGCCCCATAAGTGTTAATCCTGCCATTAATGTTTCACTCATAATATATCTCCTATTGTCAATACAAATTCTTTATTATCTTTTTCCAGAACAAGTTCACCTTCACTATTTA
Organism: Candidatus Gastranaerophilales bacterium; assembly: GCA_910588555.1. Classification (GTDB taxonomy): domain Bacteria; phylum Cyanobacteriota; class Vampirovibrionia; order Gastranaerophilales; family Gastranaerophilaceae; genus Stercorousia. Next base: position 47,013 of record CAJUPC010000011.1, read on the forward strand.
CAGTTTTTGCAAATCCTGTTTTAGTATCTGAGAATCCTTTTACGGATATTTCTTTACCAAGAAAACATGCTCTTTTAATATAATCATTTTCAATCATGACAAAACCTTTATTCAAGAATTCATCATAGTTTTCAAAAAATCTTTCCAGCAATTTATCCAAAAACTCATTCTTATCAATAAAATGCCCTACTTCAATATTGAGCGCAGTAACTTCTTTGTCAGTAATTTTAGCTAAATCTTCTTTTTGAGCATTTAAATTAATCCCTGCACCAAGAACAAGTCCTTTAAAATTTTGTCCCTGCATAACGGTTTCGGATAATATTCCTGAAATTTTCTTACCGTCAACAAGGACATCATTAGGCCATTTAATTTGAGGTTTAAAACCATATTGTTCTAACATTTCACACAAAATAACAGAAAAGTATTGTGTTAAATTAGCATAAAGCGGCTTAAATTCATCAGAGGGTTTTAAAATTAAAGACATGAAGATATTTTCTGAACCCAAATCCACCCATGCTCTTTCAAAACGTCCCCGGCCATGCGTTTGCTTCAAAGCAGAAACGATTGTTCTGTCAGAAAGTATTGGCAGATTTGCCTTTGCATACGAATTGGTAGAGTCTGTCTCCTCCAACTGCATAATATGAAAATTCGCCCTCTGTATTAAACTCATATATATCAATTGTAAAACAAACAAAAAAAATTTGCGATTTTTTTTTGAGTGAGTTAAAATAAGTTCATAAGGGAGAAATTATGGAGCATTGGATTTACACACTTAATATTTTTGGGCATGCTGTGTCCTTAAATTTGGATACTGTTTTTACAATGTGGTTTGCAATGGCTGTTGTAATAATATTTGCGCTGCTCGCAACCAGACATCTTTCTCTTGTGCCAAATAAATTGCAGGCTATATCTGAAAGTATTATGCAATTTTTCTACGGAACACTTGATACTATGATTGAAACAGAGAATAAAAAACATGTTCCGTTAATTGCTTCATTATTTTTATTTATCGTTACGGCAAATCTTATGGGACAGCTTCCTTTAAGAATTATTCATTTAAAAAACGGCGGCGAACTTGCTTCTCCGACAAACGATATTAACTTAACAGCCGCAATGGCTATTATTGTTTTGATATACTATGTGGCAATGGGAATTAAGGCAAAAGGTAAAAAATTCCTTATCCATGATTTCAGTTTTACAGGAATTGTAATGGCATTAGTTGAAGTTCTTGAAATGTTTACAAGACCTTTAAGCCTTGCTATCCGACTATTCGCAAATATTTTTGCAGGAGAAATTCTTGTTTCAATAGCATTAGGTGCGGCAGCTTATTTCTTGCCGTTACCGATTATGTTATTTGAAATCTTGGTAGCATTTATTCAAGCTACAGTATTTATGATGCTGACAATAGCTTATATAGGTTCGGCAGTAAAAGAAGAACATTAATTATAATAAAAATAAAATATAAAAAGGAGAGTTAAAATGGTAGACACAGCAACAGTTTCACAAATGGCACATTTAGGTGCAGGTATCGCAATCGGTTTTGGTGCGGTAGGTGCAGGACTTGGTATCGGTTTTGCGACAAAAGGTTTGATGGACGCAGTTTCAAGACAGCCCGAAGTTGCAGGTAAAGCTTTCGGTTTCTTCTTGCTTGGTGCGGCTTTGTCAGAAGCTTGTGCGTTGTACGCATTCGTTATCGCGTTTATGCTTTTAGGTAAATAGCAAGCCGAGCAGAGGTATGAGCGCAGCGTTTAACGCGAGGCGCAGTTAGAAGAACAGGGTAAAAAAGATGGAATTTAATGCAACATTTCTAATATCGGCAATGAGTTTTATTTTATTCACAATAATTATGAATAAAATATTCTACAAGCCGCTCGAAAATATCATGAATGAACGTCAAAAATTCATTAATGATAACAAACTTGATGCAAAAAATTCAAGCGAAAGAGCGGAAATTCTTTTAAAAGACAGAGAAACCAGACTCAACAAATCAGTTGATGAGTCAAAAAAACTTATAGCTGACAAAGTAAACAAAGCCAACGAAAATTCCAATAACCTAATAAGCAAGGCTAAACAAAAATCAACAGAAGACATAATTTCAGCAAAAAATGAACTGTCCATACAGGCTGCCGAAGCTGAAAATGAACTTAATTCAAAAGTACAAGCTCTTGCAGAAGTTATATCTTCAAAACTGCTCGGTCAGGATGTAAAAATTAATGCGGAGAGGTCATGAACGAATTTATAAACTTTTGGAAACTGATTGTAGAATCAAATACGTTTAACTTCGCAGTATTGCTGCTGATTTTTGCGTTGCTGTTTAAAAAGTTAAATATCTCTGATACGGTAGAAAAAATTAAACAAAACATAATAAAATCAATCGAAGATGCAAAACTTGAACGAGAGCAGGCTAAACAAAAACTTACCGAAGCTCAAAATTCAGTTGAGCATGTCGAAGAAGAGATTAAAGAAAGATTACAAGACGCTTCGATAAGAGCAAAAGGATTAGCCAAACAAATTCAAAATGAAACAAGTTTAAAAGTTAAGCTTATAGAAAAAAACATTGAAAGAGTTATAGAAGCAGAAGAAAAAACTCTATCTTCACAAATGAGTGACAAAGCCTTACAATCTGCAATCAGCCTTGCAAAAGAGCATATTACAAAAACTCTTGCAGAAAATCCTGACTTGCACAACAAATTTATTGAAGAAAGCATAGGTGAAATATAATGTACGGGCAAATATCAAAATCAGCAATAACTTATGCAAATTCTCTAATTGAGGCAGACAACAACTATGAACAAATCTTAAATGATTTGAGAACCGTTCAAAACATAACCTCTCAATCAAAAGAGTTTAATGAAGTTATGCTTAATCCGACAATTTCAGTCAGCACAAAAAATGAAATTATTGATGAGATATTTAAAAATCAGATAAATGAAAAAGTTATTAATTTCTTAAAAATTCTTGCAGATAAAAAAAGATTTTCTGAATTAAACGAAATTATTTCCGCATACAGTGAAAAAGTTGACGAAATTAACAATATAAAAAGAGTTGAAGTTATTTCTGTTGTTGAACTTTCTGAGGAGCAAAAACGCCAAACCGTAGAAAAACTTCAAAACAGACTTCAAAAAAATGTTGTTGTACAGTGGACGAAAAATGCTGATATTATAGGCGGGCTTGTCATAAAAATTGACGACGATATTATTGACAGCAGCCTGAAAAACAAATTAGAAAAATTAAGTAAAATATAGAGGGAAAATTATGGCACTTATAAAACCTGATGAAATCAGTTCTATAATCAAAAACAAAATTGAAAACTACGATATTCAAACGGAAGTTTCAAATACAGGAACAGTAATAGAAGTCGGCGACGGTATTGCAAGAATTTACGGATTAAGAAACGTAATGTCAAACGAACTTGTAGTGTTTGAAGACGGCGACGATACTCTCGGAATAACCATGAACCTTGAAGAAGACAACGCTGGTGTTGTAATTCTAGGTGATTATACTGGAATTAAAGAGGGTATGACCGTAAAAACGACAGGAAGAATTGCTTCTGTTCAAGTAGGCGACGCACTTATCGGAAGAATTATTGACCCGACAGGCAAACCGCTTGACGGAAAAGGTGAAATTTCTTCCGATAAAACAAGACCTATTGAACGTGTAGCACCGGGTATTGTTGCAAGAAAATCTGTTCACCAGCCCTTACAAACAGGTTTAACCGCAATTGACGCACTTACACCAATCGGAAGAGGTCAGCGTGAATTGATTATCGGCGACAGACAAACAGGTAAAACCGCAATTGCAATTGATACAATTATTAACCAGAAAGGTCAAAATGTAATTTGTATCTATGTTGCAATCGGTCAAAAAGCCTCAACGGTTGCACAAATTGCCAAAACACTTGAAGAAAAAGGTGCAATGGAGTATTCAATTATTGTATCGGCAACGGCAAACGAACCTGCACCGCTTCAATATATTGCTCCGTTTGCGGGCGTTGCAATTGGTGAAGAATTTATGGAACAGGGCAAAGATGTTTTGATTATCTATGATGATTTGTCAAAACACGCTCAAGCTTACCGTGCAATGAGTTTGCTTTTAAAAAGACCACCCGGACGTGAAGCATACCCCGGTGACGTATTCTATCTTCACTCAAGATTATTGGAACGTGCTGTTAAATTAAACGACGAATTGGGCGGCGGAAGTATTACTGCATTACCTATCATTGAAACACAGGCAGGTGACGTATCAGCATATATTCCGACAAACGTAATCTCAATTACAGACGGTCAAATTTTCTTAGAAAGTAACTTGTTTAACTCAGGCGTCCGACCCGCTATTAATGCAGGTATTTCTGTATCACGTGTAGGCGGTGCAGCTCAGACAAAAGCTATTAAACAGGTTGCAGGACAATTAAGACTTGATTTGGCACAATACAATGAACTTGCAGCATTTGCGCAGTTCGCATCTGACTTAGACCAATCAACCAAAAATCAATTATTAAGAGGCGAAAAATTAACAGAAGTTCTGAAACAGCCTCAATACAACCCGTTAAGCGTAGCAGAACAGGTCACAATCCTTTTTGCCGCAAATAACGGACTGCTTGACGATATTGCAAACACTGATATTAACCGCTTCAAAAAAGAATGGTTTGCTTATTTGAACACTAATCTTTCTGATTTATCGGTAAGATTAAATGACGGAGCAGCATTATCTGATGTTGACAAAGAACAGTTAAAAGCGGCTTTGGAAAATTTTAAGAAAACTTTTTGAGGAATAAATGAGCAATCTTAAAGATATAAAAAACAGAATACAGAGCGTTAAAAGTACACAAAAAATCACACGTGCAATGAAAATGGTTGCGGCAGCTAAAGTCAAAAAAGCTGAAAATACCGTTAAAATGTCGCGTCCGTTTACAAAAGAACTTGTATCTATGTTCAAAAAACTTTTAAGTTCTGTCGGAACATATAGTTCTCAGAGTTTAAAAATCAAATCTGCTATTGACAATTATCCTGAATTGCTTCAGGTAAGAGAAATCAAATCGGTGGGCTTGCTTGTAATCACTTCTAACAAAGGTTTGGCAGGAGCATACAACGCAAATGTTGTCAGAAAAACAATACAAGCAATTGAAAATTACGAAAAACAAGGGATTAAAACAATCCTATTTGTAGTTGGTCAAAAAGGAATTTCAACTCTGAAACGCAAGTGTAAGGGTATGAATTGCAATATCGTAAAAACTTACCTGAATGTTGCCAATGACCCGACAGGCGAAGGTGCAAAAATAATTATTGAAGATATCGCAGAATATTATGTGTCACACGAAATCGACAAAATTGAAATTATTACAACACGTTTCAAAAATATGATGAGTTATTCTGTTGAAAGCTGGGAAATTCTGCCTTTAAAAGGCTTAAATGACGATTACGAACGTATGCACGATAACGTAATTGAGCCTATTATGGAATTCGTTCCCGACATGCACCATATATTACAAAAAGTTGTTCCTATGTATATGACTAACATTTTGTTTCAATCACTCTTAGAAGCTCAGGCAAGTGAACTTGCAAGCCGAATGACAGCAATGTCTGCAGCTTGCACAAATGCTGAAAAAATGCTTAATGAACTTTCTGTTGAGTATAATAAAACTCGTCAATTTGCGATTACTCAGGAAATTATTGAAGTTGTGTCAGGCGCAAATGCGCAAATGAATTAAATTTTTTCATAAGTTTTAATTACTTCATAATCCCAAGCTAGCGAACCAATTGAAAGCAGGTATATTAGAATAATACCTGTTAAATAATTCGCAAGTTTTGCAATTGCAATTTGATTTCCGGTAATCAAAAGCGCTATTGCATTTGCGTCTGCATGGTTCTGGATAACTAAAATAATCCCGCCTATTAAAAATACAACAAATATTATAAACAAGGTAATAAGATAACAAACGCCAATAACCAAAAACCATTTTACTAACAATAATAAATAATCTTTTATATTAAATTTTTTGAATAATAATGTAAAATCATTATTGTCGCAGTTGTATGAAAAACCTGCTTGAGCCATTGTCATAGGAACAGTCAGCAGAGCTTCTGCACAAAAAACGATTACACTGTATTTTGTATACAAACTTGCAATCAAAATAGGTACACCAATTAAAAATACAATAAACGGAACTTTATTCAATGCAATTTTAAAAGAACGCATATCAATTTCAGGCAGTTCTCTTTCTTTAAGAAAAAGAATTTCATATCCTGTAAAAAATAGTGCAAATATAATTAATAAAACAGTGAAAGTAATTTTAAGTCCTAAAGCCATTTCGCTCATATTTTGAGTATTAAGCGCAAAATAGCCGTTAATCAACCCTGCAATTCCACAAATGGAAAACAGAGCAATTTGTCTGGCTAAAAGCTCTTTGCCTTTAAAAACTCTTTTTATACCCTCTATCATATTTTTTACTCGCTTTCGTTTTTATCGAATTGCCTTGTCCGTTGATTTTATTATAGCAGTTTTAGTCATAATTGCAATAATTATTTTGTTATAGTAAAATTTTTTTATGGACTTGGAAATAAAACAAAAATTAAACGAATTAAAAAGCAGATTTAATAAAATAAAGGAGTGTCTTTGACGTAAAGGCGCTTAATGAAAACTTAAATAAACTTGAAAATCAAATGCAGTCACCTGAAATTTGGGCAAATCAAAAAAAGGCGTCTGAACTGGGCTCACAGATAAGAGATATAAAAGATAATCTTGAATTTTTAGGTAAATGGGAAAGTGTTATTTCTGACGCGGAAGTTGCACTTGAAATCGAAGATGAAGATTTGATTTCTGAAACTTCTGCCTCTTTGTGCGAAATGGGACGTGCGCTTGATAAATTTGAAATCAAACAAATGCTAAGCGGAGAATATGACGAGGCAGACGCTATTTTAACGATAAATGCAGGTGCAGGCGGCACAGATGCTCAAGATTGGGCAAGTTTGTTATTAAGAATGTATTCACGCTGGGCAGAAAGTAAACAATGGCACGTTGAACTTTTAGACAAACTTGACGGCGATGAGGCAGGTATAAAATCTGCAACAATAAAAATCACGGGAAAATATGCTTTTGGATATTCAAAAGCCGAAAAAGGCGTTCACAGATTGGTCAGAATTTCTCCGTTCAATGCAAACGGCAAACGCCAAACAAGTTTTGCATCAGTTGAAGTTTCACCGATTATTGAAGATTTTGAAAAAACAATTACAATTCCGCCGGAAGAACTTGAAATTGATACAATGCGTTCAGGCGGCGCCGGCGGTCAAAATGTAAACAAAGTTGAAACTGCTGTCAGAATTTTACACAAGCCCACGGGGATTGTTGTAAAATGCCAACAAGAACGCTCACAGCTTCAAAATAAAGAAAATGCCATGCAAATTCTTGCTTCCAAACTTCTTGCAATCAGACAGGCTGAACATGAGAAGAAATTAGCAGAATTAAAAGGCGAAAACATCGATATCAATTTTGGTTCGCAAATACGTTCTTACGTATTTCATCCTTATAAAATGGTTAAAGACCATAGAACAAATTACGAAGAGGGTAATGTTGAGTCTGTTATGGACGGCGAACTCGACGGATTTGTGGAAGCATTCCTTACAACAAGCCAATCCGGACTATAATAATGCTAAATCATTTTTGGGATTTGTTATATGATTTACGTTAAAAAGTCCCGTAAATGAGCGCAATACTGCAGGATTTATTACAAGCGGCGGACAATCTGAGATAAACAGATTTTTTGCCCCGTTATTATGTAAATTTATTATGTTTGATAATGAATTTACATCGCATTTTGTAAAGAAAAATGCAAGCTTGTCAGAGTCAACAGGAATTTTTTCAAAAATAATCTTTAAAACTTTATACAAAATTGCATAGTCATTTCCTAAATTTAAGGCAATGACATTTTCCAATTCAGGATTATATGAAAAAGAAATTGCTGCAGTATTTTCAGGCATAATTTCAAAGAATTTTTCAAAATAATCTTTTTGTTTTAGTGATAAATTTGACGGACCGATTATAAAAATTCTTTCAGCATTAGATATTTTATCCAAATCAGATTTCAATTTTGTCTCATCAAATCCTACGACTTCTGAACCTCTGTTTTGCCCTTTAGCAAAACCTTTAGCCTGCAATGCGGATTCAATTAAAGGCGAAAAATCATTATTTTCAATTTTCACAATACCTTGAGGCGATATATCATCCGTTGTAAATAAACGCCCGCGATACAAATATTCAATATTTTGCGACTCATTTTTGGTCAACAGAATAGCTCCGGGGAAAGTCGCAAAATCAAGAATTGTGTTAAAAACTCCTGCTCCAAAATGTCCTTTAAGATTTTTTGAATTTTTAAAATACGGGAATGCATGAGCAATTAAAAGATTTCCGTTTGTATAAACGTCAATATCTTTGTCTTTAACAGTTTCCAGTACTGATTTTAAATCTGAAAGATTAGAACCTGATACCATGATGGCTTTATGCGGTCTTGTTTTATATAAAACATCAGTTTCTTCAATTTCACCGTAGTTTTGGGTTTCATACTGACTTATCAGATTTAAAAGTTCTACATCACATTTTGCCAGATTTTTGATATATTCAGTAAGTTTTTCTGATGATAATCTGCTCTGATTAAATAAATTAAGTGCGCTGATTACCGTGTCGGAAGCTTCCGTACACGTTTCATTAAGCTCAAAAAGGCTAACCAAATTTACACATACACTTTTTAACACGGCAGATAAAATATCGGTTAAATACTTTGAACTTTGATGTTTATATTTTTGTAAAAATTCTCTATCACCGCGCTTCAATATAGCAGAAAGATTTGTTTTCGGCGAAAGCTTAATTAAATTCTTCAAATCCTTACATTGCACATCTTTTTCCTTACAAAGTTTCAAATACTCTTTTCTCGCTTGAACAAGATTATTATACTGCTTAGAAAATGCATCAAGAATTTGAACTTCTGCAAGGTCTTTTGCACTGTCAATTAATGCAATTTGAGAAATTATCTGTTTTTCAATATTTTCTTTTTTAACATTGAAATCTTTAAGTTTTACCAAATAATAAGCAATTTGCCTCAATACAATAAACATAACTTCCTGCATGGAAGATATAGTAGGCGATACAGAACATGCTCCGCGAGAAACGCAATCATTATATTCAAAATTATTTGAAGAATTATAAAACATATTAGCACCTTGTTGTCAAATATTCCAAAATGTTCTCAGACTCATACATACCGACTCCGTCATCATATAAAAACGGAACCTGATCCATTTTTCCTAACATCATAAGCATTTCATGATTTTCGGGAATAGAAACATCTTTTTTGTTATATCTTATACTTTCTTTGTCCATAAAATCCATTACTTTTCTGCAATATGGGCAAGTTTCCAATACATATAAATCTATCATTGTTTTTCTCCTTTTGTCCTTATTATATACAATTAAAATAATTATAAATCCCCCTGCTTATTAATATTGCATAAGATTAATTTTTATACTAAACTGACAAATGTTACGAGAGGAAAAAAATGAAAACTTTACTGGTTGTTTTCGGGACAAGACCCGAAGTCATAAAATTGGCACCTATTATTCTGGAATTAAAAAAATATCCCGATAAATATAATGTTATTGTTTGCAATACCGAACAGCAAAAAGAGCTTTCAAATCAAACTCTTGCTTATTTCGGCTTGAAAGCTGATTTAAATTTGGACTGTATGCGCCCAAATCAATCACTTTTAGAAGTTCAAACAAGAATTTTAAACGCTTTGAATGAAGTTTTCAAAAACAATAAAATTGACGCAACCATTGTTCAAGGCGACACGATGACAGTTCTTTGCGGGGCACTGGCAAGTTTTTATAACAAAATTCCAGTTTATCACGTTGAAGCAGGACTTCGCTCATACGATATATATGAGCCGTTTCCCGAAGAAGTTATGCGTCAAATGACATCTCGTGTTGCAGAACTTAATTTTGCGCCAACAGAAAAGAACAGACAGGCGCTGTTAAAAGAAGATATTAAAGATGAAAAAATACATGTTGTCGGTAACACTGTAATTGACGCTCTTTTCTGCCTTTCAGAAGAAACAATGCAGAATGCGGCTAAATTTTATGCCGAACAGAATATAAAAATTGATGATAAATTAGTATTAATAACAGCTCACAGACGTGAAAATCACGGCGAAAGAATTGACAGAATACTTGATGCAATTGAATATTTAGTAAAAAAATATTCAGACCACACATTTGTAATTCCTGTTCATCCAAATCCGAATGTAAAAGACAAAATTCATTCAAGACTGCAAAATTATGCAAACGTACATCTTTTAAAACCGCTTGATTATCCATACCTTGTATACTTAATGAAAAATGCGAAATTAATTCTTACAGACTCTGGCGGAATTCAAGAAGAAGCGCCGTCATTCGGTTGTCCGACACTTGTAATGAGATATGAAACAGAGCGTCAGGAAGGAATTGACGCAGGTGTTTCAATACTTGTGGGTGCAAATTATGAGAAAATCGTTTCAGAAAGTGAAAAAGTATTATCAAAATCTCTTAAAGAAACACGCCTAAAATCACTAAACCCTTATGGTGACGGAACATCTTCACAAAAAATCGAACAGATAATACGCAATAATTTCAATTAGTTAGATTTACTAAACTTTTGTTGACATTTTGCTTTCGTAGCTTCTGATTGTTTCGCCTTTCAGAACATGTTTTCTGTAGCCTTTAAGTTTGTAATTTATGCTTGGCAAAGTTGCGACTTCTTTTTGGAAATTACGATACAAAGCTTTTTCACGTTCTTTTATAATTTCGTTAATATCCTGTTTAATCGGTTTTTCTGATATATTTTTAGCCGAATACATTACAGCAAATAAAAGCGCAACAGAAATTAAGCTCCATATAATTTTTTCCTCATGCACGGCATCATTAACTGCAACAGGTGCAGAGTTTGGAGTTTCGAATACAACATTGGCTTTAGAAATATTCGGAGCCTCAATATAAATTTTAAGTTCTTTATTTACTCCGTTTTGTATTACTAATCCGTTTATATCAGAAGTATTTTTATAAAGTGTGTTTATAGCAGGCGACTGAGAAATTCCTTTAAGCGTTAAGACAACTTTATCAGCCCCCTCAACTTCTTTTTTAACCTTTGCTACTTCATCAGAACGTAAAACAATTGAAGTTTCACCGTCATTGTTTGAAATAACAACCGAATTAAGATAATTTTCACCTGCAAAAGCAGATAGACCTGTAAATATAATTAATGTAAGAAATAAGTTTTTCAACATA
>CAJUPC010000012.1 GCA_910588555.1 Candidatus Gastranaerophilales bacterium
GCTTTTACATTGGCAGAAATATTAATTACATTAGGCATAATTGGTGTAGTTGCGGCGTTGACTATGCCGTCGTTGATACAAAAACATCAAGAGCAAGTAACGGTTAATAAAGTTAAGAAATTCTATTCAGTTATGAGCAATGCATTAACATTGGCAATAACTGACAATGGAACTTTAGATCAGTGGTCAGTTAAAGATGAATTAAAACCAACACAACAGAGTGCCGAAGATTTGATGGGGTATTTGAAACCTTATCTGCGTATTGTAAAAGATTGTGGCACAAGCTCGGGATGTCTTGATTATAAAAATAATGTTACATTCTTATCAGGAGGACAACATATTAATTATGATACAATTAACAGTTATTATAAATTTATTATGAATGACGGAACTTATGCTTATTTAAGATCAACCTTAGAGGATGGTGCTCATGGTTTTTGCAAAGTTAGTGATGGAGGCTGGGAAAATTCTTGTGGTGGACTTTTTATAGATATAAATGGTAAAAAAGCCCCAAATACCGTAGGAAAAGATATTTTCCTTTTTATAATATTAAAAGACAGGATAGCGCCGGTTAAATTGGATGCTGATGGAGAAGAATGCGGTATGAAGTATAGAGGATTTAATTGTAGTGGATATATAATACAAAAAGGAAATATGGATTATTTGCACAAAAAAGATTAGCTTCAAGGCTAATCTTTTTTTGCGTTTACAAATCTATACATTTTTCTATTACCCCTGTTGACAGCGTATTTTGTTTGATTTACTATTGATATGCTTGGAATTATACCCTAAAACATTAGTCGAATGTCCAGGTACAGTAATACATAAAAGAAAAAGGAATTGCACAATGGCAACTACAAAGAGACAAAGAATCAGAGTTTGTTTGAAAGCTTACGATCATAAACTGATTGACGTATCTTCAGACAAAATCGTTGAAACAGCAAAAAGAACAGATGCTAAAGTAGCAGGCCCTATTCCTTTACCTACTAAAAGACGTATATATTGCGTATTGCGTTCTCCTCACGTAGATAAAAAATCTCGTGAACACTTCGAAATGAGAACTCACAAACGTATTATTGATATATACGAACCTACACAACAAACAGTTGAAGAATTAGGAAGACTTGATTTGCCGGCTGGTGTAGATATTGAAGTTAAACTTTAATCTTCAAAATAAATTTGACAACTTAATAAGCATTATGCATTGTAATGTGAACTGCGACCGGGCTGGGCAGAACATTTGAGGGAACTCGGGTGTTGAAGTCACAGGCGGTACAGCCAAAAGGTTGTAGAGGTGTAAATCCTCAAATTAGGTAAAGACGTAGCGCTCGCAAGAGAAAGATGCAAATCGGAAAAGGGACAGAATGTGTCTGTACCAAGTACGATGAGCTAGAAAGGTAAGAATATGACACTAGGTGTAATAGGTAAAAAAGTTGGAATGACTCAAATCTTCGATGAACAAGGTTTGGCTATTCCTGTTACAGTAATCAAAGTTGACGAAACTGTTGTAACTCAGGTTAAAACAGTTGAAACTGACGGTTACAACGCTATTCAAGTTGGTACAATTGCAGCTAAAGAAAAACACTTAACTAAAGCTGAATTGGGTCACTTTAAGAAAAACAGCTTAGGAAACTTCAGACACCTTCAAGAGTTTAGAGTAGAAAATCCTCAAGACTACAAAGTTGGTGACAAAATCGAATTGTCAGTTCTTGATAATGTTCAAAAAGTTGACGTTACAGGAAAATCAATCGGTAAAGGTTTCCAAGGTACAGTAAAAAGATGGAACTTCTCAAGAGGACCTATGGGTCACGGTTCTAAAAACCACAGAGCACCCGGTTCTATCGGTGCAGGTACAACTCCTTCACGTGTTATCAAAGGTAAAAGAATGGCTGGTAACATGGGTAACGAAAGAGTTACTATTACTAAATTGAAATTAGTTAAAGTAGATTCAGCTAACGGTTTAGTACTCGTAAAAGGTTCTGTTCCCGGATGTGAAGGCAGATTGGTAACAATCGTTCCGACAAGAACTAAATGGAATGGCTAATCCAAAACAACAGCCCCGAGTTGCCAAATAAAACGGATTTTTCCGAAAGGGGTAACAGGCAGTAGACAAAGATAAGGAAAAACAAAAATGTCAAAAGAAATATTAAGCACAAACGGAGAAAAATTAGGTGAAATCACTTTAAACGAACAAGTTTTTGGTGTTGAACCCAATTTGCACGTAATGCATTTAGCATTAAGAAGACAATTAAACAATGCACGTCAAGGTTCTGCATGTGCTAAAACAAGAGCAGAAGTTTCAGGCGGCGGTAAAAAACCTTGGAAACAAAAAGGTACAGGTAGAGCTAGAGCAGGTTCACTTCGTTCTCCATTGTTTGCAGGCGGTGGCGTAATCTTTGGACCAAAACCGAGAAGCTACGCTTTCAATATGCCTCAAAAAGCAAGACAATTAGCTCTTAAATCAGCATTGTCTGCAAGAAATGAACAAATGGTTGTAGTTAAGGACTTCTCAACAATTACTGAACCTAAAACAAAATTGATGGTTAGTGCGTTAAAATCATTAAACGTATCAGGTAAAATTTTAATCGTTGCTGATGTAAAAGCTGATGAAAACAAAAATCTTGAATTATCAGCAAGAAACATCCCCAGCGTTAAAATTATTTTGCCGTCAAACTTAAACGTGAAAGATTTACTTGAAGCTGATTCTGTTGTAATTACCGAGTCTGCAGTAAATGAAGTAACAGAAAGGCTGCAATAATGAGTAAAGCAAGAACAAATATTGAAAAATTATATGATGTAATTAAAAAACCTATCATCACTGAAAAATCAGTCGGTGCAACATCGTTAGGACAATATACTTTTGAAGTTGTAAAAGATGCAACTAAAGTGGAAATCGCTCAAGCAATTGAATTAGCTTTCCCGGGAAGAAAAGTAAAAAAAGTAAGAACAGTTTATATGCCTTCTCACGAAAAAAGAATGGGATATAAATTCGGAAGAACTGATTCTTCTAAAAAAGCCATCGTAACAATCGAAGGCGATCCGATTGAAGAACTCGTTGGAGTTTAATCAGTAAGGGGCGGCGCGAGCGAGCTGAGGGTGAAGGCTTGATTGTCAAGTAACTGTAGACCTGTTAAAAGCGAGCGAGTAAGATAGGCACAAGTCCCGTAAATAGTACAAAGCCAAAGGAGAAAATAAAAATGGCAACAAGAAAAATAAATCCAACATCCCCGGGACAAAGAGGGATGGTGAAAAGTGATTATCAAGAAATCACTTGCACAACTCCTGAAAAATCATTGTTAAAATCATTGAAAAAAACAGCAGGAAGAAATAATACAGGTAGAATTACATGTCGTCATAAAGGCGGCGGTGTAAAAAGAGCATACCGTATCGTAGACTTCAAACGTGAAAAATTCGGCGTACCGGCAACTGTTAAAACTATCGAATACGATCCGAACAGAAACGTAAGAATTTCTTTGGTATTCTATGCAGATGGTGAAAAAAGATATATTTTGACACCGGAAGGTTTGAACGTAGGTGACGTTATTGTTTCAGGTCCCGAAGCTCCTGTACAAACAGGTAATGCTTTACCGCTTGAATTAATTCCGTTAGGTACAATCGTTCACAATATTGAACTAAAACCCGGCCGCGGCGGCGTTATGGTTAGATCTGCAGGTAATGCAGCTCAAGTAATGGCTAAAGAAGGCAACTATGTAACTATTAAATTACCTTCATCAGAAATGAGAATGGTAAGAAAAGAATGTATGGCTACAATCGGTACTTTAGGTAACGCAGAGTTCAAAAACTTGTCTATCGGTAAAGCAGGTAGAAAGCGTTATATGGGTATCAGACCTACCGTACGTGGTGTTACAATGAACCCTTGCGATCACCCTCACGGTGGTGGTGAAGGTAAAACTGGTCCCGGCGGACACCCGAAAACACCTTGGGGTAAACCGGCTCTTGGTTATAAAACTCGTAAAAAAGGAAAAGCTTCTGATAAATTAATTGTTAGAAGACGTAAAAAGTAACAATAAATAATATGCAACGGGGCATAAGCCCCGTATGCGAACCAATAAGGAGAATAAATTAATGGCACGTTCATTAAAAAAAGGTCCATACGTAGAAGAAGCTCTACAAAACAAAATTGCAAAAATGAATGCAAACTCAGAACACAAAGTTATTAAAACTTGGTCAAGAGCATCTATGATTGTACCTGATATGTTAGGTCATACAATCGCTGTTCACAACGGCAAAACTCACGTCCCCGTATATGTAACAGAACAAATGATTGGACACAAATTAGGTGAATTCGCACCTACAAGATTGTACAAAGGACACGCAGGTTCTGATAAGACTGCTAAAAGAAAATAGTAAAAGGAAAAAACAATGGAAGCTAAATCAAGACAAACTGATATTAAAATGACAGCAAGAAAACTTCGTCGTGTTATCAATGAAGTTAGAGGAAAATCTGTCGTTGAAGCTCAAGATATGTTACGTTTTATGCCTTATTTTGCAGCTAGAGTGGTTGAAAAGAACTTGAAAGCCGCTGTTGCAAACGCACAGGAAAAATACGGCGTAGGAGCTGAATCTTTAAAGGTTTCTGAAATCTTTGCTGATGAAAGCGTTACATATAAAAGAGCAAGAACAAGAGCGCAAGGTCGTATGTATTCAAGACTAAAACGCACTTCTCACTTAACATTAAAAGTTAGTGACATAACTTCTAAATAGTAGTAGTAAAAAATAAGGTAAATAAAATGGGACAAAAAACACATCCAAAAGGATTTAGAATAGGCGTAATTCAACCCTGGGTAAGCACATGGTTTGCTAAGGTTA
The DNA here is from genome assembly GCA_910588555.1 of Candidatus Gastranaerophilales bacterium. Taxonomy (GTDB): domain Bacteria; phylum Cyanobacteriota; class Vampirovibrionia; order Gastranaerophilales; family Gastranaerophilaceae; genus Stercorousia. The sequence continues at coordinate 4,831 of CAJUPC010000012.1, forward strand.
AGGATTATGGTCAATTCGTTGCAGAAGATGCAAAAATCAGAAAATTCATTAAGAAAAAACTTTATACAGCAGGCGTTTCTAAGATTTTAATCGCTAGAAAAGCTCAAAATACAACAGTAACTGTTGTAACAGCTAAACCTGGTATTGTTGTTGGCCGCGGCGGACAAGGTATTGAAGATTTGAAAAAAGAAGTTTCAAAATACCTAGGTAAACCTATCATTATCAATGTTGTAGAAGTTGCAAGAATTGATGCTGATGCTCAACTTGTAGCAGAGTCAATTGCACAACAGTTAGAAAAACGTATCGCTTTCAGACGTGCAATGAAACAAGCAATGCAGCGTACAATGAGAGCTGGTGCTCAAGGTATTAAAGTTATGGTATCAGGCCGTTTAGGCGGAGCTGAAATCGCTCGTTCAGAATGGGCTAAAGAAGGAAGAATTCCTCTTCAAACTCTAAGAGCTGACGTAGATTACGGTTTCACAGAAGCTGATACTATTATGGGTAAAATCGGTGTTAAAGTTTGGATTTTCAAAGGCAACTTAATGCCAGGTGAAAAAGCAGACCAAAACATTAAAGCAAAAAGCGGAAAAGAAGGTTCTGATAAAGGACAAAGACGTCCTCGTCGCAGAGCGGTAGAAGCTGAGTAGCAAAGAGTTAAATAATAAAAATAAATGGAGTAAAATAAAATGTTACAGCCTAAAAAAACAAAATACCGCAAAATGATGAAAGGCAGAATGAAAGGTACTGAAACCAGAGGAACAAAATTGGAATTTGGCGGATATGCTCTTCAAGCTGTTGAACCCGGCTGGATTACCAGCAGACAAATCGAGGCTGCACGTCGTGCAATGACTCGTGAAATCAAACGTGGCGGTAACGTATGGATTAAAATATTTCCTGATAAACCGATTACAGCAAAACCTGCTGAAACTCGTATGGGTTCAGGTAAAGGTAACTTGGAATATTGGGTAGCAGTTGTTAAACCGAACAGAATTCTTTTTGAATTGGATTATTTCGACAGAAATACTGCAGTTCACGCATTGGAATTAGCTGCTCAAAAACTGCCTATTAAAGTTAAAGTAGTAGAAAAAGCTAAATTGGAAGCTACAAAATAGTAACCAAAATAAGGAAATTATAAAATGAAATTAAATGAAATGCGCGAAAAATCAGTAGATGAGTTACAAAGTGCAATTGTTGATTGGAAGAAAGATTTGTTTAACTACAAATTACAACTCTCAACTCATAAATTAGAAAACACAGCGTTGATTTCTAAAACAAAAAAACTTATAGCTCAAGCTAAAACGATTATTAACGAAAAGGCTAACGTATAGTTAGTTAAGGAGAAAAATAAAATGCCTAAAAAAGAAAAACAAGGTGTTGTAGTTAGTAATAAAATGGACAAAACTATTGTAGTAAGAGTTGCAGATTACGAACCACACCCAAAATACAAAAAAATTATCGAATCAAATAAAAACTATAAAGCACACGATGCAGAAAATGTTTGTAATGAAGGCGATATCGTAAGAATCGTTGAATCAAGACCTATCTCAGGCGACAAACGCTGGACATTGGCAGAAGTAGTTGAAAAAGCTCGTTAATTTTAACGAATCCTGAAAATTTTCAGGAATACCGAAATAAATTTTCGGTCAAGACATCATTAATAAAATTAATGCGCTGTCAACAGTAAAAACATTCTTTAAATATAAAGGAAAAGAAAAATGATACAACAAGAAACAAGACTAGAAGTAGCAGATAACACAGGTGCAAAAGAACTTTTGTGTATCCGTGTTATGGGAAGCTCAAATAAAAAATTCGCAGCAGTAGGCGATGAAATCGTTGCAGCTGTAAAAGACGCTAACCCGAATATGCCTGTAAAAAAATCAGAAGTTGTAAGAGCTGTTGTAGTAAGAACAAAAGCTGATATTAAACGTGCAGACGGTTCAGTTATCAGATTTGACGAAAATGCAGCAGTAATTATTAACAAAGACGGCAACCCTCGCGGAACTCGTGTTTTCGGACCGGTTGCACGTGAACTTCGTGACAAAGGCTATATGAAAATAGTTTCTCTTGCACCGGAAGTTATTTAGTGCAGGATAGAAATACACTTTACGCCCGATATAAAATATCGGTACCGTATAAAAAATGGAGAACAGTAAAATGACAGACAAAAAGAAAAGCTTGCAAGTAAAAAATACTGACAGAGTAATGATTATTGCAGGCAAAGATAAAGGTAAAGACGGTAACGTAAAAAAAGTAAACCCGGCTGACGGCACTGTAGTCGTTGAAGGTTTAAATATGGTTACTAAAGCTCAAAAACCTCAGCCTATGGCTGGCATTCAAGGCGGACTAATCAAAATCGAAGCTCCTGTTGATGCTTCAAATGTTATGGTTATTTGCCCTGCTTGCGAAAAACCGACAAGGATCAAACACGCAGTCGTTGACGGCAAAAAAGTTCGTGTTTGTAAAAAATGTGGTGAACAATTAGATGCTAAATTATAATTTATAATTTAAACATCGCAGAATTAAGGAAATACGAAAATGACAACAACTAAAAGTTTAAAAACCAGATATCAAGAAGAAATTATTCCTGCATTACAGGAGAAATTCGGTTACGAAAACATCAATCAGGTTCCAAAACTTCACAAAATCGTTTTGAACATGGGTGTTGGTGAAGCTTCTCACAACTCTAAAATTGCAGAAGTAATCGAAGGACAATTGACTAAAATTGCAGGTCAAAAATGCGTAGTTACAAAAGCTAAAAAATCAATCGCTTCTTACAAATTGAGAGAAGGAATGCCGGTTGGTGCAATGGTTACATTGCGCGGCGAAAGAATGTATGATTTCTTGCAAAAATTAAATTGTGTAGTACTTCCTCGTATTCGTGACTTTAGAGGTATTTCTCCGAAAAGTTTCGATGGCCGCGGCAACTATACATTAGGTTTGAAAGAACAGGCATTGTTCCCTGAAATCACTTATGAAGAAGTTGATCTTGTAAAAGGTATGAACGTATCAATAATTACAACAGCAGAAACAGATGATGAAGCTCGCGAATTGTTGAGATTGTTAGGTATGCCTTTCAAAGGATTAAACAAGTAGCAGAAACAAAGTGTGCAGATTAGCGTCTGTATAATTGATAAGTAAAAAGGAGAATTTCATGGCTAAAAAAGCGATGATAAACAAAGAACTAAAAAGAGCAAAATTAGCTGCAGCAGGTAAATACCCTGTAGTTAGACTTCATAACAGATGCAGTATTTGTGGCAGACCTCACGGTTTCCACAGAGATTTCGGTCTTTGCAGAATTTGTTTAAGAAAAATGGCTCACGAAGGATTACTTCCGGGCGTAACTAAGGCTAGTTGGTAGCCAATACACTCCTCTTAGGGTGGAAATCTTGGATTTCCGGGAGAGGAAAGATAGCTATTAGCTGGATTGTTTCGGCTAAAGCCTCGCAATGACAAACAAATAAAAAAAAGACCTCAGAATGAGGTCTTTTTTTATTGTATAAACTTTTTAAAATCTTTTATATATTTTAGGATAAATTCAAGGTCTTTTTTATTTAATCCCTCTATTTCTCTAAGTATAGAATTTGTAAGTGATTTTTCGGTATTAACTTTTTCGAAATCAAATAATTCATAGTAACTTACTTCTAATTTTTCGGCAAATAGTTCTAATGCTTTAAAAGATACTGCCTTATGTCCTCCTTCAATTTGTCCGATTGAATTAGGTTCATAATCAGTCAATGCAGCTAGTTCATGTTGCTTTAGTCCTTTTTGTATTCTTAGTTCTCTTAACCTTTTCCCAAATAATTTTTTTAAATTCATTATATAACAATAGCCTTAAATAAAAATCTTATCTATTGTCTAATTGATAAAAATGTTGTCTAAAAGTAAATAAAAACTTTAAAGCGGAAATATTATTAACGTATTATATTTTTAATAGTGTATACTACTAATGGTAAAAATTGTTACCAGATAGGAATGGTTTGCCATGCACGATTTATGCTCAAAATATTATAATTTAGTTGGTGAAAGGGTTTTCTATTACTTGTTGACCGGAAAAACCTACAAAGAGATTGCGCAAGAATATTATTATTGCGATTTGAATAAGTTTATTTATCAAGTTCGTAGGCTTAGAGAACAATTGTTTTTGAAAAACCGTCGTCAACTAGCCTATTTCGCTGTTGTGAATGAATTAGTCAATTTAGATAGAATTTTTGATGAGTGTATCTAACAAAGAGTCAATAAAATGTAATTGATTATCGTCTATCTTTTGCAATTTCATATTAATATTTTCGACTCGTTCATTTTTATTTTCATTAAATGTAAATAAATCTTTATAATCGACTTCTAATATATCTTTAATCTTTTCCAATGTTTCAGGTTTAGGATAAGTTTCGCCTGTTTCAATTTTACTTAAAGAGTTCCTGTTTATGCCAATTTTTTCTGAAAATTTATCTTGAGAATATTTATTCATATTTCTCAAGTCCTGTATTCTTTTACCTAATTTGACTTTTAAACTCATTTTATTATTTTATATTACAACCAAATTTATAACTACCATACAATAGGGTTAGTGTTGATGTGCATTATATTGCAATTTTTGTTTTATAATATATAATTTTGTTTATGAGTGACTTAACACAACTTGAAAAAGATATAATGCAGTTATTAATAGAAGGGCACAATGCACGTGAGATAACGGATTGGCTTGCAATTGATTATATACAGTATAAAAAATCAAAAAATAAAATTTTAAAAGAATTAAAAATTACTCGTATTACACAAATCTTGCCTGCCGCCATTAATCTCGGTTTGTTCAAATAATGTTACATATTCTACTGTGAAGCTTGTAAATTTAAAATTTTTATGTTACTGTAATCATACAGTTCCGAACTACTGAGGGATGCCGAAAGGTGAGACATTGAGTCTGACCAATGAGGCAACGATTAGCTCAGCAAGCGGTGTTATAGTTAAAAGGATACTGCCTTGTAACTGTGAGGTAAGTCCAAGAGGTATTATTTATGTCAATGACAGATCCTATAGCAGATATGCTAACAAGAATTAGAAACGCTAATCAGGTTTCTCACGCATCAGTTTCTATGCCGTCTTCTAAATTGAAAGTGCAATTAGCTAAACTTTTGAAAGAAGAAGGTTTTATTGCTGATTACAGCGAAAAAACAGAAGGTAAATTCAAAGTTCTTGAAATTACTCTTAAATATGACGCTAAAAACAAACCTATTATCACAAAATTAGAAAGAATTTCTAAACCAGGTTTAAGAAACTACAGCAAAGCTAAAAACTTGCCGAAAGTTTTAGGCGGTATGGGTATTGCAGTTGTTTCAACAAGCAAAGGTCTTTTAACAGACAGAAAAGCTCGTAAAGAAAATATCGGCGGCGAAGTTCTTTGCTACGTATACTAGGGGCGTTCCACCCGCCACTTAGGTTTTAGATTAACTTATATGGTGGTTTTGAGCTTAGATACAATTGGTAGAAAAATCTAAGTATGTAAAATATACCAAAAGGAGAAAATTAAAATGTCACGTATTGGTAAAAAACCTATCGAAATTCCACAAGGTGTGGAAGTTAAAATAGAAGGTCAAACTGTTACAGCTAAAGGACCTAACGGTACAGAAGTTGTTGAAGTAAGACCCGAAATTGCTGTTAAAGTTGAAGATAACCAAATTATCTTATCAAAAGCTAATGATTCAAGAGAAGCTGATGCTTTGTTCGGTTTGTTCAGAACTTTAGTTGCTAATGCTGTTCATGGCGTTAAAGACGGTTTTGAAAAGAAATTAGAAATTCTTGGTGTCGGCTATCGTGCAAACATGGAAGGCAAAAACCTTAACTTAGCATTGGGTTATTCACACCCTGTAGTTGTTGAACCGCCAGAAGGTATTACAATTACTGTTGAAGCTAACACAAAAATCAGCGTTAAAGGTTCTAACAAACAAACAGTAGGCGATGTTGCAGCATTCATCAGATCTAAACGTCCTCCTGAAGTTTACAAAGGAAAAGGTGTTAGATACGAAGGCGAACACATCAGACGTAAAGCTGGTAAAGCTGGTAAAAAATAAAAATTAAAGCCCATATAAACTCTTGAAGTGGTTTTTCAAGCAAGTTTGGGTTAAATGAAAGGAAAATAAAATGATTAAACAAGAAATTAGAAAACCAAAAGTACAAAAAAGACACAGATCAATAAGAGTTAAATTGTCAGGAACTTCTGAATTCCCAAGATTGGCTGTTTACAGAAGTACAAAACACATTTATGCTCAATTGATTGATGATGTAAATCATGTAACATTGGCTTCTGCTTCATCAAATGACAAAGATTTGAAAGAAAAATTGTCACACGGCGGTAATATCGAAGCTGCTAAAGTTGTAGGTGAAGCTATTGCTCAAAAAGCTAAAAAAGCTGGCGTTGAGTGCGTAGTATTTGACCGCGGCGGATTTTTATATCACGGTCGTGTTGCAGCTTTGGCTGACGCAGCAAGGGAAGCTGGTTTGATGTTCTAGAACATTTAAGTCGTATTATGCGGCTTATATAATAATAAAAAAGGGAAGATTAATATCTTCCTTTTTTTATGTAACATTTTTTGTATTACACTAGCAAAAAAATTTTTTCTCATGTATTATTCATAATATATTTTATGGAAGATATAATGCAATTACTTATTGAAAAAGAATTAAATTGTGAAGATAAAATCTTAAAACCGGATTTTAACCAAAAAACAGGTCGCGAACTTCTCGCGTTTTATCTTCAAGCTAAGTTTAAACAGATTTTAGCATACGACAAACGATGTGAAACCCCGATATTTAAAGTTGTTAATCCAAATTTTATATCAAGATTTACGAAAAGATTGATAAACAATCCGTCAAGACGTCTGCTTATTGGTATTACAGGTGAATCGGCTTCTGGAAAGTCAACAATCTGCCGTGAGATTAAAAATATTATTGAGCAGTTGTCAATGCCGGTTTCTGTGTTGAGTACTGATAATTATTTTAATGACATTTCTGAATTAATTAAGAAATACGGAAGTTTTGATAACTTAACTGATAACGGATATGATGTTGACGCTCCGTCAAGTTTTCAGCTTGATTTGTTGAAAAAAGATTTGGAAACATTGGCTAACGGAAATTGCATTATGGCACCGAAATATATTCCTAACGGTACCGGAGTTTCTGTTCCGAGGGCACAAATGGTTTGTTCGGATAAAATTGTTGTTGTTGAAGGTATTGCGACAATGTACGAAGAAGTCAAAGATATGTTTGATGTGAAAATTTATATTGAAACTGAAAACGATATCAGACGCGAAAGGTTTATAAAACGCGCGATGACTGAACGTAACCAAGATGAAGCTAATACATTAAAACATTGGAATTATCTTATCAGTGCAGGCGAAAAATATGTTATACCATGCAGAGAACATGCTGATTTTGTATTGGACGGCAATTCTGATTTGAAATATTTTGATCAAATTTTAGAATATATCCATACAATTACCAATAACTTTCAATAAAATTGTTGAGAAGTCTTAATATTTTTTATGCTTTTGCCTTTTTATTAATAATATGGTACAATTATTATTGTTATAACTGTGCAAATTATTTGAATTAAATACACTAAATAATTGATACATTGAGAGCTGTATTTTATTATAATAAAACAGGATATAAAAAATAGGTGGCAAGTGAGTAAGAATTTTATTGAAAGATTTAACCAAGAAAATATAAAGAGCCGGTTTTGGGATTTAAATAAAAAGATTTATGCAGGGCTGGCGGTATTATTACTGGCTGTAGTTATGGTTACAGGATGTACAAATAACAAGGTTGATGAGCTTACGGATATAGAAATTCCGGAAGAAGAAATTATCAAAGAAGATGTTAAAATCGGTAATGACGGAGTAAATGCAGCTATTGCACCAGATGATACCGAAATTATTGCGAAACGCTCATCATCAACAGGTTCTATGGTTACTGTATCTGTAGAGGATTTGGGCCGTTCTGACCCGTTTTTGCCGTCTAATCAGGTTGTTGCAAGTGTTAGTAATGAGCATGCCGTTGCGAGTATAGACCTTTTGCCGCCGCCTGAAAGTATTACTGTTGATTCAACAGCTGTTGAGGTTGTGTCTACAAAAGTGTCAGGAATTATGTTTGACAGGTTTAATCCTTCTGCAATATTGAATATTGGCGGTTCTGATTATTTGGTCAGAACAGGCGATGTTATAAATAATTATAAAGTTCTTTCTATCGGGAAAGAAAATGTAACGGTTCAAAACGGCGCTAACGTATATAAAGCAGGTGTTGGTGAATTGTTTACGGGAGACGGTATTAACTATAATACAGTTTCTAATTTGGAAAGTAAGTTTGGCGGTAATAAAAATTCCGCAAATAAGCGATAATAATCAGGAGCAGATATGACAAATAAAATTTCAGAAAAAATTATTGCAGGTTTAATGTTGACAGTATTTGTGTTTTCAAATACTTTGTTGACCGTATCTGCAATGGAAAATGCCACAGTTGAATATGGTGGCAGACCGGCTTTGCGTGATGATAACGGGGAATACTCAATGAAACTTAAAGGGGATGTAAGCTATATTAAGCAAACAGTACCTGTAAGTATCAGCTTGAGAGATTCTGATGTTAAGCAGGTTTTGAGAATGTTTGCCGATAAAGCCGGAATGAATATTATTTTTCATAACTCTGTATCGGGAACCGTTACACTAGATTTGGTTGATGTTCCTTTAAACAAAGCTTTTGATATGATTATGGAAATCAACGAACTTAACTATGTTGTTGAAGATAATACAGTTGTGGTTGCAAAATCAGGTACTCAAGGGTTTAATCTTGCAAAACAGGATATGACGCTTATACCGGTAAAATATATTAGTGCAGCTGCTCTTGCTGAATTTTTGAATAAAAATATTTATTCTATGAATAAACCCGGGCTTTCAAGTTCTGATATTGTTACAACAAACCCTGTGACAAATGAATTGATAGTTTTTGGTTCAAAAAATGATGTTGCTATGGCGAAAAAAATTGTAGACAAGTTTGATAAAAAACCTGAAACTACAACATTCAAAGTAAACCATACAACACCTGCCGAAATGGCAAATATGATTTGTAACATGCTTTTACCGGCTGCAGGTTCGTCAACCGGTGGTGCGGCAGGTATTGTTACAGGCGGAGCTGCAAGTTCAGGCGGCGGTTCAGGCTCTATGGTTTTGAACGAAGGTTCAATTGCTTGTACCCTTGACGGGAAATTGAACGGTTCTGTTTCTTCATTTGGTTTGCAAAATCTTACCGTAGCTTTTTATTCTCAGCTCGGTACAATTAACATTATCGGTGGTTCAGAACATCAGATTGAAATGATTAAAGATTTTATTACTCAAACTGATAAAAAACAGCCTCAGGCTTATTTGGAAGTTGCATTGATTGAGCTTAATGAATCCGGAAGTAAATCTTTACAAAATAACTGGACAATCTTAAGTGAAGCTTTTTCTGCAACATTTGCAGCTGGTACAACCAGAACTGATCCTATGCACCCGATATTTATCAAAGGTAACGGTTATGACGTATATGATACATCAAGTACAACTCCCTCTGTTATCAATACATTGAAACCGTACAAAGGTCCTTTGAATATTTCTTACGCTATCAATTATTTGGTAAGCAACTCAAAAGGCCGTGTAGTTTCAAACCCGAAAATTATAATTACAAACGGCGAAGAAGCTACAATAGATATTACTCAGGATTATATTGAAACAACAGAATCAGAACAAACTGCATACACAGGCGGTACTCTTGCAACAAGAACGTATAATATCGGCAGCGACGCTGGTATAAAAGTCGGTATTACACCGTTTATCAGTCCTGACGGATATGTTACATTGAATATAAAACCCGAGTATGCGACAATCTTAAGACAAGAAAAAGGTACCGACGCAAATGGTGATTACATTGCCGCAACCCTTTTGTCAAAAAGAAATCTTGATTTGAAAAATATTAGAATTAAAGATGGTGAAACTCTTGTTATCGCAGGTATGATTACTGAAGAAGAACAGAAAATGGTCGGAAAAGTTCCATTCCTCGGTGATATTCCGGGTATAGGAGCATTATTCAGATCAACATCTTCTGAGAAAGTTAAAAATGAAATGGTAATTATGATTACACCAAAAATTATTACAGATACAGAAGATGCAGTTGGCAATGCAGATACATTATAAAGTAAAATAATAATAAGATGAACGAGTTACTAAACAGATTAAAAAACAGTGTTAATATACAACTACTGAGTAAAATAGATGAAACGCTATTGGGACAATATAATTTTGTCCCTATTAGCATTAAAGATAATTATTTGTTTGTAGCAATAAATTCATCTTCTGATAAGGATACTATTAATTTAAAATTAAAAGAATTTTATCCGCAGCAGGTTAAGTTTATTCAAGTGCCCGACCAAGATTTGCTTGATTTGATTGAGTCACTAAAAGATGATATCCATAACGGCTTGTCAGATGAACATACTTCCAAACAGGTCAAACTTGGTGAACTGCTTGTTCAAAAACATTATATTACCGATGTCCAGCTTCTTCAGGCGTTAGCAGAGAGCAAACGTCAAAAGATGCCTATTGGTTCAACTCTTTTCAAACTAGGCTTTATTACTCTTGACCAGTTGAAAGAAATCCTGCACATGCAGACAGGTTATGATTTAGTCAGCCCAGAACAATTGGCTTCTCAAGACAAGTTTATCAAAATGCTTCCCGAAGATTTTATCAAGAATAATAAAATTATTCCGATATCTTCTGATGGCAAAACTTTGATTTTAGGGGTTGTTGCACCTGTTAAACCTGATGTTTTAAAAGATATTATTTATTTGACCGGACAAAATCCAAAACAGCTTTTAATGACTCATTACGAGTTTGAAACTTCTTTAAATACATTCTTCTCTGAACAAAAGAGAGAAACAGAAAAAGTTATTAAAGCAATTGAGGATGAAACAGCAGAATTTGAAGTAGAAGAGTCCCTTGCTGATATGGTTGAAAAGCAATTGAAAGATTCAACCGGTTCTGTTGCAAAATTTGTAAACCAAATTATAACAAACGCAATTGATACAAAGGTTTCAGATATCCATATTGAGCCTAGATTGTCAGGTTATATAGTAAGATACAGAAAAGACGGTATGCTTCAAAAAGTTCTTGACATTCCTCCGAAAGTTGAAACTTCTGTAATTGCACGTTTTAAAGTTTTGTCAAGAATGAATATTGCAGAACACAGACGTCCGCAGGATGGTACGTTTTCTATAAAATATAAAAACGGTTCTTATGACTTCCGTATCAATACTCTTCCCGTATCAGGAAAAGAAAAGGTTGTAATCCGTGTACTTGCACCTGCTGTCAGCTTAAACGCTGCGGATAAAGAAATTAACCTTATTGGCGGCTCATCAGAAGATATTGCAAAAATTAAAAATATGGTTAGCTGTCCGAACGGTATTATCTTGACATCAGGTCCTACAGGTTCAGGTAAAACAACTACGCTTTATTCGGTATTAAAAAGTTTGAACAATGAAGATGTAAACATTACCACAATTGAAGACCCGATAGAAATCAAACTGGAAGGTATTAACCAGTCGCAAATTAATCCGAAAGCAGGTATTACTTTTGCTTCCTGTATGCGTGCGATATTAAGACAGGACCCTGATATTATTCTTGTCGGTGAAATTCGTGACTATGAAACACTGGAAATTGCTATTTCAGCGGCACTTACAGGTCACCTTGTATTAAGTACCGTCCACACAAACTCTGCAGCAGCAACAGTCACACGTTTGATTGAAATGGGTGCAAAAGATTATCTTGTTTCATCAACTCTGTCAGGCGTTATTGCACAGCGTCTTGTAAGAAAACTTTGTGATGATTGTAAAGAGGAATTCTTTGCATCACATGAAGAAGCAAGACGAATTATTGCAAATGAAGACGATATTCAAGAATTTATGAAAAAGCCGATTTATAGAGCAAAAGGCTGCAGTAAATGCGGGTTTACAGGTTATAAAGGCAGACTTGGTGTATATGAGATTATGGCAATTACTAAAGAAATTAAAAAATTAATTGCCGACAGATCTCATGATTTGGAAATTGAAGAAGCTGCAGTTAAAAACGGCATGAAAACTCTTCAAAAATCATGTATTGACCATATACTTAACGGTCATACCACAATGAGTGAATTCATAAGAGTTCTCGGTGTGGTTAATGAATAGGAGATACAATGGCGATATATAACTATATAGCATTAAAAGATAACAAAGATATAGTTAAGGGTAAAGTCGAAGCGGCAGATTTGCGTGAAGCCCGTGACAGTATTCGTAAACTGGGCTTTATTCCTACAAAAGTTTATGAAGAAAAAGCAAAGGGAGATGAAAGCGAAAATAAAGCTCATATAAGACGTGCAAACTTGAAAAAGCTCGGACTTCAAGACAGAATTGATTTTACATCAACCCTTCAAATTCTTGCGCAATCAGGTATTCCTATTATTGAATCCTTGATGTTTATTGAAAACGATGCCGCAAGAATTAAAATCAGACTAGTTGCAAAAGAATTAAGACGCCAGATTATGCAGGGTGCTACTTTTGCTGATACAGTTGCAAAGTATCCCGAACAGTTCGGACAAATTTATATCGGTCTTGTAAAAGCCGGTGAAGATTCGGGTGAATTGGAAAAAACATTACAGCGTCTTTTGGAATTGCAGACTAAAGAGGCAAATATCAGAAGCAAAGTTATCGGAACATTAATGTATCCTGCTTTTGTAATTGTGCTTGCAATTATTATCGTGCTTGTTATGTTAATGTTTGTATTCCCTGTATTTAAAGATATGTTTGATAATATGGGAAAAGAACTGCCATGGATTACGGCGGCTTTGATGAGTGCAGGTGTATTCCTTAAAACTTACTGGTTTATGGCTCCTATTATTATAGGTTCTTTTGTAGGTACTTGTACTTTTCTTATGAGATGGCAGCCTTCAAAAAGAAAAATTGACGATCTTGTATTAAAAGTTCCTTTATTATCTGACTTAATACAGTTTTCAAACTTTGCAAACTTTGTTGCAGTCTTACAGGTTGCATACGATGCGGGTGTTCCGATTATCGAATGTTTGTACCTTGCAAATATGACTTTGACAAATCATACGCTTAAAACAAAAATTGAAGGCGCAACTTTGAAAGTTCAGCAGGGTCAGCACTTGTCTGTAGCTTTGCGTTCAACTCATGTTATGCCAAAGATGATTTTGTTTATGATTGCAACGGGTGAACAATCAGGACGTTTGGGTGACATGCTTTTGCAGGCAACTTCTTTTATCGACAAGAAACTTGATAATATTATTGACACAATGACAAAAATGATTGAACCGATAATGCTTATCGTAATCGGAAGTATCGTATTGACACTTGCGCTTGCGTTGTACTTGCCGTTGTTCAGTTCATATATGATGGATTAATGAAAAAGAAAATTATTGTTATAACAGGTTCAACATCAGGTATAGGCAAAGCTATTTTAAACAGATTTGTCAAAAACAATACTGTGTTTGCAGGCTTTAGAAACGAAAAATATAAAAAGGAATTGGAAGAATTAGGCGCGATACCTTTTTATATTGATATGGAAAAAAGTGAAACAATTCATCAAGCGGCAGGATTTATCAAGTCAAAAACCGATAAAATCGACACTTTAATGAATGTTGCAGGATGTGTTGCGGCAGGAGTAGTTGAACAACTTCCGGTAGATAAAATTAGAAATCAGTTTGAAGTAAATACTTTTTCTCATTTGGATTTTACGCAAAAATTACTTTCGCTTTTGAAAGACGGAAAAGTTATCAATATAAGTTCAATGTCGAGTTTTGGAATTTTTCCGTTTGTAGCTCCATACTGTGCTTCAAAAAGAGCGTTGGATATACTGTTTAATGCTATGACTCTTGAGTCCGGCTTGAAAGTTGTTTCCGTAAAACCGGGTGTAATTGCAACTCCATTATGGAATAAGTCAATAGAACTTAATAAGGATTCTATTGAAAACTGTTCAGGCTATGAAAAAGAAATGAAATATATGGTTCAAAATGCGGGCAAAAACGGAGAAAAAGGCTTGAGCGTCGAAAAAGTTGTTGATTTGATAGTTAAAATTGACGGCATGAAAAATCCTAAACCCTCATATACAGTAGGAAAAGACGCAAAAGTTGCAGAATTGATTTCAAAATTACCGTTTTGTTTGCAGAATAAGTTGATAAAAACGGGTTTAAAGGCTAAACTGAAATTCAAAGATTGAAAAAATCTAAAGAATAGTTTATAATGATATTGTAAATAAAAACGGAGATTAGAGTATGAAAAAAATTAATCTAGCTTCTGCCGAAATTTTGAAAGTATCAGAATGGTTTATCGGCAGGGTAGAAAAGAGCTTCGGGGGGGGGGCTCTCACAGCTTAACTCCTTTGTTTAAAGCATTCACTTTGGCAGAGGTTTTTTACCCTGCCGAACAGTCGAAAAGAATTGCATTTACTTTGGCGGAGGTTTTAATAACTCTCGGTATTATTGGTGTAGTTGCGGCGTTGTCTATGCCGTCTTTGGTTCAAATTTTTGAAAAAAATATTACAGAAGCAAAGTTAAAAATTTTCTATAGCAAGATAAATCAAGCTATCAAATTGTCTGAAATTGATAATGGTCCTATTGCTGATTGGAATTTAAGTGAACCTGATATATTTTATAACCAATATTTAGATAAATATATAAAAACTATTGGGCGTGAAACTTATTTTAATTTTGAGAATGTGAAGTTTCATGTTGTAATTTTTCCTGATGGCACAGCAATGGGGTTAAGAAAAAATAAGGGTTATGATGTAATCTTTTTTATTAGTGCGAAAAATATAAAAGATGGTCATGATGTTAATGGCAGAAATGTTTTTACGTTTAATTTACGTAATAATTGGTCATCAGGAATGAAAACTTTTTTTGAACCATATACTTATATTTGGGATGGAACAGAAGAACATCTTAAGAATAATAATGTATATGGTTGTAATGAAAATAATTTAAACCGTTCATATTGTACAAAACTTATTCAACTTAACGGCTGGAAAATTCCGCAAGACTATCCTATAAAGTTCTAGAAATCATATCAATATCTGCAAAGTGGGTAAAAAAACTACCCTATCAAATTTTAAAAGTTACGTAAGTATTGTCAAAGAGGTTAAAAAATATCTGATTAAATTCTAGTGCATATTTGTAATACGTAATGAGGATTACAAATATTTTTATTCATGATAAAGTTATTTTCAAAGAGGACAAAAATATGAAAATTGCTTTATTAAATCACGGTTGTGCAAAAAATTTGGTAGACTCAGAACTTATGCTGGGACTTCTTGCAGAAAAAGGACATCAAATTACACTCGATGAAAACGATGCTGACATCGTTGTTATTAATACATGTTCGTTTATTCATGACGCGGAACAAGAGTCCGTTCAAACTATTTTGCAGATTGCAAACAGCGGGAAAAAAGTTATTGTTACAGGATGTCTGCCTCAAAAGTATAAAGGTGATTTGAAAAAAGCAATCCCTGAAATCTCGGGCATGGTTGGAACTTCCGATATAAAAGAAATCGTTGATGTTGTTGAACAGGTTGCAGGAAACCAGCCTTTTGTTTCCAAGGTTTCTGAAAAACCGGATTATTTGTATCCCGAAAATATTGAAAGACAACAAATTACCGTAGGTGCAAGTTCTTATATAAAAATTGCTGACGGATGTAATTATCATTGCGGATATTGTATTATTCCAAATTTGAGAGGTGAATATCATTCAAGAACAATTGAGAGTGTTGTTGATGAGGCCGAAAAACTTGTTAAAAAAGGCGTGACAGAAATTGTTTTAATCGCGCAGGACACAACAAGCTACGGTATTGATTTGTACGGCAAACAAAAACTTCCCGAACTTCTTGAAGAGTTAAACAAAATTGAAGGTTTGGGTTGGATTAGAATTATGTATGCATATCCATCTCAAATGAGTGATGAATTAATTGACGCAATAGCAAGATTGGACAAGGTCGCAAAATATATCGATTTGCCGTTACAGCATTGTAATTCTGAAATCTTAAAAGCAATGCGCCGTCCGGTTATGGATTATGAAGCTTTAGTTGATAAAATACGTACGAAAATTCCCGATGTAGCAATAAGAACAGCGTTCATTGTCGGTTATCCGGGTGAAACTGATGAGCAGTTTAATGAATTGTATGATTTTGTAAAACGTATGAGATTTGAAAAAATGGGCGTATTTGAATATTCAAGAGAAAAAAATACAGTCTCATATTCAATGACAGAGCAAATTCCTGCAAAAACTAAAAAGCAAAGACGCAACAAACTTATGAAATTACAGCAAAAAATTTCACGTGAAATTAACGAAAGTTATGTAGGCAAAACAATTCAGTGTATTGTAGAGGGTTATACAGACGACGGAGTTGTTTTAATGCGTTCTCAGCATGATGCTCCCGAAATTGACGGAATGGTATATGCTTCATCGAAAGAGCAGGTTGTTCCCGGTGATATAGAAAATGTTTTGATTGAACGCGCTGACGAATATGATTTGTTTGGTGTTTTACAATAGAAAATTTGAACACTGATTACAAATTTGAAAGGATAAGAATGGAATTTATAGAGAATAGAGAAGTAGAAGAGCAACAGTTAAAAGCGATATTTCGAGACATGGTTAAGTATTCGCCGTCAAAGATTATAGGTATGATTGGTAATGCTATTATCGTTCCTGTTTATACCAGTTTATTGTCGCCCGAACAATATGGCTTGTATTCATTATCTATAGCTGTTTTATCTTTCTTGTGTATTATATTCTCTGATTGGGTCGGACTTTCAGGTTTAAGATTTTTTAAACATCATCAAATGACTCAAGACATGCCTAAATATTTGACTACACTTGTGACCATGCTTGTGTCAAATATTTGTTTAATGTTTATTTTATCTTATATTTTCAGGCATAATTTTTATGACTTTTTCCATATTCCTGTCAAATATTTCTTTGCAATATTATTGTTAATTATTCCTGTGGCGATAAGGGCTTTGTTATTCCAGCTTTTAAGAGCTCAATTGAAATCTTTGTCGTTTACGGTATCTACAATTGCAAACCAGTTTATGACAATATTGCTTTCAATATTTTTTGTGAAAGTTTTTCATATGGGCGCAATTGCTTTGCTTTTAGGCATGGCAGTTTCAATTACATTGACAGATTTACTTTTAATTTATCAAAGTAATATTTTGTCATGGTTCAGGTTGCAAAAAATTGAATGGCATTCTGTTCTGCCTATTATGAAATACGGTATTCCTATTGCGGCAACTTCTTTGAGTGCTTGGATAATTAATCAAAGCAACAAATTTATTATGAACAGTATCCATGGATTTTCACAGGTAGGGATTGTCGGAGTTGCATACGGATTAACCTTGCCGCTGCTTATGACTATATTTTCTATCATTACGGTTGCTGCAATTCCTCGTATAATTAACATGTATGAAGAAAAAATTGATGTAAGACCTATTATTTCACGTTTTACGGGTTATTTTGTATTGATAGCACTGCCTGTAATTACTGTAATTTCTTTATACTCGGTTGATTTTGTACAAATGCTTTCTTCAAACGATAAATTTTTGGATGCTTTTAAACTTGTACCTTACTTTGCTTTTGGTACATTTTTTATGGCAATGGCAGATTATACAACTTTGCAATACCATTTGGCAAATAAGACATATATAGATTTTATAATTAAATTGACATCCGGTATTGTCGGTGTTGTTTTAAATATTCTTTTAATACCTCAATACGGACTTATAGGTGTTGGTATTGCAACATTGTCAGCAAATTTCTTGTACTTTTTCCTGAGTGCTGTAATTGTTTTACCGAATTTGAGATTAATTTATCCTAAATTAACTCTTGCAAGAATATTAATTTCATTTGTGCCTTTTGTGATTTTATTGCACTTATTCCGTACAGGCCTTCACCTTCCTGCACTTATAGAAATGCTTTCATTAATGACAGTATTTTATGTTTGTTATTTTTTACTTGCAAAAACAATTCTAAAACGTGCTAAGTAACGATTTACATTTGTTTACAAATTGGCAATAAAAAATATTCATGAATTTTTATAATCCATGAGTTCTACTTTGTGTGTAAAAAATATTAAACATTTGTAATAAAAAATGGAAAATAGTTTTTGCTCTTGATAGAATTAAGTTACTAGACGAAAAAATTTTTATATATAAATTAGGGAATTGAAAGGAAAAAACATGATTCAGATTAAAGGCAATAAAAGAAAAGCAGTAGCTTCAGCATTAACATTCTGCTTCTTTTTACAGCAATCTTTCTGTTTACAGGTTTTGGCAACAAATATCAGTGGTGTTACAGGAAATAACGGTATTTATAATATTGATCCTACTGCGGTTAATAACACAAAAGATATCGGATTTCGTAAATATTTAAATTTTGACTTGAGCAATGGTGATGTTGCAAATTTGATTTTCCAAAATCAGGATGGCTCAAAAATTCATACATTTGTCAACATGGTTGATAATCAGGTTAACATTCAGGGCTTAGTAAATACAGTCAACGGTTCAGGACAATTTACCGACGGTCATGCTGTATTTATTTCACCTAACGGCATGGTTGTTGGTTCAAGCGGTGTATTGAATGTCGGTTCATTATCAGTATTTACTCCTGATCCAACATCTTATAATAACTACAAAGGCAGTGTAAGACCCGGATCTTCTCTAATTTCAAAATATGAAGAAAAGCTTGGGCAGGGTACTGCTGCTGTACAAATCGACGGTAGAATTGCTGCACGTGATTTTGTAAGAGTAAATGCCGCAGATGTCAATTTCGGTTCAGGTTCACTTGTAATGGCAGGCGTTAACGACGCTTCAACTTTGTTGAAAACAAAATCTCAAGCTGATACATTGTTTAACAGCCTTGTAAATACAAGCAACATAAGTTCAGCTTCCGGTAATGTTAAGATTTTATCTTACGGATCAAACGGCGGAACTGTTATTGCAGGTGATATCAAAAACTTTGGAAACGGCAATATTGAAGTTGAAAATTTAGGTTCAAAGGGTATCACTGTTTCAGGTAAAACAAATAATTTAAACGGTAATACTTTACTTGTAAATTCAAACGGAAGCATAACTGTTTCCGGAAACATGACAAACAATAACGGTAATCTTTCGTTGAACAATACAGGTTCAGGAGTTTTAATCGCGTCAACAGGAAGATTGACAAACTCTAACGGAGATTTGTTAGTTTCAAATACAGGTGCAAACGGTATTAATATCGAAAACGGTGCACAATTATTAAACAAAACCGATGCCGCTTATCTTACAAACTCAGGCAGCGCAGGCATTAATATTAAAGGTCATGTAACTGCGAACGGAATTAATATTGATAACAAAAATTCAAATGTTGTAATCGGTCATACAAACGGAAGCGATTATTTGAATTCTAACGGTAATGTTAAAATTCTTGTAAATAACGGTAATGTTTATAACTACGGTACAAAATCTAACCTTATCAAAGCTAAAGGCAACCTTTTGATTGATGTAACTAATGGTGCTGTAGGTAAAGAAGTCGGACCTTGTGACGGTGGTGTCTGTACAGGTATAGGTACAGACGCAAGAGATTTAACCAAATCTGTTAATACAGCAATTGACGGTACTGTTAAGGTTACAAGCACAGGAAGCAATTCGCTTGTAAACCTTGCAAGTTTAAATTCAAATTTGAATGTTGATCAAATTAAGGCAGACGGCCGAGTAATGCTTCTTGCAGACAGCTCAACAAAAGGCGCAGCTGCTTATGATATCGTAAACAGAGCATCAAATGCTAATCAGCCGAATGTTCAAGGTAAAGGTATTTCTATTATAGCAAGCGGAAATATCGGTGAAAAAAATAACGCTTTAACATTTATTCAAACAGGTAGCAACTTTGGTAAAGTTGATAACAACTTGAATTACACCGGCAATCACCAAAACGGTGTTGATATGCTTGCGATAAAAGATATTAACGTAAAGGGTCTTGATAATGCTGATGGCACAAAAAATGATACTAATGTTTGTGCAATTATTTCAAGAACTGGCAATGTTAATGCTGAATTCTCAGGTAATACTTATATAAGAGAAATCACTGCAGACGGCGATATTAATGTTACCGGACGCGGAAAAGAAGTTTATATTGAAAACCTTGGTACTGTCCCAACTTATTCAAGAGATTATTATGGCCCTAACGGAAATATTACTCCTGACAGAGTCAAAGTTACAGCGCTTGATTTGGGAACATCATGGCCTAATAATCCGGCAGATTCCCGTATAATTATCAAAAACGGAAAAATTGACGCTGACGGCAATATGCGTCCGTCAAATGATCAGGACTTAATGCTTGTTGCGGATAATGCATACGCAGGCGGATATCGTTTCAGCATGGGTAAAGACAGAAATGAAGAGGGCAAAACTTATGTTGTTGCTGACCCGAGAACAAATACAATCTCAACTACAGATGGAACAACAGCTTCTATCAGAGCAAAAGCAGTAAGACCGGAAGATGTTACAGCAATAGGAAGAGAAGAAGATGAACGTAATTATTATTACGGCGGAAGTTCTCAAGGTAAAGATGACGGATATGACGGCGTAAATGGTTCAAATGACCCTGATAAACAAGGTACTCAAGAAGATGACGATAACCTTGTAGTACCAAGAGAAGATGAGCCTGATATTGGTGATTCTGATAACGATAATGACCTTGATAACGATAACGACATGGATAATGATAACGACTCAGATAACGATATCGATTCAGATACAGACAATGATGTAGACAATGACTCTGATTCAGATAACGACACAGATAATGATTCAGACTCCGATATGGATAATGAACCTGATATCACAGATACAGATTCAGATTCTGACGTTGACACAGACTCGGATACTGACACAGATACAGATAATGATACCGACACTGATTTGGACAACGACATAGACTCAGATTCAGACACAGATGTTGATAATGACAACGACAATGATAATGACAATGATATAGATTCAGATACTGATAACGATACAGATAATGATACTGATACCGATATGGACAACGAACCTGATATCACAGATACAGACTCAGATTCTGACGTTGATACTGATTCGGATACTGACACAGATACGGATAATGATACCGACACTGATTTAGACAACGATAATGACTCAGATTCAGACACAGATGTTGATAATGATAATGACTCAGATTCAGACGGTGACTCGGACAACGATAATGACAATGATAATGATAACGACAACGATTCTGATAATGATATAGATTCGGATACTGATAACGATACGGACAGTGACACAGACATTGATACCGATAATGATACAGACACGGATAATGATACCGATACAGACTCAGATATATCATACAATGATTCGTTAGGTAATAATGTTTACAAACAGCGTGTATTAGATAATCCTATATTCTCAACAGACAAACGCCAATATATGAGATTTAGTACAGCTGATAGTAACACTCCTATAAATCTTGCAGAAAATAGTCAGATAGACTCTATTGTCGATATTTCTCGAGGCGGTGTTGGTGTTGCCCACCAAAAAGGTTTGAAAGTCGGAGACGTAGTTCCTGTTAAAATTTCATACGGTGATTTGAATATTGATACAAATGTCAAAATCATTTCAACTACAGACACAAGAGCAGGGGCAGAATTCATTAACCTCGACCAGGCAACCAAAAATAAAATATTGTATATGAATATTATGCTGGAAGAACAAACAGCAGGCATGCACAATAACTTGTCTTATATAAAATAATAAATACCTACGTTAAAAGAGCCGGTTTGAAAAAATCGGTTCTTTTTTATGCGCTGTATTTTCTGTTAGAAGAATATATTTTTTGGAATTTGCTGTCGTTTGCTAAATCCCACTGCTGAGCGTGCTTTTTAACCGTTGTATTATTGGTTGTATCTTTATTTTGTCCAAACATTGCTGCGGTTGTATTAAGACCTTTAGAAAAAGCTTCTAAATAAGTGCAGACTGATTTTGAAGATTTTACGGTATTTGTCACAGTTTTGTTTTTAAACCCTGTATCTTTTGCTTTTTGGAAAGAAGAACGTACAGTTTCATCATCTAATTTACCAAGTGTATCTTTTGATTGTGCAAATTTATTATTTCTTGATTTTATGTCAATTTCACCATTCGCCATTTTATTCTGTAAATCTGCACTTACTGCATTTTGAGCGTCTTTTGCACTGATAGTCTTACCGTCTGCGTCAACACCAAATGCGTTTTTCTTAGCATTTTTAATATCTTTACTGCTTACGCCTTTATCTTTTAAGTCTTTTTCTAAGCCTTTATAATCTATTTTACCATCTTCACCTGTAAATGCTTGAATTTGTTCTTCGTTTGCAAGTTTCGCCATAGACTCATTTTTAACTTGTTCAATCTGATCTTTTGCTGCAGTATTAGCTGCAAGTTTTTGCGTTGCCTGATCTGCATTAGCGTTAATTTGTCCGAATGTGTCTTTCAAACCTTGAGTTTGTTTAACTGCTGCAGCACCTGTCATTGTAGCCGCAGCTGCACTTTGTAAAGCTCCTTGTAAATTTCCGTCAGCTGCATAAGCCGCAGTTTTAGTTAAGTTAGCCGCTGCTGCACCGTAGTTTCCGACCATTTCCGCAACAGTTCCGACTTTCTGCATTACTGTACCTGCTGCAATAAGTGCCGCCCCAACGCCGAAGAAACCGCTCATTGCAGAACCTAATGCAACAAGACCTTGACCTGCAAGATTTAATGCCTGACCGCCTTGTGCTACAAGTGTGCTGATTTGTTCGATTTTTGTTGCTGTATTTATAATTTTTTGAGTAGAAGTTTCTTTTTGTTCGATTGCTTTTGTTGTTTTAGCCTGCTGTTTTACAAACACTGCGTTTGTTTTATTCATTGAGCCTAATGTTCTTGTTTGGCTTCTTTGCAACGAATATATTACACGGCCGTTTTGCTGCATTCCGCTTGCTTTAGAACCTATTAATGTTTGAAGTTCATTAATTTTATCCTGATTTGGGTTAGTTTGAGTTCCGTCTTTACCAACAGTAAATGAAGAGGATGCAAGCAAGGTGTCCAATTCATTTTGTGCAGTTTCAATTTCTTTTTGAGTTTCTGTTGTTTCTTGGATTAATTTTTGAAGTTCTGTATTATTTTTCTTTAATTCTGCTTGCTGCTGCTGTAATTGTGTTTCAAATTTTTTAGTGCCTTCTTTTATTTGTTTATCCGCTTTTTGAGCCTCAGCACTAAATTTTTGTGCGTTTTTATTTTCTTTTTCTGCAACTTGAGTCTGGCTTTTTACATTATCTGACTCGCCTTCAATTTGTTTTGCAGCTTTTTTGCCGTCAGCGGCATTGTCAATATTTGATAAATCTTGGTTATCTTTTTTTTGTCCGCCGTTTAAATCATCCAAACTTTTTAAAGTATTTAAATTGTTTAAATTATCTTGTGCTGATGTAGTTCTTTTATTTGCATTGGCTTCAGGAGCATTAAAAATTGAACCGGTCATTTTCAAATATTCCGGTTTGGAAGATTCCGCAGTTTTGCTCGTCTTGCTTTGCAAAGCCAGCTTAATCATGTTTATTGCGTTTTGATTGTTTACGTTTGAAACGCCCATAGCTCTCCTGAAATCTCTCTTAAATATATAAAAACTTTCTAAAATGGACGATTTCAGTATGTTTGCATGTTGTTACAATTGTTAATATTACAA
The DNA here is from genome assembly GCA_910588555.1 of Candidatus Gastranaerophilales bacterium. Lineage (GTDB taxonomy): Bacteria > Cyanobacteriota > Vampirovibrionia > Gastranaerophilales > Gastranaerophilaceae > Stercorousia. The sequence continues at coordinate 28,634 of CAJUPC010000012.1, forward strand.
TTTGCTTTAAAAATATATTTTTGCTAAAATAAAAAAGTATTTTAGTAAGGGAGAATATTCTATGAAATTAATGGAAGGTAAAAAAGGGGTTATTTTCGGAGTTTCTAATACTCACGGAATTGCCTATGCTATTGCAAAACAACTTTATGAAGCAGGTGCAGATATTGCTTTCACATACGCAGGCGAAGCAATGGAAAAACGTGTAAGACCGCTTGCTGAGGATATGAATGCAAAAGTTATCATGACTTGTGACGTTACAAAAGAAGATGAAGTTGCTGCAGTATTTAAAGAATGTGAAAGAGTTTATGGAAAATTAGACTTTGTTATCCATGCTGTTGCTTTTGCTGCTAAAGAAGATTTGGCAGGCAGATTTATTGATACATCAAAAGCAGGATGGGATTTGGCTTTGGGTGTAAGTGCTTATTCTTTAATCTCACTTTGCAAACATGCTGAACCTATCTTAAATGAAGGTGCATCTGTATTTGCATTGACATATCTTGGCTCTGAATATGTTGTTGCAAATTACAACGTAATGGGTGTTGCAAAAGCAGCTCTTGAGTCTTCTATGAGATATTTGGCAGCTGATTTAGGTAAAAAAGGTGTTAGAGTTAACTGTATTTCAGCAGGTGCTGTTAAAACTCTTGCAGCTAAAGGTATTTCTGGATTTGATAAAATGCTTAAAGCGGCTGTTGCAAAAGCTCCTTTGGGACGTAATGTTTCATTGGAAGATGTTGGTAAAGCAGGTTTATACTTAGCTTCTGATTTATCTACAGGAACTACAGGTCAAATCTTGTATGTAGATTGCGGATGCCACGCTGTTTATGCTTCATTGGAAGAAATGGAAATTATTGCAAATTCTATTCCAAAAGCGTAAATAATAAAATACTTTTAAGTGTTCTTAAAGGAGCGGTTTTATACCGTTCCTTTTTTGGTATATTTCAAAAATTATTTATATAATATAAAAGTTAATAAAAGTTTTTCATATATGTTCCTCAAATGTTTTTGTGATATTCTTATATTATACGCAAAATAAGAAGGATTTTTTATATGATAGCAATTGAAGATTTACCTACAGTTTATGATGCAAAAGAAACAGAAGAAAGTATTTATAAGTTTTGGGAAGACGGCGAATTTTTTAAGGCTGACGCAAAATCTGATAAACCGCCTTATTCTATTGTAATTCCTCCCCCGAACGTAACAGGTGTTCTTCACATGGGCCATGCTCTTGATGAAACTTTGCAGGATATTCTGGTTCGTTATCACAGAATGGCGGGTTATGAAACTCTCTGGGTGCCGGGAACAGACCACGCAGGTTTGGCTACTCAAAATGTTGTTGAAAAGCAGCTTGCAAAAGAAAATCTTACACGTCATGATTTGGGCAGAGAAAAGTTTGTTGAAAAAACTTGGGAATGGACAAATCAGCATAAATCTGCAATTTTAGACCAATGCAAACGATTAGGAGCTTCTTTTGACCGCTCCAGAGAAAGATTTACGTTTGATAAAGGCTGTTCTGACGCTGTTAAAGAAGTATTTGTCAGACTATATGAAAAAGGCTTAATCTATAAAGGTAAATATATTGTAAACTGGTGTCCGCGCTGTAACAGTGCGATTTCTGACGTTGAAACAGAATATGCGACAGAACAGGGACACATGTGGGAAATTTCTTATCCTTTGAAAGGTGAGTCAGGTGCTATTATTGTTGCAACTACCCGTCCTGAAACAATTTTTGGAGACGTTGCAATTGCAGTTCATCCTGATGACCACAAATATTCCGAATTAGTTGGAAAAACTGTTATTATTCCGCTATCAGGCAGAGAAATTCCGATTATTGCCGATGAATACGTTGACAAAAACTTCGGAACAGGTGCAGTTAAAATTACTCCCGCACACGACCCGAATGACTTTGAAGTTGGGCAACGTCACAATTTAAAACCTGTTTGGGTAATTGATAATGACGGCAAAATGAAAGCTTGTGGCGAAGTTCCCTCAGAACTTCACGGACTTGACAGATACGAGGCTCGTGAAAGAATTGTAGGAATGCTTTCTTACAATAACTTCTTGTTGAGAACTCGCGACCATGAACACAATGTCGGCAAATGCCAGCGCTGTGGAACAACAATTGAACCACTTCTTTCCGAACAATGGTTTGTTAAAATGGAACCGCTTGCAAAAGAAGCTATTGCGGCAGTTAAAGATGGCAGAATAAAATTTGTTCCTGACAGATGGGAGAAAAACTACTTAGGCTGGATGGAAAACATTCGTGACTGGTGTATTTCTCGTCAAATTTGGTGGGGACATCAAATTCCCGCATACTACCATAAAGAAACAGGTGAAATGGTTGTTGCAAAAGAAAATCCGGATCCTGTAAATTATGTTCAAGATACCGATTGTCTTGATACGTGGTTCTCTTCAGGCTTGTGGCCGTTCTCAACAATGGGCTGGCCAAATACAGACAGCGAAGATTTCAAAAAATTCTACCCGACTACAACTCTTGTAACAGGTTTTGATATTATCTTCTTCTGGGTTGCAAGAATGATTACAATGGGACTTGAATTTACAGGAAAAGCACCATTTTCTACTGTATATATCCACGGTCTTATCCGCGATGAAAAAGGTCAGAAAATGTCTAAATCAAAAGGCAACACAATTGACCCCGTTAAAATTATTGACAAATACGGCTGTGATGCTTTGAGATTTACAATGACTTCTTTATGTACTTACGGCGGTCAAGATATTAAAATGAGCGAAGAAAGATTTGAATACGGAAGAAACTTTGCAAATAAAATCTGGAACGCTTCAAGATTTGTATTGATGAACCTTGACGGTGTGGATAACAAAGAAATCGATTTTGATAATCTAACTATTGCAGATAAATGGATTTTAGATAAATTAAATAAAACAGCAAAAGAAGTTAATGAAAATATCAAAGAATTCAGAATTGGCGAAGTTGCCCATATTCTTTATGATTTCTTCTGGAATTCATATTGTGACTGGTATGTTGAAATTGCAAAAATCCAGCTTCAAGATAATGAATTGAAAGCTAATACTCAAAGAGTTTTGAGATATGTTCTTGATATGGCATTAAGAATGTTACACCCGATTATGCCTCATATCACAGAACGTGTTTGGCAGTTAGTTCCGAAATCAACAGAAACCAAAGCAATTATTGTTGCGGATTTTCCTGTATTTGAAGAAAAACTTGATTTCCCGAAAGAAGCACAGGAAATGGAACTTGTGTTTGAAACAATTACTTCATTAAGAAATGTACGTCAAAGTTTCAATATTTCACCTTCTGTAAAATGTAATATTGAAATAAGAGCCGAAAAATCGGAAAAACCTGTATTTGAGGCTATTGAAGCTTATATTAAACGTCTTGCAAGAGTTGAAAGTATATCTTACGAGGATATGAATGCTGAAGTTCCTCCAAAATCAGCGGCGGCTGTTGTTTCAGCTTCAAAAATTATCGTTCCTCTTGCTGATTTGATTGATTTGGATGCGGAAACTGCGCGTCAGCAAAAGAAATTAGACAAATTGACAGGTGAGAAAAAATCTCTTGAGGGAAGAATTAATAATCCTAAATTTGTTGCAAATGCTCCGCAAGAATTAATTGAACAAACTAAAGCAAGGATTTGCGAAATCGAAGTTCAAGAAAAAGCTATTGTTGATTTGATTGACTCATTAAAAGCGTAAAACATATGTATAACAGCAAAATAAGGTATTGCAGTTTATGTAATGCCTGTTTTTGCTATGCAAATTCGTAATGTAAGTTTACAAAAAACTTTACAAAGTTTTAAAATTTTGTTACAATAGTCGCAACGTAAATAGATTAGTGTCTTATGACAATTGGAGTAAAAATGACATCAAAAGAATTAGATTTCGAAGAATTATTGAAACAGTATGATTACAAGTTTCAAAAAGGTGATTTAGTAAAAGGCATCGTATGTGGTTTCGACGGACAGGGCGTAATGGTTGATATTGGAGCAAAAACAATTGCAGTTGTGCCTACACGCGAAGCTGTTGATAAAGATGAAAATATTGAGAAAAAATTCGAAAAAGGTAAGGAATACGAATTTTTGATTATAAGAGAAGAAGACGAAGACGGTAAATTCTTACTTTCTCGTAAAAAAGTTGATTTTGCTTATGCTTGGAAAGAATTGGAAAAAGCAAAAGAAACCGATGAAACAATCATGGGTACAATTGCCGGAATTGTTAAAGGCGGCGTTCTTATTGATATTTCTGGTGTAAGAGGTTTTGTTCCGTCATCTCAATTGAGAGCTAAGGAAACTGATTTGGAAATCGGCGGAAAACTTGAATTAAAAATATTAACTCTTGATGCTCAGCAAAATAACTTTATTTTATCTAATAAAAAAGTTTATGATGACAGCGCTGTTGAAGCAAGAAAAAATGTGTTCTCTCAAATTGAACCAGGACAAGTTGTTAAAGGTGATGTTGTTAGAATTACAGATTTTGGTGCGTTCATTGATTTAGGCGGAATTGACGGACTTCTCCCGTTGTCACAGCTTTCTTGGAGATGGATTGATCACCCGACAGATATTTTGAATGTCGGCGATAAAATTGATGTTGAAGTTATTGCTGTTGACCATGATAAACAACGCGTATCTTTAAGTTTGAAAAATTTGGAACCCGATCCGTGGCTTGAAGCTGAAAAAAATATTAAAGAAGGCGACAAGGTAGAAGGTACGGTTACAAGAATTAAACATTTCGGTGCTTTCGTTGAAGTTTTCCCCGGAGTTGAAGCTTTATTGCCTCACTCAGAAGTTGTGGAACTTCAAAACGAAAAAGATTGTATTCTTCAAGTCGGCGATAAGGTTGATACTTATATTCTTAAATTCAACCCTGCTGATAAACGTATTGCTCTAACAGTAAGCGAAGTTGAGGAAAAAGAAGCAGAATAGTGGGCAGCATTAAAATAACAGCACCCGTAAAAAAGCCTGACGACATAGATGTTTTCGCTAAGGAAACATCTTGTCGTTCTTATTATGTTTATTATAAAAAGTTTTTGGATAATAATTTTCAGTATGTAAATGAGTTTGTTGAAGCTGCAAAAAGAAACAAGTGTTCAATTTATATAAATTTTAAACATGATATTACAGAAGAAAATCTTCCTGAAATAAAAAAAATGTTGAGGTTTTTGAAAACAGCTGGTATTGATGGGATTTTTATAAACAGTTTTGCAATTTTAGAAGCAATTAAGGTTTTTAATCTTCCTTTTAAAGTAATTGTTGATTCTTATTTTGATATTCATAATCTTGCAGGAATTGATTTTATCAATAATTTTCACAAGGTTGATGAGATTATTATTACAGAAGAAATTTATATGAAAAATATTGCTAAGATTAAGCAATATACAAAACTCCCGCTAGCAATCGACAGCGATAATCTGCCTTACTGTGCAGAAGATATTAAGAAATTAAAAGCTATTGATTCAGTAATTATTAAAGGTAAGTTTAACAGTTCTGACGAGATTTTGGAAGCTATTGAGCTTATCCAAAAAATTCTTGATAAGCCTAAACTCTTTAAACACCAAAAATTGCCGTTTAAGCATGTTAGAAAAAGTATATACAGGACAAACCATTTTCTCGGGGTCGTGGAAAGTGCTGAAGGAAAGGATTTTAAGTTTAGCAGGAATATTAAAAATTTTGAATGGAAAGTTTCAAAATCAAAACTTAGCAGGCAGTTAGATTTTTGTAAAAAAGATGTTTATAAAATAAACTTGAGATTGTCCGAACTCGCTCAGATTAAAGAACTTGAAAAATATATTAAAAAGAATGGATGTAATCCGGTTTATTCTATTGAGTACGGGGAAATCTTATCGACATCAGACCTTGCTCTAAGCAGTTTTCACGAACTTGTAATGAAAGTAAAGAAATTCTGCACAAAGTATGGTATAAAATTTCAGCTTTCGACGCCGAGAATACTTATAGAACGCGATTTTGACAGGGTTTATGAATATGTAAAGCAGATTTTGCTCTCTAATCCTGCTCCTGACAGTCTGATAATAAATAATATTGGATATTTTTGGACAGCTATAAATGATCCTGAAATTAATCATATTCCAATAGAAATAGGGCAGGGTATTAATTTGCTGAACAGCCTTTCAATCAAATGTTTGAACAATTTGGCTCAAATTGATACGATTGATTTTACATCTTTTTCAGATATTGAAAATACTATAAAAACAATTAAAAAGATTAAAAATGATATACCCAATAAAAAATATACTATAGCTGGGAATATAAGAGTTCCGAGTTTAGGTTTGTGTCCTTTGAATAATGACAGTGCTATTATATCAAGGCTTTCGTGTAAGGCTCCGTGTCATAGAGGCGGGTATGCACTTCATGATCCGTCTTTGAAAAAAGTGTTTCCTTTTACTTGTGACGGTTTTTGTAGAATGCATATGTTTGAGGATACTATTTTGGAGCAATTTGATAAGGTTGAAGAACTTTATAGTGCGGGTGTTAATGAGTTTGTTTTTGATTTAAGTGCCTTAAATGCAAAATTTGTACCTTTGCTATTAGATAAGTTTTTTAATATTTAATTAAATTAGATAAAAAAATAACTCGTTTAATTAAAAACGAGTTATTTTGTATATATTGTTTATTCAGCTTATTTACCGTACAATACAGCTCTTGCAGCGTCAGTTGAAGGAAGTACTGATTGGTCAAAGAACACAACCGGATAAATATCAGTCGGGCTTGTAACAGTACAATCATCAGCAGAAGCTTTGTAATCAGTTTGACCGTCACATTTAACAACTTTGTTAGGTCCTTTTAAACCGTTTACGTCGATATAACCGAAACATTGATCACCGATATTACCTTTTGTTAATTCAGCACCTTCAGGTCTAGAACATCCGTCTGTAGATACAGGGAATGTAAACATAATACTGTCGTTAAAGAACAAAGTTCTGTTGTCAGTAGCAATGTCTTCTAAGTCGTTAGTATAATCAGACAAGTTAGTAGCACCATCTTCATCTCTAACAACATTCATACGAGATGTTAACATACCTTGAATAGTATTGTCAGCATCAACATCAGCAAAGCTCCAGTCATCCAAAGCAACATTCAATGTAACAGCTTGAGATAAAGCTGATAAAGCTTTTTTGTAAGCAGCTTTGTATTGAGCACCGTTAGTTTGGTTAATCAATGTCGGCATAGTCATAGCGGCAACAACGCCGATGATACCTAAAGTAATCAACACTTCTGCAAGTGTAAAGCCGAATCTTTTTGTCATAATCTTTTCACCTTTCTATTTTAGTAAAACCTCTTGATTCCTCAAAACGCTCTACGCATTATATCTCTATCCTAAATATCTCTCCGTATGCATAATAACTTTTAAAGAATCTTTTTGTAAACTTATTTTAAAATATTTTTGAATAAATGTCAAGTATTTTAATGTAAATATTAATTATTTTTAACTAATTCTAAAGTATTATATTGTTGTAAATTAATACTTTTGTATACAAAACAATGAAGTTATACTTCACGAGTAAAAATCTGTATTAAAGATTTGAATTATAAAATTTTGTCTGCGGCTTTTACAACTGTCGGTTGAAAAAAAAAATACCTCATGATATCATCAGTTTGTTGATATTTAGGAAGAGGGGTAAATATGACTTGTACTTTAGAAAAACAACCATGTATTTTAGATGAGAAAGCAAAAAAAGTTATAAGAAAAGCTCTTAAAGTTCTTGGCAAGAAAAACCTTGCATTCATTATGCATAACGGTAGTTTTCCGTCAGCAGAAAACCAAAATACCGGTTTTGGAAGCATTAACAGCGACGGCGGAAAAGAGTTTATCGAATATGCGTCAGGTTTATTTGACGCAATCCAGCTTGGACCTGCGGGGAAAACAAAAAGTTGTGATTCATCACCTTATACGGGTACTATTTTTTCAGGTAACCCGTTGTTTATTAATTTAAAAGAATTAACTTCTAAAGAATGGGGTAAAATTCTTTCTGAAGAAACTTATTATGAAATTGTTAGTGCAAATCCTAATAAAAACGATAATAAAACCGCTTATTCTTATGTTTATAAAAAATATGGCGAAGCTTTGCAGGAAGCTTGGAATAATTTTAAAGCAAATCCTGTTAAGAAATTGGATAAAGAATTTCAGGTATTTAAACGCGAGAATGATTTTTGGTTAGACAAAGACAGCTTGTATGAAGCTTTATCAATCGAGCATGGAAATGATTATTGGCCTTTATGGAGTTCCGAAACGGATAAAAACCTTTTCAACCCTCAGTCTATTGAGCAGAGAATGGAATTTGCAAAGCGTATTGAAGAAATTGAAAAAAAATATTCTGATGAGATTGAATTATACAAATTTACACAATTTGTTATAAGCAAACAAAACGAAGAAACACGCGAGTTTGCCAAAAAACATAATATAAAAATGATTGCAGACAGACAGGTTGCATTCTCAGATCGTGATACCTGGGCTTATCAGTCATTGTTCTTAAAAGGCTGGTGTCTTGGCTGTCCTCCTGATTATTTCTCAAAAGATGGTCAAGCATGGGGATTTCCTGTTATGGATCCTGACAGAATGTACAATTCTGACGGCTCTTTGGATGATGGCGGTTTGTTATTGAAAAATCTTTATAAAAAGATGTTCAAAGAAAATCCCGGCGGTGTAAGAATTGACCACATTGTAGGTTTGATTGATCCGTGGGTTTATAAAGCAGGTAAAAAACCTAAAATTGAAGAAGGCGCAGGCAGATTGTATTCTTCTCCCGAACATCCCGAACTTTCCAAATATGCAATCGCAAGAATGGAAAATTTGAACGACGAAGTTACTGCCGATAAAGAAAAAAGAATTAAAGATTTGGATAAAAAACAAATTAAAGATTACGGCAGACTAATTGAAAAAATTGTTGTTGCGGCAGCAAAAGAAGAAGGCTTGGATAAAGATTCAATCGTATGTGAAGATTTGGGAACCTTAACAACCCCTGTTGCTTCTGTAATGAAAGAATTCGGGTTGCAAGGTATGAAATTAACTCAGTTTGTAGAAGCTGACAAACCCGAAGACCCATACAGATGCTGTAATATTGACAACAGGTGCTGGGCAATGGTCGGAACTCATGATAATGAACCGATAAAAATGTGGGCTGACCAGAATATTCACACTCATGTGGGGTATTTGCATGCCAAAAATCTTGTGGATGATTTGTTTGCCGAAGCTGATAACAAAGACGATATTATTGTCAGATTGACTGATGACGCTAAATTTTTGGCTCAGACAAAACTTGTTGAACTATTTGCATCAAAAGCTGAAAATATTCAAATATTCTTTACGGATTATTTCAATGTTTATGATGTATATAACAGACCCGGAACATCGGGTGATGCAAACTGGAGTTTAAGGCTTCCGGACAATTACAAAGAACTTTCTTGTATTAATTTAGCGGTAATCTTGAAGCTTGCAATTATAGCAAGAGGACATGAGTTCGCAGAAAAAAATCACAAAATGATTGAAAAATTAGAAGAATTAATCGGATAATTTTATGAAAAAACTTATATTAATAATGTTTTTAACAGCTTTTACGGGTTTGGCAGCTTACGCCGAGCCCGAAAAGCTTTTTGATGTCTCAAATGAGGCTAAACTTGAGTATAATCGCGGGGTAGATTTTTATAAAACTGGGGTTTATGACCGTTCAATGGCGTCTTTCAGGCGAGCTATAGAACTAGACCCGAATTATATTGACGCGTACTACAATTTAGGCTCGATTTTAGAATATCTTAAACAGGATGAAGCTGCACTTGCGGTTTTTAAACAAATCATTGTGAGAAAACCTGATGACTATGACTCCGTATACAAAGCCGCAAATTTGAGTGCAAAGCTGGGTTATACCGACAACGCAAAGTCTTATTTGTCATTAATTCCGCCAGAAAGTTCTGCATATTCAAGAGCTCAAAAGCTAGCTTCCGACATGAATACTGATTTACAGACGCTTAAAGCTACTCAGGCTTTGCCAGAAAAGAATGAAACGCCAAAATTTGAGCAGACAAACGGTATTTATAATGATATACCAAGTCCAACGGGGATTACGGTTGATAATAACGGAAATGTTTATGTGGCTTGCTTTTCTGATAATATGATTTATAAAATTACTCCAGACGGCAAGCGGATAATTTATGTAAAAGATTCAAGAATAAACGGTCCTATTGCTATGGTAAGCGACTCCGCGGGAAATATTTATGTATCAAATTACAATGCAAATAATGTTGTAAAAATTTCGCCGACGGGGAATATTTCAGTTCAAATCGCGAATATTGAAAAACCATACGGAATAAATATAAGCAGTGGTATGCTATTTATTTCTTCACAGGGAAGCAATTCGGTTTTAAGATATAAACTATAGTTATTATTCTTTCACCCCGCCCTGCAAAATGTCCGAAATAAAGTATTTTTTGCCTAAAAGAAATACCCCTATAACTGGGATTGTGCATATAACAGAGCAGGCAAGAAGTTCGCCCCACAAAGTAATTTCCCTGAAACTACCTTTGTATATTGCAAGTCCGACAGGTAAAGTCCGCATGCTCTCGGAGTTTGTTACGATTAAAGGCCACATAAAGCTGTTCCAGTTTGTTACGAATGTAAAAATTGCCAGTGTAGCAACTGTCGGGAGCGCAAGCGGTAATGCTATTTTAAAAAATGTTTGGAAAAGATTGCAGCCGTCGATTTTAGCTGCTTCTTCCAAATCTGTCGGAAGTCCCAAAAAGTACTGGCGCATTAAAAATATTCCAAATCCGCCGAATAATGCAGGCCAAATTAAAGCTTGATATGTATCGATTAAATGTAATTCTCTCATTAAAAAGAACAACGGGATAATATTAACTTGCGGCGGAATAAGCATTGTTATAAGTATTAATAAAAATACAGCGTCCCTGAATTTAAACTGCATTCTTGCAAACGCATAACCTGCAAGTGCTGAAAAAATTACCTGTCCGACTGTTGCCGCTGTTGCTATGATAAGACTGTTTAAAAAATATGTGCTCAGCGGGATTTCACTGAATACATTTTTGTAATTTGCTAATGTTAAATTAGTATGAATAAGTTTTCCCGCATGCGAAAATATTTCGTTATTATTTACAAATGACAAATTTACCATTGCAAAAAAAGGGTAGAGCATGCTTATTGCTATTAATATTAAAGTTAAATATCCGAATAATACCCGCAATCTTTTCATAAATCTATTATAACAAGAATTGATTTAAAAGTGAAATTTATGTTATAATTTAATAGAGGTGTATTATGTTGGTTCATACAATTGCGGAAGTTAGAGAAAAAATCAAAGAGTGGAAAAAAGAGGGTTTAACTGTAGGTCTTGTGCCGACAATGGGCGCTTTGCATAGCGGTCACAAAAGTCTTATTGAGAAATCTGTTGAAAAATGTGATAGAACAGTTGTTTCTGTTTTTGTAAACCCTATTCAATTCTGTCCGGGGGAAGATTTAGAAAAATATCCCAGAACCTTGGAAGCTGATGAAAAACTCTGTACGGAAGCTGGCGTTGATATTGTTTTTGCACCGTCACCTAAAGAAATGTACGGTGAAGGACATATTATGTCTAGTGATTTTTTAACTTACGTAATCCCTCCGTATTTTTATGTTGATAAATTATGCGGAAAATCTCGCACAGGTCATTTTGACGGGGTTTGCACGGTAGTTAATAAACTGTTTAATATTGTTCAGCCTGATTTTGCATTTTTCGGCGAAAAAGACAGGCAGCAGTTAATTATTTTGAAGAAAATGGTTAAGGATTTGAATATTCCTGTTGAAATTGTTCCGTGTCCTATTATTAGAGAAGAAAGCGGTTTGGCTCTTTCTTCAAGAAATAAATATTTGTCTGAGGAAGACAAAAAGCATGCTCTTGCGCTAAGTAAAATTTTATTTAATATCAAGGCTTGTTATGACAAAGGGATAAACGATGTTTCGTCGTTGACGGAGACTGCATATTCATATTTGAGTGAACACCATGAACTTGAATATTTGGAGTTTAGAGATGCAGATGATTTGGAAGAAAAAGTTAATGCTGATGATAATACAATAGTGTTTATTGCGCTTAAAGTCGCTAATGTTAGGTTAATAGATAATATTGCGTTGAGGTAAATATGTTATTACTTTATAAATTTGTATCAAAATTTCTGCAAATGGTTCTGAATTTGATGTTTGTTATGCAAATATTGTTATTAATACTTGTATTTTTGACCGCTGCTTACTGGTTTTGTGATTTGTTGACTCTGGAAATGTTCAATTTTGCGGAACCGATTGCAGCTGCTGTTTCAAACTTTGTAAGATTATTCTATCAAGGCAATATCGAAGTTGGCGAAATTTATGTTGACGGTTCACTGTTGTTATTTGATATTCTTTCATTATTGTTTGTTTTTATAATCACAAAAGCAAAATATTATGTGTACAATTCAATGTCTTTTGTTGATAGTGCTATATATGAATGTAACCGCAAAATTGAAGAGCAGTTTAATGAACAGCTGGAAAAAGAATTGGAAGCGGATATGAAAGCAATTAATAATGTTGCAATTCTTGTGCAGTTTGATGCAAAAAATTTAGCAATTGATAATTGCTGGGGCGGAAACGAACAGCTGGGCGTTAGGGAAAAACAGGAGGAAGCGTTCAAATTGTTTTATGCAGGTATTAAAAGTATTACCGGCTGCAGATTTGCAAAAACAGGTGATAAAATGCTTATTTTGTTGAATAATTTTGAAAAAATAGATAATCTGCTGGAATTTATGAATACACTTATTAACCGTATCAGAGTCGATATGAAAAAGAATAATTGGCTTTTATCTAGTTATATAGCGCTTGATGTTTACGATAATAAAAGTGATTTTAACGGTGAAGTTTACCCTATGTTGCACAAACTTGTTAATTTGGGACATAAAAACGAGGCGGTTTGTTTGAGCGGATTTGGCATGCGCTACCAATATAAGAAAGATCCAATGTATACAGCAGTACTCAAAGGTAAGTATAATATAAATCAGGAAGCACAAGTTTGGGCGCTGGTTAAGAAAAGTTAAGTATTCTCTTGATTTTATTTTATTTTTTGATATTATAAATGTATACCGCAGACAGTTAGTAAGCGAGCGGGGCAAAAATTAAGCGGAAACGCTTTAAGCTCCGAAAGCTTTTAATCGAAAGGCTAACCGAGGTTGAACAGTCGAAATATAATATAGATTTGTTTGATTTTGCGGTCTTAATATGTAAAGATGCAAAATCTTTTTGTATGTTTACAGGTCGAACGGGAAAATCCCAAAGGGTTTAATAACCCAAAATGTATTACACAACAAAGGAGCTAAAAATGGCAACAAAAGCTTTTAAATCTGAAAAAATAGATGCTATGAAAGCAAAAGCAGAAAAAGCCCAGGTAGCAATTTTGACTGAGTATAAAGGTTATTCTGTAGAAGAAATTACCAAATTAAGAAGAAGTCTTCAAAAAGACGGCGGCGACTACATGGTAACAAAAAATACTCTTGCTAAAATCGCTTTCAAGGGTACTGATTTTGAAGTTCTTGCCGAATCTTTAACAGGACCTATCGCTATTGCGTTCGGTTTTGAAGATCAGGTAAGCCCTGCAAAAGCAGTTGCAAAATTTATTAAAGAATCAAAAAAAGGTGCAATCCTTGGCGGTGCTTTAGACGGAAAATTATTATCCGCTCAAGAAGCAGAAGCATTATCAAAAATGCCGTCAAAAGAAGAACTTTATGCAAAAATTCTTGGTTCAATCAACTCACCTGCTTCAGGAATTGTTGGTTCAATCAACGCAGTTATGGCTCAGCTTACAAGAGCTATGGCAGCAGTCAGAGACCAAAAATCGGCTTAAATTTTGCGTAGAGTGGAGTGAGTGAAAACGAACGAACTCGAAGTATCGCGGAACTTAATGAGCGAAATTTTACAAGGTAAAATGCAGCGAATGAGAGTGAAGCGTGAAGCAATAATTTAATACTAATTGTACAAAATTAAAACTTAAAAAGGAGAAAAATAATGAGTAACGTAGAAACTATTTTAGAATCAATTGAAAAATTAACTTTGTTAGAAGCAGCTGAATTAGTAAAAGCTATGGAAGAAAAATTCGGCGTATCTGCAGCAGCTCCTGTAGCAGTTGCAGCAGCTCCTGCAGCAGCAGGTGAAGCAGCAGCTGAAGAAGCTTCTGAAGTAAACGTAATCTTAGCATCAGCTGGTGCTAACAAAATCGCTGTATTGAAAGAAGTACGTGCTATCACAGGTCTTGGCTTGAAAGAAGCTAAAGATTTAGTTGACGGTGCTCCTAAAGCTATTAAAGAAGGCGTTAAAAAAGAAGACGCTGAAGCTATCAAAAAACAACTTGAAGCAGCTGGCGCAACTGTTGAAATTAAATAGTGATATTTACACTGATTTAAAAAAAGCACTCCTTATGGAGTGCTTTTTTTGTTAAAAATATTTTTATGATATCATAGATATATGATTGAACTTTTAATTCTATATATAATTTTAAGCCGCGATTTTACAATGTACGCTATTCAAAGGCGTATTGAAGATAATTTTGCGCCGTTTACTAAACCGAGTTTTGGAGCACTAAAACCAGCTTTAAGACGCTTGGAAGAAAAAGAATGTTTGACTTCACGTAAAATGATGTCAAACGGTGGAAAATTGTCTGTGTATTACGAAATTACAAAAAATGGGCTCAATGAATTAAAGCGTTTAATTTTGGAGGATTTGAGTGATAATCCGCTTCAATTTTTGTCAAATGCAAGGGTGAAATTGTCTTGTGCTGATTGTTTGAATGCTGATGAAAGAAAAAGATTATTTTTTTCAATAAAGTCAAAAGCTATGCAATTTAAAAATCTTGCGCAGAATATATTGAATGATGAATATAATCAGATAAATTTTTATCAAAAAATTGTGCTTGATAATACTGTGTGCGAATTTTCAAATTTTATAACTATTATAGAAGGATTGGAGAAAGATAATGCCCGCAATAGTTAGTTCGGTTGTGAAAAATTCTATTGCTGAAGAATTAGAAATTCAAGCAGGCGATGAAATATTATCAATAGATGATATGAAAATGCAGGATATGATTGACTATAACTTTATGTGCAAGTCTGATTTTCTTACACTTGAAGTTAAAAAGGCTGACGGTGAAATTGAAGTTATTGAACTTGAAAAAGATTATGACGAAGATTTAGGGATAATCTTTGAAAGCGCAGTTTTTGACAGGGTTAAGCCGTGTTTAAATCATTGTATATTTTGTTTTGTTGACCAGCAGCCGAAAGGTTTGCGAGAAACTCTATATATTAAAGATGATGATTACAGGCTTTCATATCTTCAAGGAACATATATCACGCTTACAAATCTTAAAAATGAGGACAAAGAACGTATTAAAAAAATGCATTTGGGCCCGTTTTATGTTTCAGTTCACACTACAAATCCTGATTTACGTGTGAAAATGTTGAGAAATCCTAATGCCGGCAAAGCATTGGAAAATTTAAAATGGTTTAGAAAAAATAAAATTCCGTTCCATGCCCAAATTGTTTTGTGCCCCGGATATAATGACGGTGCAGAACTTGAAAGAACTTTGTCTGATCTTGCAGAACTTAAAAATACTGTTTTGTCAGTTGCAATTGTACCTGTTGGGATTACTCAGTTCAGAACATCAAATGTTAGTCATCAAAATGGTACGAAAATCTGCGAAGAGGGTGAAAAAGCTTCAGAGGTTAGTCTTCAAAATGGCACAAAAATCTGCGAAGAGGGTGAAAAAATCTTGAAACAGGTTGATAAACAATGTGCAATTGAAACTCTTAATATTGCGTCAAAATATAAGCGCGTATGTTGTTCAGATGAATTCTTCCTGCTTGCTGAAAGAGAAATACCGCCTGCAAAATATTACGGTAATTTCTGTCAGCTGGAAGACGGGGTTGGAGCATTAAGAATGGTTCTTGATGATTTTAATTCGAGACAATTGCCAAAAGAACTGGTTAAGCCCTTGAAGCTCTCATTTGCTGCAAGCTATGCTGCAAAAGATACTTTTGAAAAGATTTCAGCAAAGTTGAATAAAATAAAGAATTTGACAGTAACTGTAAATCCTGTAAAATCAGAATACTGGGGAGAGCACATAACAGTTGCTGGGCTTATAACAACAGATGATTTAATAAGAACAGTCAAAAATTTAGATACAGATGTTGTTGTAATACCGTCTGTAATGTTAAGACCGTATTCTGAAGATTTTCTTGACGGAAAAACGCTTTCTTATGTGAAGGAGCAGTCGGGTAAAGATTTTTTTGTAGTAAAAGATATTTATTCAATGAAAGAAGTTGTTGAGTATCTTGAAAATTTTGAAAAATAAGTTATAATAAAAATGTAGATATTAAAAAAAGGAGTTGGAAATGATATTATTAAAGAATTTACAAAGCTTCGGGGGGGGGGGGTGCTCTAAGCTCAGCTCCTAAGTTTTCAGGATTTACATTAGCAGAGGTTTTAATCACCCTTAGTATTATTGGAGTTGTTGCTGCGCTCACTATACCGACGTTAATACAACGTCATCAAGAACAGAAAACGGTGAGTCAGCTTTTAAAAGTTTATTCAACTCTGTCACAGGCTTTCCTATTGATGCAAAGCGAATATGGTCCTATTGATACGTGGGGATTAACAAATACAGATACGAATAAAAAAGATCCTGAAACTAATCAGAATATATATGATTTATCTTCGCAAAAAATTGTTGCAGAAAGATTAAAACCCTATTTAAAAGTTTCAAAAACATGTGAACTCGACAAAGTTTGTCGAAACCGTCCTGAATATGATATATCAGGGAATAAAATATCTGACAAAAGCATAGTTACGAGTAAATCAGATTCTCCGCCGGAAGCTAATTTTTTCTTAGACGATGGAACATTCATCGGGCTAGGGTATTACAACTCATCAGAAAGTATTCCTAGTGATATAAATGTTGTTTTATCGGGTAACGATAAAGTAGTTCTTGGAAAAAACATATTCTTTTTTAACTATAATAAAAAAGGTGTTTTTCCAGAGGGAACTCAAAGCGGATATTCATTAACTTCGTTTGATAATTGCAATCCTGATGACAAAGGCACAAGGACAATGCGCGGTTGTACGGCATGGGTTATATATAATAAAAATCTTGATTATTTACATTGTCGAAGTAAACTCGGCTGGGATAAACAACATTCCTGTAAGAAATAAATTTATTGCAAAAAAATAGCCTCAATTGAGGCTATTTTTTTAATATCTTTCAAGATACTTGTCGATTTCCCATTGTGAAACATAAGTTCTAAAAGAATCCCATTCTTTCTGTTTAGCTGATAAGAATTCGTTAAAGATATGTTCTCCTAGTGCAGCTTTTGAAACAAGCGACTTATCAAAATAATCTAATGCTTCGGCTAAACTTCCAGGTAGTGAATCAATTCTTTGTTTTTTACGTTCTTTCGATGAAAGCTTGTAAATATTGCTTTCAACAGGTGCAGGCGGATCGATTTTGTTTCTTACACCGTCCAAACAAGCTTCTAAAATCGCCGCAAATGCTAAATAAGGGTTGCATGCAGGGTCGGGTGAACGAAGTTCTACACGTGTTGCGTTTCCTCGTTTTGCAGGCACTCTTAACAATGCGCTTCTGTTAGCAAGCGACCATGCAAGATAAACAGGAGCTTCGTAACCCGGTACAAGACGTTTAAAACTGTTTACTGTCGGGTTTAATACCGCAGTAATGCTTTTAACGTGTTTTAGCATACCGCCGATTGAATATTTTGCGATATCTGAAAGCTCATATTCAGCTTTTTCATCATAAAAAGCGTTTTTACCGTTTTTAAATAATGATACGTTACAGTGCATACCTGAACCGTTTATTCCGTAAATCGGTTTAGGCATGAATGTTGCATGTAAATTATGTTTTGCCGCAATCGCTTTAACTGCAATCTTGAATGTTGCAACATTGTCAGCTGCGCTCAAAATATCTGTGTATCTGAAATCAACTTCGTGCTGACCGTCTGCAACTTCGTGGTGAGAAGCTTCAATGTCAAAACCCATTTCCTGTAAAGTTAAAACAATGTCAGAACGTACATCTTCTCCCAAATCTTCGGGCCCTACATCATAATAGCCTGCGCGGTCTTGGGTTGTAGTGGTGACATTTCCGTCTTTGTCTTTTGCAAATAAGAAAAATTCAGCTTCGGGTCCAATATTCATCGAGAAGCCCATTTTTTCAGCTTCTTTCATAACTCTTTTTAAATTACATCTTGGACATCCCTCAAACGGTGTTCCGTCAGCATTATAAATATCACAAATCAGCCTTGCAGAATTTGCTCCGTCTTTTTCTCTCCAGGGCAAAAGCTGGAATGAGTTTTTATCCGGATAAAAGAACATATCTGATGTTTCAATACTTCTAAAACCTTTGATAGATGAACCGTCAAGCATAATTTCGTTATTTAAAGCTTTTTCAATATGTTGTGATGGGATTGTCAAATTTTTTACCTGACCATTAATATCTACAAACTGTAGTTTTATAAACTTGATATTATAATCTTTTATAAATCCTTTGATATCTTCTTCCGTAAACTGTTTGTTGTCTAATCTTGTGTGACTGAATTCTTTCATTCATACCTCTTTTCTTATAATGTCTACTATCTTATTAGAATACTTTTTTTAAAAAAGGTCAATACGTAAAGTTATAAAGATTATGTAAGGTTCTTTACGAAATGTTAATGTTTTTTTAAAGATAGAGTTATTTATTTGAATATAAAGGGAATAACTTAAATACAGAGGGAAAGATAACCGATTAAGGTCAAAAATGAGGGAAATTTAACAGGCTTTTCTGTTCTGTGAAATTACACATTTGTAAAGATATGTAACGAAATAAATGGGATATAGCAATTATATACTTTAGAAATACTTTATATAAATGTAAGCGATAAACAATCAAAGAATTAAATAAACACGAGACATACACACACTACTATTTACACTACCTACTACACACTAACCTTCTACACACGAGGAATTACGTAAAAAGAATTCCAAACTCTATCTCTAAGATAGGGTTTTTTTTTGCAAGCTGCGCCTGCACCCGACACATCAGGACTACTTTGGATGTAGTGCTTTGGGTGATTATAGTATTTGGCGTGTTGGTGATGTGTGACGGTTATATTCTACCTAATTTATGGTTAAGTTAAGAATATGGCGGAAAAATAATATTGATATATTCTTGATACTGTTGAGGTTCAAAAAATGCAACGGAAAATTCCGCAGAGTTTTGACCCAATTGCTGTGCGTCGGGAACTTCAAAAGGCGGACCTGCAGGGGTTGAACGCGACGGGTTTTTAGGATTTGAAATTACACCTGTGCTTCTCAAAAGTGTTATAAGTAAAGATTTTTCTTTAACCTCATATTCGGTTAAACCCTGTGTGATTATGCCAAAACCCTGCGTTCCGACATATCTCTGCATTGGTGCAAAGTTTGTTTTAACCTCAATTCCGCGTTCTTTTGGCAAGTGTTTGCGCAAGTCATAATTCGGGTCAAATTCTCTGCGGATAATTGTATTCATGTCTTCTGAAAACGTTTCTGTTACAGGTTTTTTAAGAGTGAATTTTACCTGCCACAATTTATTTTTTAATTTGTTATCCCATTCAATTTTGAAGTTTATCATTTTGCCGAATTCAACTTGAACATCAAAAAAGCTTGTTTTAATAACATTATTTTTGAATGAATAGATTTCAGCAATTTCGCCTTTGTCGTTTTCTACTGCGCCGAAATTATAAGTGTCGCCGTCGTCTTGATAGCGGACAAACTGCATTTCTATGTTGCCAATAAAAATTTTACCGTTTTTGACTTCAAATTTAATATCTGATTTAACAGCCGGATAATATTTCAGTGTGTAAATTTCTGAAAAATCTTCTGTTACCGGAATTTTTTGAGTATCATAGAGTAAAGAATTTTCTACCCCGAAATGTTTTGATATAACTTTATATTCGGGGATAAGTTCCTTGCTTTGCATAATCGGGGTTTTAAAGTTGTGTTCAAGTCTTAATTCTTCAATTATTGTATTTGCGATTTGAATGATTTTTTCATAGCGTGTAATATTTTCTCTGTGAACCAAATCAGTTGAACACCCGCAAATTCCGTCATGTGCCTGATTTTTTAACAATAATTTGTAAGCATATTCAATTACGGAATCATATTTTGAACCGTATTTTTTCTGTAATTTGTCAGCCTGTTCAAGTAAATATGTGCATTTGATATTGTATTGTTTTAATTTTGTTCTTGCGGAATATGAGCCTTGCAGGATAAATGTTTTGCTGTTGTCACGAAGTTCCTCATCCCATACAAATTGTTTAAAATTATCTTTAACAAGTTCAAAATACTCAAAGGGGTTTGACAGTTTTATTTCATAATCCGTCAATAATAAGTTTATTTGTATAATTTGTTCGGTTATATCAGGTTCTACTCCCAAATGGTCTGCACCTATAGGCAAAAGTAAATAATTACCCGATTTTTCCGCGATTTTATCAAGGTTTGAACGAAGCCACTCGGCTTTTTTCTCAATAGTCATAGAAGTTGAGAATATGTCCATAAAGTAGCCGCGTACAAGATTTACGGTATTTATTCCGTTAAAAATGAATTCTGACGGAAAATC
This sequence comes from Candidatus Gastranaerophilales bacterium, assembly GCA_910588555.1. Lineage (GTDB taxonomy): Bacteria > Cyanobacteriota > Vampirovibrionia > Gastranaerophilales > Gastranaerophilaceae > Stercorousia. Next base: position 49,287 of record CAJUPC010000012.1, read on the forward strand.
ACCGCAGCCGCGCCATACAACACATTTATCAATACCGTATTTCTTGAAAATAGCCGGTATGTTTTTGCTGTGCCCGAAAGTGTCCGCAAGGTATCCTATATAATCTGTACACCCAAAATCGCGAGATATTTTTATACCTATTTCAAGATTTTTTTCAAAAACGGTTTTATCAGTCAAAAACTCGTCAACAAGTGTAAAACAAGGACCTATGAAAAGTTTTTTCTCTACAATAAATTTACGCACTAGTGGCTCTTTTTCGGGTCTTAATTCCAAATAATCCAATAGGGCAGAAACCTGTCCGTCAAAGTAAAATGACGGGATTTTGTTATTTTTCAAAAGTTCTAGAACATTATCAAAAACTCTTAAAAGCCTAAGGCGGAAAACTTCAAATTCTCTATACCATTCTCTGTCCCAATGGGTGTGCAAATAAGCTATAACTGTTTTTTTCATATATTATTTTTAGCATATTTTTTACTATATTGCAAATTCTCAAAAAATAGTTTATAATAAAATATGTAGTTCGGTTTTGCTATCCGGACAACAAATAAAATAGCGAAAGGAGCGAGTATGAAGAAATTGTTACAAAATCCAATCGGGGGGGGGGGGGCACTCTAAGCTTCTTTTCTCAATTTAGGTCTTGTAAATGCACAAAAATATGTTATTATAGTGATATAGTGCATCACAATAATAGCGGAGGATTTATGAAAAACGCATTTACTTTAGCAGAACTTTTAATCACTTTAGCAATCATTGGTGTGGTAGCTGTTGTAGTGTTGCCTAGTTTAATGACAAATGTTAATGACAGGGTTAACGCAGAAAAAATTAGAAGTACAAAGTATAAGTTTACTAAAGCCACGGACCACATGAAATCGTTAGGGTTGATTGGACCTTATAATTCTACTGATGATTTTGTGGATGAACTGCAAAAGTATTTTAAGATTGCAAAAAGATGTGACGCTAATCATATTAGAGCGTGTTGGCCCACAGATACCGTTAAATTAGAAGACGGGAAAGAATGGGATATTGCGAATACCAAAACGGGTAAACAGTTAAAAATGAATAATGATGATACTCATGATTATTCAAGTGATAACGTTGCTATTATTACGGCTGACGGTACACCAATGATTTTAAACTACAACAAGAAATGTGAAGCGTTAGACCCCATGAAAACGTATAGCTGGTCTACAAGTAACGGTAAACCTGAAAGTAACGCGACTGCAGGATGTGTTGCTGCGGTATTTGAAATTAACGGTAATGGAAGACCAAATACGTTTAGAAAAGATGTTGTGGTGTTTAACGCGAACGGCTTAGGAAGCGCTTGTGCATTAGAAATAGATGGCAAGTGTTTTGGCGCTCCGTTCTCTCCTACTCCATTAACAAAAGCTGAATGTGAAGCAGCAGTAGCAGAAGGTAAACTCGGGATAAAAGCGTGCCACTATGACGACGATTACTGGGCAGGCGCTGTAAAACAATGTAATGGAGTACAAAACATGCCGACAATGGCAGACCTTGGAAAAATAGCTTCTCTCCTTTACGAAGGCAACCCAAGCGTAGGCGCTGAACAAGATGTATACAATCTAACTTACAACAACAAAGCAAGTCAATATGGTTTTCCTGAACCGCACTTCTGGGTTTGTTCAGGTGAGGAGAACGGCACGAATGGCTACGGCGCGTACAGCAGGTACTTCGACACCACGTCCACGGGCTGGAACTCCAACGGCCGCGGCTACTCCGGCAATTTGGGGCTGTGCTTAGGTGATTAATTATTCAATAATTCAATCATTTAGTTATGTAGGGTGGGAAAAGCAACAGCGTTCCCACCTTTTCACTAAAAAGCTTGATATTAATATTTGACCTGTTATAATGATTTTTGTATGAGCAATCAATTTAAACACTATGCCAAAGAATTATTAAATATTGCCCTGCCGATTATTATGGGAAATTTAGGATTTATACTTATCGGGGCAGGCGATGTTTTGATTGCGGGCAGACATTCAACAGACACGCTTGCTGCAATTTCAATTGCTACAGCTATTACAAACTGTATTCAAACTTTCGGTATAGGCTTAATCGTAAGCGTATCGCCATTATTGTCAAATTTCCGCGGAGAAAACAAATGCGCGAAAAAATATTTTTATCCGACTTTGCGGTTTGCAATGTTTTGGGGTGTAATAATTATGTTTGCAGTGCTTGCGTTTATTCCGCTGATTGATAAGATGAATTTTGAACCTCATCTTGTGCCGATGATTAAACAATATATGTTTGTTACAGCTTTTGCTACGTTTGGCGGATATTTGCATTGTGCTGTAAAAGAATTTTTACAGGCATTTGAGATTGTAATGTTTCCTAATCTGGTGACTGCGATTGCGGTTGTTTTGAATGTTATTTTAAATGTTATTCTTGTATTCGGATTAGGTCCTATACCGTCTTTAGGCGTTTTGGGGCTTGCTATAGCAAGTTTTGTCGTAAGATATTTTATGGGATTTGTTCTGCTAATTTATTGTTTCAGTTTGATGAATTTTAAAAACTACAAAGATTTTGAATATTATAAAAGTTTGATGAAAATAGGAATTCCTATATCTTGCGCAATTCTTGTTGAATTTATTGCATTTAACAGTATTGCAATAATAATGGGCAGGGTATCGGGAGTTTATGCCGCTGCACAGAATTTGATTTGTACATTAACGACAGTTTCGTTTATGGTTCCGCTTGCAATATCAAATGCTATTGCAGTTAAGGTAGGATTTGCAAACGGCGCGGGAAATATTATCGATTTGAAAAAATATTCGTTTGTCGGAGTTGTCATGTCTGTAGGGTTTATGGCTTGCAGTGCAATGATTTTTGCCACATTCCCCGAGTTTTTGGTCAGTTTATTTACACAAGATGCAATGCTTGTTAAAATATCTGTTCCTGTTATATATATTCTTGCTCTGTTTCAGGTGTTTGACGGATTACAGGTTTCATTGTCAGGTATTTTTAAAGGTATTAAAAAAACCGGTGTTGTGCTATTATCAAATTTTATCGCTTACTGGCTTATCTCAATCCCGCTCGGTTATACATTGGCTTTTAAGCTTAATATGGGTTTAAAAGGATTTTGGTACGGGCTTTGTTCAGCGGCAGTTATTTTGTGCACAATAATGGTTGCTATGCTCTACAGGAACATCAAAGGCATGGAAAAGTTGTCTAATGCAAAATAACTTTTTTTATGATATTATTGATTTGAACGGAGGAATTTATATGCAAACAGAACAGAGAACATTTATAGCCGTAAAACCCGATGGAGTTAAAAGAGGTTTGGTTGGCGAAATTATTAAACGCTTTGAAAACAGAGGGTTTAAACTTATCGGCTTAAAAATGGTTGATGTAACTCCTGAAATGGCCGAAAAACATTACGGCGAACATAAAGGTAAATCTTTTTATAACAGACTTATTGAATACATCCAGAGCGGTCCTATTGTAGCTATGGTATGGAAAGGTTATGATGTAATCTCAGGCTCACGTCAGCTTATGGGTTCAACAAGACCTCTGGAAGCACAAGTCGGAACTATTAGAGCTGATTTTGCGCTTGTAAAAGAATATAATGTTGTTCATGGTTCAGATTCTGTAGAAAGTGCAGAACGTGAAATCGCAATCTATTTTGATGAAAATGAGCTTTGTGATGAATATGACAATATGGCAGAAATTGTTATTGAAAAATTGGATGACTAATGAATATAAAAACGGCAGAAGATTTTAAACGCGACAACGCACATGAATATTTTAGTTATGAACTTGTTCATGAATGTGCTCAGACAGGTGCAAGAGCAGGGGTTTTAACAACTCCTCACGGCAAAATTATGACTCCTATTTTTATGCCTGTAGGTACCAATTCTGCTGTAAAAACTCTTACTTCCAATCAAATCGTTGATACGGGCGCTCAAATTATGCTTTCAAATTCTTATCATTTGTATTTGAGAGCAGGTACAAAATTAATTAAACAGTTTGGCGGAATTCATAATTGGATGAACTGGCAAAAACCTGTTTTGACTGATTCAGGCGGCTTTCAGGTGTTTTCGCTTTCTCATTTAAATAAAATTACCGAAGATGGTGTTGAATTTCGCGACCCAAAAGACGGTAAAAAACATTTTATAAACCCTGAAGTTTCTATGGAAATACAGCAGGATATCGGAGCTGATATTATAATGGCATTTGACCAGTGTGCTCCGTTTCCTTGTGATTACGATACTGCTAAAAAAGCTATGGAACGTACTCACAGATGGCTCGAAAGATGTTTTAAGGCTAAAACAAATCCGAGACAAGCTCTTTTCCCAATTGTTCAGGGTGCATTTTATGATGATTTAAGACGAGAAAGTGCCTCTGTTATTTCATCTTATGACGCTGTAGGCTATGCAATCGGCGGTTTGAGTGTAGGTGAAACAAAAGATATAATGAACCATTTCACTGAATTCACAGCACCATTATTGCCAAAACAAAAACCGAGATATTTAATGGGTGTTGGAACACCAGAGGATTTGTTGGACGGTATTAAGCGCGGAATTGACATGTTTGATTGTGTATTGCCGACAAGAAATGCGCGTCACGGTTCATTTTTTACGTGGGAAGGTAAATCTAATATCAAGACTCAAAAATATGCAGAGGATAATCGTCCTCTTGTTGAAGGTTGTAACTGTTATGCATGCCAAAATCATTCAAGATCATACATAAGACATCTGTGGCGCTGCGGCGAAAGCACTGCGGCTACGCTCTTGTCAATTCATAATATTCAATTCCTTGTTGAATTTTCACAGCTCTGTCGTCAGGCAATTTTGGAAGACCGTTTTGGCGATTTTTACAGCGAGCATTACAATAAATTGACTTAATCGTGTACAAAAAAAGACTCTCACTCGAGAGTCTTTTTTTGTATATTGTTTAAAAATCTATGCGATATCTTCGTACGCGGCAGGATTGTTTAACAAATCATAGTTGATTTCATTTTCATTATCCGCAATTGCCGCTACTACAACAGCGTCTGATGTTACGTTTACAAGAGTTCTCATCATATCTGTTACTCTTTCGATTGTGAATAAGAACGCAAAACCGGCAACCAATTGTTCCGGACTCAAGCCCATACCGTTAAGAATTAATGCTATAGTAATCAAGCCTGCACCTGGGATACCTGCGCAAGTAGATGATGCAATCATTGCAAGTAATGCTATTTGAATTATTAAGAACGGAGATAATGCAACGCCGTATGCCTGTGCCAAAAATATTACCGCAACAGTTTGCAAAAGGGCAGTGCCGTCCATATTTAAAGTTGCACCCAAAGGTAATACAAAACTTGAAATTTTATGAGAAATTCCGCGTTTTTCGCAGCAAGCAATCGTCAAAGGCAAAGTCGCCGATGAACTAGCTGTGCCGAAAGCTACCATCATAGCTTCTGCAACAGCAGAATATAGCATAATGATGTTTACTTTTGAGAAAATTCTCAAGAATAACGGATATACTACACATAATTGAAGCATGAAGCCTAAGAATAATACAAATAAATATTTTGAGATACTTGTGAAAATATCAATACCAAAGCTTGAAACTGCACTTGCAGTCAAAGCAAATACACCAGGTGCCGCAAATGTCATAATCCAATCGGTAATTTTCATTGTTGCAGCAAAAACAGATTCAAAGAATGATACAATCGGTCTGTTTACATCGCCTACTCTAGCCAATGCAACTGCAAAGATTACAACAAATACGATAATTGGAACCATATCACCCACAGCAAACGAATGCATAGGGTTGTTAGGGATAAATCCTAGAAATATATTTAAGATATTTCCCTGCTGTTGTGCCATAGCAGTTGCAACCGAAGCTTGGACTTCGCTTGCCGCATTTGCTGTAATATAATGAGCAGCACCGATACCAGGTTTGAAAATTAATGCCAAAACAGCACCGATAGCAACAGCAATTGAAGTTATTATTCCGTAATAAACAATCATTTTAGTTCCGAATTTTCCTAACTGTTTATTATCGCCTATGCTTGTAATACCAATAATAATTGCCGAAACGACAAGGGGAATTACAACCATTTGAATTAATCTGATAAATACTTGACCAATGAATGTTAAAACTGCTGATACCATAGGAATTTCGTGGCTATGCAGGAATATACCCGCAATAATACCGAGGATAATTCCCGAAAAAATATGCCAGTTTCTTTTTAGCCCTAGTCCCAGTGCAATTAAAATCTGCATGTGTAATTTCATATATAAACCTCTTTTTCAAATAACATTACCAGACAATTATACACCTATTTTTTCAAAAGTTCAAATGTTTTATAAAAAATCATAGACTTGAGGGAGAAATACCATTAATTTTGCATGATTTTGCAATAGTTTGTGTATTTGGGGTTTATATGCCATACCCCGTTAAGTTCTTTACAATATTCTTCATTAATCGGTCGTCCGTTATAGATATAATGTTCTTCACAAACACCATCTTCAATGCAGTAGTCGCTGTGTAACCCTGCCAAATCGCTAAATATACAAACTCCTGAAGCAAAATAAAGAGACATAACAATAATCATTATTATTTTTTTTAGAATTCCTTTAGACCATATTGCCCAAATAACATAAACTAATGCACTTAATGAAATTAAAAGAGGAATAATAAAAGGTATATTTAAATCTTCTATGAAATATGCTGTCAGAGGCAGTGTGGACAGATAAAAATAAACAGCCGAAAAAAGCAGTTTAGCAAGTACTATCAATGCTTTTAGAGTAATATTAGCGTAGTTCATAGTTGCATTATAAACTACTTTTTTAAAAATACTTTAAGGATATTTCCTTTTTAAAGATTTAAAATAAAAAAGACCAACTTCTGTTGGACTTTTTAAAAATCGGGATGACAAGATTCGAACTTGCGACCCCCGCGACCCGAACACGGTGCGCTAC
>CAJUPC010000013.1:0-33623 GCA_910588555.1 Candidatus Gastranaerophilales bacterium
ATTGATACTGAAACAGGTTTGATTGATTATAATGAAGCTTTCAGAAAAGAATGGTTGACTCATTCACAATATGGGTTTACAATTTGTATGGCTCAAGGGTTTAAGGAAATCGCAAAAATGATTGCTGCACACCATGGTCGAAGTGACTGGGGCGCAATTATTGACCTTAATGAAAAAGATTTGGAGCCCGAACTTTATTTTATCCACCTTGTTGACAATATGTCTGCAAAATTTGGTAAAATAAATGTTAAAATCTTAGAAGAAAAAGGAGTTTAATTTTGTCAAAATTAACCGAACAGCATAATTATAAAGGCACACTGGTTTGTGTTGAAGGGATTGACGGGTCCGGAAAATCAACTCAGCTTGCACTTCTACGCGACTGGCTAAAATCTACGGGACAGGACGTAATTTTTACTGAATGGAATTCGTCAGAACTTATCAGCCAAACAACTAAACTTGCGAAAAAGAAGAATATGCTTTCGCCAAGAACCTTTTCTTTGTTACATGCGGTTGATTTTGCAGACAGACTAAAACAAGTTATTGACCCTGCATTGAAAGCAGGATTTATCGTACTTGCAGACCGATATGCATACACGGCTTTTGCAAGAGATGTGGCTAGAGGAGTTGATGCGCAATGGGTAAGAAATGTTTATAATTTCGCCATAAAACCTGATTTGGCAATATATTTTGACATCGACCCGAAAGACTCTATGGAAAGAATTTGTGCAAATCGCGCACCAAAATTCTATGAAGCAGGTATGGATTTGAAATTAAGCAACGACCCGTATGAAAGCTACATGATTTTTCAAGGACGCGTAATCAAAGAATATCAAAAAATGGTCGATGAATTCGGGCTTGTAAAACTTGACGCAATGGACTCAATTCATTCAAAACAAGTTACTATAAGAAGACTGTTGAAAGAAGTTCTTCAAAACAAAGGAGTAAATATCTAATGACTCAATTCAAAACAAAACACGGATATGAAGGATTACTCATTGTAATTGAAGGTACTGACGGTTCCGGTAAATCGACTCAGCTTGAACTTCTAAAAAAATCTATTCAAGCTCAGTCATACGGAGTTATGGTTTCAGAATGGAAAACATCGCGTCTAATCGCAAATGTTATTGACGACGCAAAAGACAGAAATTTACTCAATGCTACAACATATAGTTTATTATATGCGGCTGATTTTGCAGACAGATTGGAAAACCAGATAATTCCCGCGTTAAAATCAGGTTTCATTGTGCTTTTGGATAGATATTATTATACGGCACTTGCACGTGATGTTGTAAGAGGGCAGGATATTGAATGGGTTAAAAATCTCTACGATTATGCACCCGAGCCTGATTTGGTATTCTATCTTGATATGCCTGTAGATGTTTTGTTAAAACGAATTATAGGCACAACAGGTTTAGATTTTTATGAAAGCGGACGTGATGTAGGATTTTCAACAGACTTTTACAAAAGTTTTGAAATTTATCAGAAAAAATGTCTTGAACAATACAACAACATGAAATCCGAATATAATTTCAAAAGTATCGACGGCACTTTACCGATAAAAGATATTCATAATATTATGAACACCGAAGTTCAAAAAATTCTTGACTCTGGGGTATTATATTAGTTTTTTATTTTTAAAACTTTAGAGGATAGTTTTTTGGTATGTGCCAGCCGTTTTGCATAATGAACTCGGCACAGCTTGCGTGAACACTAACATAACCTGTATCTCTGCAATCGTTACCGCTTCCACTGTTTGTTAAATACTCAATTGTGTATCCGTGATTAAACGGTACAAAATCTGATGCATAAGGGCGCATATAAAAAACAAAATAATCTACACCGCCATTGCCCTCTAAAAAAGCATTGCCGTCTGTTCTTTTAGGTTTAGAAAATCGAACATAAACCTCAAAACTGCCTGTATTATAAGCCCAATAAGTGTATATTCCGTTATTTAAATATAAACGCACATAATTTGCGTTAGTGTTAAAGTCTTTATATGAAGAAAGATAAGGAACAATATAAGTACTTAAAAACAGCTTAATTTTATCGCTATCACCGTATGAAACTGTTGGCAAAATCCAGGTTGAACTTTCACCGTTTTTAATTTCTGAAAGTTTTATTGCTTGATTAAAAATAGAATAAGTTTGCCTTAATCTTGTTTCAACAACTTTTTTCTTATAATTACTAATTAACGACGGCATAGTCAATGCTGCAACTACGCCGATAATGCCTAGTACTATTAGAACTTCAGCAAGTGTAAAACCAATTAAGGAGCTAGCCCCCCCCCCGACATTCTGACTTAATCTTTTCATACTCAGATCTCCTTTCTAGATATTTTCATTATAACTTATTTTTATTTTTTTTCAACTGTTAATGTTAAAAAAAATATATCAATTTTATTTTTTCTGTTGTTTTTGCTACAATAAAATAAACGGAGAGGTTATAAATGAAATTTTCATCATCTTTTAAAGTAGGTCTATTAACACTATTGGCATTAGTGCTTTTAATCGGTGTTGTTTATAAGGTTAAAGGAAGAACTTTTTCTTCTGCAGGCAGAACAGAAGTTATATTTAAAGATGTAAACGGAATGCGACCCGGAGCCGGAGTTCAGATGATGGGACTCAGAGTCGGTCAGGTAGAAGAAATTACACCTGTAATCGACGGTGAAAACAGTTATGTAAAGGTCAAATTTGTTATAACCGAACCAAATATTGAAATCCCCAAAGCTTCAATGCTTTCAATCCAGCAATCAGGGCTTATAGGTGAATTATTCCTTGAAATTACACCGCCAAAAACTCGAACTGTATATATTCCAATGCTCACAAAAGATATTCTTTATAAAGATGACGATGTTGAAATGAAATTGGATAAAGAATTTTATAATGTCGGCAAAATTAAAAATATAGAAGTTGTTTCAAAAGATATTATTCCATACGCAATAAAAGACAGTATTAAGACTAATTTTGCATACAAAATTGATTATGTAATTAATATGCCTGGGCTTGTATTGCCTGAATTTTTAAAAGGTAAAGCTATAAAAACCGACGGAACAAACAAACTTTTAATTTCAACGCTTGACGATATTGTTCTGCCTCATCCGACACAGCAGTCGCCATACACAATTATTGAACCGATGAGAATTGCTGACTTTATGGATTGGCAGTACAGAGCGGCTGAGTCTTTGACAGAAACGAACAAAAAAATTAATGATTTGTTATCTGATCAGGTAATAGCAGAGTTAAAAATGTCTGTAGAAAATATTAATTCTTTGACAGGACAGACAAGCGTTACAATGCTTAAATTGAATGATATGCTGGACACTTCAAAAGGTGATATCAGACAATTAATGGTTATGATGGATAGAGCTACAACAGACTTTAACATGCTTTCTTATAACTTGAATTCAATTATAGGAGACCCGCATTTCAAAACAACTATGTACTCAACCGCCGGCTCTTTTGACAGACTTACTCAAAATATCAACAAACTTATAGGCAACGAGCAGGAAGCTCAAGCTATGGCAGAAGATTTCAGAGCAATTACACATAATATTAATGAAATAAGCGGTTATGTAAACACACTTACCAAAGATGACCAGCTTAAAAAAGACATCAACAGAGCTGTATCAAGCGTAAGCAATGCCATGACGGATATTTCCACAACGCTTGATACTGTGAACAAAATAACTCCTGACAAAAAGACTGAATTGCAGACAATTATTGAAGACACAAGAGCTACAACCTGCAATTTGAGAAAATTCTCTGAAAAATTGAATAAAAGATTTTTAATTTGGAGATTGTTGTTTTAATAATGAACATCAAAACCGAAATAACAAAAATTCATTATAATAAAAATGCAAAACGACCGATTTTGCTCGATTTTGCATCAATATTTTACGGTATAGGGAGCAGTTTTAAAAATCTTCTTTATGACAAAAAGATGTTAAAGCCTAAAAAAGTCGATGCTTTTGTAATTTCAGTAGGAAATATTACAACGGGCGGTGTAGGCAAAACTCCGGTAGTTTCAGAAATTGCAAAATATTTTATTCAAAAAGGCGACAAAACTGCAATAATTTCACGTGGTTACGGCGGAAAACTTTCTAATAAAAATATTAATGTAATATCTGATGGAGAACAAATATTTTTTAACGCTAAACTTGCAGGCGACGAACCATTTTGGCTCGCGCAAAACTCAAAAGGCGCAATTGTTATCACATGCAAAAACCGTATTAAAGCAGCAGAATATGCAATTAATAATTTTGGTGTTACAAAAATAATTCTTGACGACGGATTTCAACACAGAAAACTACACAGAGATTTAGATATTGTTTTAATGGACAGTGTAATGGGCTTCGGTAACGAAAAACTTCTTCCGGCAGGTCCTTTAAGAGAGGGTATGGAAGCTTTTTCAAGAATAGACAGACTCGTTGTTGTCAGCAAAAATACAGACCACGCAAGAGCCGAAAAACTTGCAAAAATCATGGCAAAGAAAATGCAAGTTCAAACCTCCGTTTGTTATACCGAACCTGATTATGTTTATAACATCAAAACGGACGAACACCTGAATGAGGGAGCGGAAGCGACTGCATTATGCGCAATAGGACAGCCAAAACAGTTTTATGCATTTTTAAATAATTATAAAATAAAACAGACAATAGATTTTGACGACCACCATTGCTATACGGAAGATGAAATTCCGTCAGATATAATAATTACAACAGAAAAAGATGCAGTTAAAATGAAAGATTTCAACCGATATGACATTTATGCTTTAAAGCTTAAAACTGTAATTGATATTAAGGAATTATTGAATGAACAATAACATAGATAAAATCGTCGAAAAACTTATTGAGGCAAAACAGCCGCGTCGAGAATTTGTTCAACTTATGGAAGAATTTCAAGACCCGTATCTGGTTTTAATTGCCTGTATTTTGAGTTTAAGAACAAATGATTTAACTACATACCCTGCGACTTTAAGAATGCTTGAAATCGGCAGAGAACCAAAAGATTTTGCATACTGTGATGTTGACAGATTAGCCAAAGCAATTTATCCTGTCGGATTTTATCAGAATAAAGCTAAACAAATCGTTGAGCTTTCAAAAATTATTGTTGAAGAACTTGATAACAAAGTTCCTGATACCATTGAAGATTTGATAAAATTTAAAGGAGTTGGCAGAAAAACCGCCAACCTTGTTCTTGCAAAAGGTTATAATGTTCCAGCAATATGTGTAGATGTTCATGTACATAGAATTTGCAATCGATTAGGTTATGTAAAAACTAAAAATCCCGAAGAAACAGAGTTTGCACTGCGAGAAAAACTGCCCGTAAAATATTGGCTTGATATTAATACTCTTCTTGTAACTCACGGTCAAAATGTCTGTAAACCTGTAAAACCGAATTGTTCTGAATGCCCGATTGCAGAATTTTGTAATAAAAATTTATAATTTAGCAAAAAAAAATTTTATGATATTTATATATTTTGTAAGAAAAAAAAGGAGAACAGAATGAGAATTCCCCCAATAAAATCAAAAGTTATAAGATTTTTATAAATAAGAAAATATGAAAAAGAACAAAAATTTTTAAACAAATTTTGCAATATAAGTAATGAAATAGAGGGAGATACATTTACCCAATTAAATTCTGCAAGAAAAACAATAGCAAATTATGCAAAAAGTAAAGGGGTTACTGTTGATATAGAACCTGGCAACATTACTAATGTTGTAACATCATATTTTAAAACATCATCTGATGGCAAAAAACTAGAAAAGATAGCAGATGTTCCTGATATAGCAAATCTACCAAAAGATAAATTGAGAATTACTGTAAGATCTTTGGAGAAACTTCCTGAGCGAAAAGGCGGTAAATTATTAAGTACGAGTGAATATGTTTCTAAAGACACTTCTGAAACTCATTTACATACCGTTAATGATTATTTTGTTGTAGAAATTCCTGAAGATGGTCTTCAACAAATAAGACTTACAAAACACGAAAATGAAGACAACTTTTTGAGACATATTTATAGAGTTATCGAAAATAATGTAAAAGCAATAGAACATTATTTCAATAAATAAACTTGATTTAATCGGAAATCTATGCAATAATACTGATAAGATTGTACATTTTGGTCGTGCACAATCGGGGTTAATCAGATAATTACATAGGAGTTCGACAAATGAGTGTAGAAAACCCTCATAAAATCGACGTATCAAAGTTGGATGATATTATTGCATCTTATGGTGCAAAAAAATCCAACCTTATTGCGATTTTGCAGAAAGTTCAGGAAGTTTACCGATATCTGCCTGAAGATGCAATGATTTATATCGGTACAAAAATTGAAGGGCTGTCACCTGCAACTGTTTTTGGTGTGGCTACTTTTTATGCACAGTTTTCATTAGAGCCTAAAGGCAAGTATGAAATTAAGGTTTGTGATGGAACCGCTTGCCACGTTAGAGGTTCTATGCCTGTTTTGAATGCAATAAGAGCTAAATTAAATATGCCTGAGGGTCAATTAACAAGCGAAAACGGTTTATTCTCACTAGAAACAGTAAGCTGTTTAGGCGCTTGCGGTCTTGCTCCGGTTGTGGTTATAAATGACAAAGTTTATCCTCAAATGACATCAGACGCTATCACAATAGTGCTTGATACATTAATGAAAGAGGAGGCTTAAATGGAAAAAACTACATTAAATATTGATATAAAAGAAGAACAAACAAAAGCACATGAACTCATTGTTCAACAAGGTTTGAGAGTTCTTGTATGTGCCGGAACCGGATGTGTTGCAAACGGTGCAATGAAAGTTATTGAAAAATTCAAAGAACTTGGCGCCAATGTTGCTGTTTTATCGGATTACGACAAAATGACAATTGTCCCGACAGGCTGTCATGGTTTTTGCGAACAGGGCGTTTTAGTTGTAATTCCTGACAAACACGTAACTTATGTAAAAGTTAAAGAAAAAGACGTTGAAGAAATTTACGAAAGCCATATCAAAAACGGCAAACCCGTTGAAAGACTTTTGTACGTTGATCCGAAAACTCATGAACATGTTATGGACGATGAGCATATAAATTTCTATGCTAAACAAACCCGTACGGCACTTGCAAACTGCGGTAATATCAACGCAGAGTCTATTGAAGAGGCTATTGCCGTAAGAGGTTACGAAGCGTTGGCAAAAGTTATTGAAGAAAACAATCCTGACGCAGTAATTGATACAATTGAAAAATCAGGCTTACGCGGAAGAGGCGGCGGAGGCTTCCCAACAGGCAGAAAATGGAGATTTACTGCGGCTAACAAAGGCGGAAAATCCTATATTGTCTGCAACGGCGACGAAGGTGATCCGGGAGCATTTATGGACAGAAGCGTTATGGAGGGTGACCCTCACAAACTTCTTGAGGGTATGGCAATCGCAGCATTTGCAATCGGTGCTGATGAGGGCTATATTTACGTTCGTGCAGAATATCCGCTTGCTATAAAACGCTTAAGAAAAGCTATTAAAGATGCCGAAGAAAAACATTTCTTAGGTAAAAACATTATGGGAAGCAATTTCTCACTTGATTTACACATTAAAGAAGGCGCAGGCGCATTCGTTTGTGGTGAAGAAACTGCACTTATAGCGTCTATCGAAGGCGAACGCGGAATGCCAAGACCCAAACCGCCTTTTCCAGCAAACAAAGGTTTATTCGGACGCCCGACATTGATTAACAACGTGGAAACACTTGCAAATGTTCCTGTTATAATGCTTAACGGCGCAGACTGGTTCTCGTCAATGGGTACGGAAACCTCAAAAGGTACAAAAACATTTGCTTTAACAGGCGATGTAAATAATACAGGACTTATTGAAGTGCCGATGGGTACAACTCTAAGAGAAATCGTTTTTGATATCGGTGGTGGAATGCGCGACGGCAAAAAGTTTAAAGCTGTTCAAATCGGTGGTCCGTCAGGCGGTTGTTTGACAGAAGAGCATTTAGACATTCCGATGGATTACGACAACCTGATAAAAGCAGGAGCTATGGTAGGCTCGGGCGGTCTTGTAGTTATGAGCGACAAAACTTGTATCGTTGAAGTTGCAAGATTTTTCATGAACTTTACCCAGAACGAAAGCTGTGGAAAATGCGTTCCCTGCCGCGAAGGCACTAAAAACATGTTGAAAATTCTTGAAAAAATTGTTGCAGGCAAGGGTACAATGGAAGATTTGGAACTATTGGAAGAACTTGCACAATCCGTTAAAGACGGTTCTTTATGCGGACTTGGAAAAACCGCTCCAAACCCTGTACTTTCTACTTTGAAATACTTTAGAGATGAATATATTGCACACATTAAGGATAAAAAATGTCCTGCCGGCGTTTGTACTGCAATGAAAAAAATTGTTATCAATGAAACTTTATGTAAAGGCTGTACAAAATGTGCAAGAACTTGTCCTGTAGGTGCAATTGACGGAACCGTTAAAAATCCTCATCACATTAACCAGGATAAGTGTATTAAATGCGAGGCTTGTTTAACAAATTGTCCGTTTAAGGCAATTGTATTAGAGTAACAGGCTAGAGAGGTAAAATTATGACAGATAAAAAAACATTATTTATAGATGGTAAAGAAGTCGAATTTACAGACGAACCGAATTTGCTGGAAGTTATCAAAAAAGCAGGGATGAATGTTCCGACATTCTGCTACCGTCCCGACTTAACATCATTCGGCGCCTGCAGAATGTGCGTTGTGGAAGTTGAAGGCAGAGGTATTCAATCTTCCTGCACAATGCCACCCGAAGCAGGTTTAAAAATTCACTTAAACACAGATAAAACAAGAAGAATAAGAAAAACTGTTCTTGAACTTCTTCTTGCAAACCATGACAAAAGCTGTTTAACCTGTGAAAAATCAGGAAACTGCGAACTTCAACAGTATGCGGAAGAATACGGAATAAGAACAATTCGTTATCCTGACAAAGCATTAGAAGAATATTTGCCTGTCGACGACAGCTCACCGTCAATCGTTCGCGACCCGAACAAATGTATATTATGCGGTGCGTGCGTAAGAGCGTGTACTGAATTTCAAGGACATTCAGTTCTCGGGTTTGCTAACCGCGGTTCAAAAACAGTTGTTCAGCCTTTAAACGGCAGACCTTTGGGGCAGGTTGACTGCGTAAACTGCGGTCAATGTGCAGCTGTTTGTCCTACAGGTGCTTTGACAATCAAATCTGATATCGAAAATGTTTGGAAAGAAATTACAAACAAAGATAAAAAAGTTGTAGTTCAAATGGCACCCGCCACTCGTGTTGCAATAGGTGAAATGTTTGGACTTCCCGCAGGTGAAAATTCTATCGGCAAAATGAATGCTGCATTGAGAAAAATCGGATTTGACTTGATTTTTGATACTAACTTTTCGGCAGATTTAACCATTATGGAAGAAGCTTCGGAATTTTTGGGAAGGTTAAAATCAGGTCAAAACTTACCGTTATTTACATCCTGCTGTCCGGCATGGGTAAAATATTTAGAAGAACAGCACCCCGATATGCTTCATCATTTATCTAGCTGCAAATCTCCGATGAGTATGCTGTCACCGGTTCTTGCAAAATTCGTTCCCGAAAAACTTGGAATAGCAAGAGAAAATCTTGTGATTGTCGGAATTATGCCTTGCACAGCTAAAAAATATGAATGTAAACGTCCTGAATTACCTGATACAGACTTTGTATTAACAACTCAGGAGCTGGGCAGAATGATAAAAGAAGCAGGTATAAACTTTAATATACTTGAACCCGAACCGAATGATAATCCGTTTGGCGAATACTCCGGTGCTGGAACAATTTTCGGGGCTTCTGGCGGTGTTGCAGAAGCCGCTGTAAGAACAGCTTACGAATTTGCAACAGGCGAAAGCTTAAACGATGTTGATATTAAAGAACTTCGCGGAACTTCAAACAGATGCCGTGACATTGAACTTGACCTGAAAGGAACAAAACTTGTTGTAAGAGTTGTTTCAACCCTTAAAGAAGCTGAAAAATCAATTCAGGAAATCAAATCTGGTAAAGCTCAATTTGCGATGCTTGAAGTTATGGCTTGCCCAGGCGGATGTATTAACGGCGGCGGACAACCGCGTTCTTGCGACGATTCTAAAATAAAAGAAATTCGTGCTCAAGGGCTTTATAAAGAAGACAGTGAACTTCCTTTGAGAAAATCACATTATAACCCATCAATCAGAAAGCTTTATAATGAATATCTTGAAGAACCTAATTCTCATAAAGCACATGAGCTCTTACACACAATTTATAAGGACAAATTTACAGGTTCTTATAAAGATGTATAAAACACTCCGTCATAAATAAAAAGCTCCCAATCGGGAGCTTTTTTAATCTAATTTAAATAACTGTTCAAATTTTAAATCAAGAGCTTTTAATATTGAAATAAGCGTTGTAAATTTAATATCTACAAGTCCACGTTCAATTTTACTTATATGATGAGTCTGAATTCCTATAAGTTCTGCAAGCTTTTCTTGCGATAAAAATTGTCTGTTTCTTTCTGCTTTAATATTTTTTCCTAATTCAATTAAATTTATATTCATCAATGTATAATATTATATTGACAATGATTAATCTATATTTTATACTATATATATTATACACTTTAGAATTACAAAGGAGTACATATGGTAACAAATAAAAAAAACAAACTACATGCGTTTACATTGGCAGAGGTTTTTCACCCTGTCGAAATGTCGAAAAAAATCGCGTTTACATTGGCAGAGGTTTTTCACCCTGTCGAAATGTCGAAAAAAATCGCGTTTACGTTAGCAGAGGTTTTAATAACACTAGGGATAATCGGCTTTGTAGCAGCTTTAACAATGCCTACACTAATTCAAAACTATAAAAAAAATGTCTTAAGCACCAGAATAAGGAAATTTGCATCAACATTTCAACAAGCTGTTAGGATGGCAGAAGCAGAACACGGAGATTCTTCTCAATGGCACAATGATAATATCAATTCCGATTCTACCGGAGAAGAATACTTGGAATATTACAATAAATATATTAGCAAATATCTAAAAACAGTATCACACAAAATTTTACCAGACGGCGTTGCTTTTTTGCTTTCTGACGGTTCGGGCTTTATTTACTACTATGACTTAAAATATTGTGTAGACTTTAAAAAATGTCTTGCCATTATTGAGAAAGCAGAAACTGATGAGGGCTTTGCTGCAAAAAACGGAGAATATGTTGACGGTAAAAATGTTTTTCTATTTAACAGAAACGGTACACCGTATAACTGGAAATGGAGTGGCAATATCGATGATTTGATTACAAGTTGGAATACATATGGATGCGCAGATAGAACTCATTTATATTGCACAAAACTTTTAGAAGTAAATGGTTGGAAAGTTCCGGCTAATTACCCGATTAAATTGTAAAAAGCTGATAAAAAGCTCCCGATTGGGAGCTTTTTAATGTGCTAATTTCAAAAGTATAACACCTGATATTATAAATAACGCACCCAGCACTCTCATCATATTTAAGGCGTCATTAAAATAAATTACACCTATCGCAAAGGTACAAACAGCACCAATTCCTGTCCACACGGCATAAGCAGTCCCAACAGGGATTTGTTTTTGAGCGAAATACAAAAACACTCCACTTAATGCCATTGCAATAATTGCAAAAACAATCCACCACAAACGATTTGGTGAACCAACAGCCATTTTTAAACCAAATGGCCACCCGACCTCAAAAACTGATGCGATTAATAAGTACAACCAACCCATAGAATCTCACCTCAAATTTGCAAATCCATTGCATTCATTTACAAAATTTACCCCCTGCAAAGGCAGAGGGTAAATTAAAATTATTTAACAGCTTTTTTAACAGCTTCTGTTATATCTGTTCCGCCATAAAGTACAACGCCTTTTGCAAGTACTATATCATAATTAGCAGCTTTTGCCTGATTTGCAATTTGAGCAGAAATAGCACGGTCAATAGCTTCTAATTTAGTTGTGTAATTTTTATCCATTGCGGCTTTTTTAGTATTTAACTCTTTATTATATTTATCTTCAAGAGCTTGTTTTTTCTTCACATCAGCAGTTGCCGCAACTTCTTTTCTTGCCTTTTCTACAAATGCAACAATTTCTTTTGCTTTAGCCTGCTGTTCTTTTTTCAAAGTTTGAACTTGAGAAGAAGAATTAACAACCTGTTGAACATCTACAACCGCAATTTTTGTAATTGCATCAGACATAGCAAAATTACTCATTGATAATCCGATTACAAATGCAGAAACTCCTGCCAGTAAAAATTTAACTTCGTTTTTCATTTTTTCCTCCCTTTAAAAGTTTGCTACTTTAAAAGACTGATTTATAAAAAAAAATCTTTACAAGTAAGCTGATATACTATATAATAATAACAGGTAATAAGAATATTATAGTGATAAATTAATTTTTGTTACCATATTGTAATAAAAGTTAAAAAATTATTTATATTTGATGTTAAATGCGCAAAAATATAAATAACCGGACTTATATAAAATATAATTATTACAGATAATAAAAGGTGAATAAATGAAAAAGGTTAATTCTAAAACAAATATCTTGGGTGCAGTGATGGTTATGTGCCTTGCATTTTCAATATTGCCTGCAAATGCAAATCCGCTCGGAGGAATTACGCCTCAGCAAGCAGGTCAGATTGGTTCACAATCAGGTATGAACCAAGGTCATGATATGAATACTTTACGTTACAAATATCAAGACAAAAGAGATAATGAAAACTATGAAAATTATCAGAATAGAAGAAACTATAATGCAGATCCTAATGCAGGAAATCAAATAATAAGAAATACTAACCCGAATAATTTTCAACAGGCTACTATTGAAGAAGTTGAGACAAAAGGGGTTTTTGTAAACTCAATTGAGGTTGCACCCTCTGAAATTTTAACAAAAGAAGAGATTGATAACCTTGTTCGTCCGTTGACAGGACGTAATGTTTTCATTGAAGACATTCAAAAAGTTATTGACGACATCAATAATTTATATGCCGAAAAAGGCTTTGTTACAGCAAGAGCATTCTTGCCCGAACAAACAGTTGAAAACGGAAATATTTATATCGGTTTAACTGAAAGTAAAATCGGTAATATTACGGTTCAAAAAAATCGTTGGACTAAAGACGGTTATATCACAAGAAGACTGCCTGAAAAAGAAGGCGAATTATTTGATATCGTCGAACTTGAAAAAGATATTTTGGATTTTAACAGATATAATGAAGGTATCAGATTATCCGCAAACCTTAAAGCAGGTGAAAAACCAGGAACAACTGATATTGAACTTAGTGCTGATGAAAACTTCCCGTTCCACGTTATGGGTATTATGGATAACGCTGGCCGTTATAACACAGGCAGCCTCCGCGGCGGTGCAATGTTATATGCAGACAGTTTATTCGGCCACAGAGACAGATTGTCTTTAGGTTCTTATTTTTCAAAAGGCGCACAGAGCCCGTTTGCAGGATATGACTTCCCCGTAAACAAAAAAGACGGCCGTGTAGGTTTTATGTATTCATCTACATTTGCGAATGTAAAATATGGCCCGCTTGCTGAAATATTTAACTTAAAAAGTGGCGGTTCACAATACTCTGTTTACTATTCACAACCGCTTATCAGAAAGCCGGGATTTGAATTGAAATCTTATGTAGCTGCAAACTACAAAAGATCAAGAACAGAAGCAAATATCCGCGGTTTGGAATTTATAGGTAACGTAATAGATACTAAAGATAATATTACATCAGTTGAAGCTGCATTGCAGGCTAGAAAAGATACTAAATACGGTATTTGGTACTTTGGACAAAATGCATATTATTCAATTCCTATTTTTGACAGCGACCGTGATAACAACTATTTCAAATACAGCGGTAATGTTGTAAGATTACACGATTTCTCTCATGGTGTAATTGGTCATTTGAGAGGTAATTATCAAATTGTTCCCGGTGACAAACGTATTCCATATCTTGACCAAATGCAAACCGGTGGTTTGGCAACAGTTAGAGGCTATAATGAAGGTTTAATGATTGGTAAAAACGGTTACTTTATCAGCGGAGAATTAATGTTCCCATTATTACCAAGAGAAATTACAAGCCCGAGAACAGGTAATAAAATCCCGTTTATCGGAAGATATGTTAAAGGTGCAGTTTTTGCAGATACAGCAGGTATTTTCCCAGCAGCTTCAGAAGACTACATGGATGGCAGTTACTTTGCAGCTTCACTCGGTATGGGGCTAAGAGTTCAGCTTCCTGCTGACTTGAGCGCAAGATTATATTGGGGCTTCCCTTTAATCCGCAATTATAATGAACCTGAAAGCAAAATGGGACGTTTCCATTTTGAAATGACATTGTCTCCGAATATTGATATGCTGCTTGCTTCAAGAAGTACAAAAGCAGTACCTCAAACTCAATTCCAGAAGAACGTACAGGCTGAATTCCTTAATAACTATGATGATATCAGACACTACGATTACTTCCGCGATGGAGGCGGCGGAGCTTTATAGAAACTTGAAATATAAAAATTATGCGGTAACATAAAGTTGCCGCATATTTTTTGCGGTGTTGGGAGAAATTATGACCAAAGGGATATTTATAACAGCAACAGGAACAGATATAGGAAAAACTTATGTTTCGGCACTTATTGTAAAAGCTATCAGAGAAAAGGGTATTAATTGCGGATATTATAAACCAGCTTTAAGCGGCGATGTTTACCCGAATGACTGTGAATATGTATTGAAAACTGCAGGAATTAATAAAGAGGCAAACAATTACGTTTCCTATAAATTTAAACCTGCCGTGTCACCTCATCTAGCTTCTCAATTAGAAAATAATCCGATTGAACTTGATAAAATAATTTCAGATTTTAACCGAATTAAAATCGAACATGATTATGTGCTTGTTGAAGGCGCTGGCGGAATTGTTTGTCCTTTTGGTGATAATTTATTATTACCTGACGTAATTAAAGCTTTAGAACTTGATATAATAATTGTAGCGTCTGCAAGTCTGGGCACAATAAATTCAACAGTATTAACTGCTGAATACGCAAAAAACCACGGAATTAACGTAAAAGGAATAATCTTGAACAACTATAATGAAAAAGATTTAATGCAAATTGATAACAAAAAAATGGTAGAAAAATTGACGGGCATTAAAGTTATTGCCACAATTAAAACCAATGATACAGATATTTGTATTGAGGAGATATTATGAACGATTTAGCAAAAAAAGATTTAAAATATATCTGGCACCCCTGCTCGCAAATGAAAGATTATGAGGAGTTAAATCCAATAGTAATCGACCATGGCGAAGGCGTTTATCTTTACGACACCGACGGGAAAAGATATGTGGATGTCATAAGTTCATGGTGGTGCAATCTTTTAGGACACTGCAATCCTCATATAAGTTCGGAAATAAAAAAGCAGGCAGACAAACTTGAACATGTTATTTTTGCTAATTTCACACACCATCAGGCAATAAAACTTTGCGAAAGACTATCAAAAATCTTGCCTGAGGGATTGTGCAAATTTAACTTTACCGACAACGGTTCATCGGCAATTGAAGCTGCCATGAAAGTAAGTTTTCAATACCATGAACAAACTGGAAACCCACAAAAAATTAAATTTATGGCTTTAACAGAAGCTTACCACGGAGAAACCATTGGAGCGCTGTCTGTCGGGGACTGCGACCTCTATACTAAACTTTATAAACCTATTTTAATGGACGTTATAAAAATAGAAGGACCGGATTGTTACCGCTGTCCTTACGGCAAAAACCGCGAAAACTGTAATTGTGAATGCGCAGAAAAAGCTGTAAAAGCATTTAAAGAACATGGAAACGAAACAGCAGCGCTTCTTGTAGAACCACTATTACAAGGTTCTGCAGGTATGAAAATTTATCCGCCTTTATATTTGAAAAAACTTCGCGAACTTTGCGATGAATACAATGTTCATTTAATCGCTGATGAAATAGCAACAGGCTACGGCAGAACAGGAAAAATGTTTGCATTTGAACACGCAGGTGTATCACCTGATATAATGTGTTTATCAAAAGGCTTAACCGGCGGATATATGCCTATGGCAATTTTTGCAACCACTCAAAAGATATACGACGCATTTTACGATGATTACGGAACAGGAAAAGCCTTTATGCACAGCCACACATATAGCGGTAACCCGCTTGCCTGCTCTTGTGCTAATGCTGTTCTTGATTTAATGGAAGACGGAAAAATACTTAAACGCGCACAGGAAAATGCAATTTATTTCAACAATTTGATAAATAAAAAATTTGCCTCACATCCGAATGTAGGCGAAATTCGTCATATAGGATTAATAAACGCAATTGAACTTGTTAAAGATAAAAATACAAAAGAACCGTTTGACAGCAAATTAAGAACGGGTTATCAAATATATAAAAAGGCTCTTCAAGAAGGCGTAATACTACGTCCTCTCGGTGATGTAATCTATTTTAATCCGCCGTTAATCATTGAACGCGAAGACATGGATTTTGTGACTGATATCGCATTTGAATGTTTAAAAGAAGTTCTGTCATAAATGCTTCGAATTTTAAAATTTATTCAAACAGCCCGTTAATTTTATCCAGTATATCCTGCGGGTCAATTTCGTTTGTAATCTTATTTATATCCTGTGCTATTTGATAAAGTTTTGCCGCTTCAATTTTGTCACCGGTAATAGCAATTGCACGTGCCAAATTAAAATGAGCCAGTGCATAATTAGGATTGCACTCAACTGATTTTTTAAACAAATCAGCAGCCTGCTTTACTCTGCCCAAATCATCAAGATAAATTACACCCATATTATTATATGCGATATCATAATTTTTATCGTATTTAATAGCTAGTTCATACTCTTTCAAAGCTTCATCAATATCGCCCCTGCCCCAGTATAAAAAGCCTAAATTACAATGTATTTTTGCATTTTCAGGGTCTAAATCAAGAGCGTTTCTGTAAACCTGCAAAGCATTTGCGATATCTTCTTTATCATAAAAAGCACTTCCTAAGTTAACATAAATATCAATATCCTCAGGTGTCTGCAAATACGCACTTTGATATGAACTTATTGCAGCATCCAAATCCTGTTTTGACTCCTGATATACAAAACCGAGAGTTTGGTTAACTACACTTGTCCATTGTTTTTTGGGATTTAAGGTAACAGCGGTTTGAAAATGAGAAATCGCACCGTCAATATCACCTTTTACATATAAAATATTTGCAAGATTAGAATGAACATCAGGCATATTCGGCATAATTTTGATTAATTTTTCATAAATTTCAACAGCACTGTCATAGTCGCCCTGTTCTTCATACGCCTGACAAAGATGTCTGTATGCTGGAATATTCAAGCTGTCAAGCCATATTGCCATTTTATATTCGGTAATTGCGTCATCAAACTGGCCTAGTGAGCGATAAATATCACCGAGCAGACAATATAACGGAAGAAATCCGGGAGCTTTTTCTACAGCAGAAGAGTAAGTTTCCAATGCTTCATTAAGTTTATTTGAATTTGAAAGCCACGCACCTTTAATCAACACAGGCAAAAATTTTGCATAAGAAATCGTTTTAAACACATTACCGATTGCAATTTTATCAAACGGGAGCGTCAAAAGTGATAATAAAAATTCAAACTTTGCAAGAAATGCGTTTTTAAAGTTTCTTGCAGAAGAAACATTATAAATATTTGATAATAAAAAATGAGCACAGGAATTTGCAAAAGGCATGACCTTGATAGCTTTCTTAGCATTCATTGAAGCTTCCAAAAATCTGGCTTTTTTAGTATAAGTTTCTGCAAGAAGATAGTATGCCTTGCCGAGCTTTGGATTTTTAGAAATTGCCGTATCAAGATAATTTACAGCCTTGTCCAAATCACCTTTAAAATAATGCGCCTGCCCTATTTTAAAATAAATTTCTGCAGAATTAATATAAGTTTCAAGTGCTCTTTGATATTCTGTAACAGCCTCGTCAATATATTGACAAGAATTGTAAATATCCAAATGCCATGCCAAATATAAATCACCCAGCCTCACATGTAAATCCGCATTTGTAGGATCATCCTGCAGACCAATCTGGCAGAGCTCTATTGCGCTCTTAACATTGCCTGTTTTATAAACTTTATTAATCTTTTTTTCCAATTGTTTTGTATTTACAGCCATATTAAAATCTTATTAAATCTCTTGACATATATGTCAAAAAGTACCATACTAATATCATTGTAAATAACATTATATAAAAAAGCAAGTTGTTAATATATATTTAAGGAGCAGGAATGACAAAAAACAAAATTTATTTCGTAGACGTAACAAACAGGGACGGTGTACAGACTTCACGTTTAGGTCTTGCCAAACTGCAAAAAACAATTATAAACCTAATGCTTGACGACATGGGCATAACACAATCGGAATTCGGTTTCCCTACAACACAGCACGAAATAAATTATTTAAACGGCAACCTTGAACTTGTTGACAGAAATGTTATTTCTACAACAAAATTATCGGGCTGGATGCGCGGAATTGCTTCTGATGTGGAATTGTCATTCAAAAATGTACCTAAATTAAAAAATATAAACCTTTCTCAATCTACTTCCGATCAAATGATTAACGGAAAATACATGGGCAAAAAGACTCCGCAAGATATCATCAATATGACCTGCGAAGCTGTTGAATGCGCTGTATCATTGGGTGCAGAAGACATCGGAATTAACGCGGAAGATGCTTCAAGAAGTGATTTGGAATTTCTTATCAGATATGCAAAAGAAGCTAAAAAAGCAGGGGCAAGACGTTTCAGATACTGCGATACACTAGGTTTTGAAGACCCTCAGACAACTTATGACAGAATATACAGAATTGCAAAAGAAGTAGAAATGCCTATAGAAATGCACTTTCATAATGATTTAGGCATGGCAACGGCGTGTTCTGTAATGGGTGCAAGAGCCGCTATTGATGCAGGCATGGACGCTTATATAAACACTGCAGTAAACGGTATGGGCGAACGTGCCGGAAACGCAGATTTAGTATCATGTCTTCTTGCAATACTTAAATCCGCAGGGTTCCGTAACAGATATATTATTGACCCGAACATTGATTTAAGCAAAACTTGGAAACTTGCAAAATATACCGCTTACGCATTCGGAGTTCCAATTCCTATAAACCAGCCTGCCGTTGGCGATAACGCATTTGCGCACGAATCAGGAATTCACGCAGACGGAGCTTTAAAGGACAGAAGAAATTACGAACTTTACGATTATGAAGAACTCGGTAGAGGTGAACCCGAAATAATTGAAACCGGCAGAATGATTACAACCGGAGAATACGGCGGTATTAAAGGGTTCAGAAACGTATACGATAATCTTGAACTTGAATTCAAAGATGAACACGAAGCAAGAAACATTCTTGAACTTGCTCGTTACGCTAACGTACATACGCAAAAGCCATTAACATCAAGTGAATTAAGATTTATTTACTATTATCCCGATATTGCGGCAAAAGTAATGACAGTATCACCATACTACGAACCGATTGGCGCAATAAAAGAACGTGTAGATGCAAAACTACTCACCAAACCGCACAGGATTATTTAAGGCGTTACAATATATTCGGTGTCGGCACACTTGACAAAAAACGAATAATAGTAAATAATGAGTTAAGAAAGACGGAGGTATTTATATGTCAAGATTTAAGCATAGTGCTGTGATTGCCCCCCCCCCCCGAAGCTCTTGGCTTAGGATTTTTTAGGGCAGCTTTTGGTTTTACTCTTGCTGAGGTATTAATTACTCTTGGTATTATTGGGATTGTGGCAGTACTTACAATTCCGACATTGATTGTAAATTATCAGAAAAAAGTATTTATAACCAAAACTAAATATGTATACAACGTCTTATCACGTGCCGTAGAAGCTTCTATACAAGAAAACGGTACTCCTGATACATGGAATTACGGTTCTAAAAAAGATGCTAACGACTATGCAAATGGTCTTTTGAGACCTATAACTCAAAGTGAGTTAGAGAATATAGTAAGAACTTATTTTTTACCATATTTGAAAGTTGCACAAATAGTTCCTGCAGAGGGAAATTACTTTTATCTTATATTAGATAATGGTATTACATTATATTTTTCTACTGACGGCGGAACTAATTCTGAAGGCATATACACACCAAATGCTATTTATATTACTGCAAGTTTGAACGGGAACAGAAGTCATTATTCAGACGTAAGCAGAGATTATTCTAAAAAAGATGTGATTATGGCTATTAGCAGCAGATACAATTATAAATTAAGCTTTTTTAATTGGGGCGGGACTGTTAGAAACAATATAGTTAATAATAGTTTATACGGTTGTAATAACAAAATAGCTAAAAACAAACGCTTTAATTGCTCAGCATTAATTCAATTTGACGGCTGGCAAATTAAAGAAGACTATCCATGGTAACAAAATTAATCAAAAAATTTTTCATGTAAATCTGTACCGCCTGTTTTTAACAGGTGGTATTTATTTGCAATTTTTTCAACATCATCAGGATGAGAAAATCTGATATACTTGCGCCACCTAGGATACGGATAATAAACTTCAATACCGTCCAAACCAAATGAAACAAGTTTTTTAACAAAACGGTCAAGACTTAATGCCCAACAACAGGCAGGGTGAGCCAATACCGCAATTCCTCCCGCATTATGAATTGCCTGTATTAATTTTTTAATATCGCGTTTTGAAAAAAATCTTATAATATCAAGTTCTGTTTCTTTTTTTGATTTTGCACAAAATGATTGCAATTCTTCGTTATTAACATCAATTCCATAAGCCAGAAGATGCATAAAAACATAACCGCACCAAACATCAAATTCAACAGCAGGAATTAAAATTTCATCCTTAATAAGTTTATGCGCTTCCATTGTATTATGGTCACAAATAGCAATTTTTTTGTACCCTTTTTCTTTTGCCTGCTTAACTATATCAAAAGCGTCTGCTTTGCCGTCAGAAAAAGTTGTATGTATATGTAAATTTACTTTGCCGTTTTCAAAATCTTCTCGGGTAAATTCGTATATTTGTAAAGGACTTTTCACTTATTACCTTCCACTTTTCACATAAATATGTTTGTTATAAAATAGTTATACAATAAAGGGGTTAAAATGGCAAAAGATAATAAACGCGTTTTAGCAATATTTTTTGAAGGGTTAAAAATTTATGCACTAAATATACACAAATTCTTGTTATATATGGCATTTCCTATACTGGGACAGATTTTTGGAATTTATGCTGTATTCGGTCTGACTTACTGGTTTACAAGAAATTATCAGGATTTAGCGGTAAAATATACATCATTGAACGATATGTCAACAATGATGATATGCTCAATTGTATTGGTAATCCCGGGGCTTATAATATTTATGAAAGCTTTTTGGGACTTTTTGACCGCATACGGAGCATTAAACTCAATGACAGAAGGTTATTTAAACACAGGCAGAGTTTATGATTTTAAAGCTCATAACAATGTTGTATATAAAAAAACTTTTTCATTTATTATTCTATGGTTCTTATTCGGAATTTTTACGTCAATTGCAGTAATCCCCGTATTTTGGATTATAGGATTTGTCGCATTTATATACTTTATACTTGTATTTCAAGTATTTACGTTTGAAAACGGACTTTCTCCAATCGGCTATTTTAAAAGAAGTTTTGAAATCATCAAAGGCAATTTTGCCAGAACATTTTTACTCGCAGTAATTTTGTTTGTTTTAACATATTACCTGCTATCATCAGGCGTTTCTGTTATATTTGATTATTTCAATATAACAAATTTATTATCCAAAGCTCTTGAAAACTGGGCTTTTATGCTTCCTTTGGAACCTGTTGAAAGATTTGGCATTACACCTGCCGTTGTCGGGACAAATATTGTAAAACAACTTATATTGTTTATAACAATAGGGTTCACACTACCGTTAAGAAGCATTTGCTGGACTTTGTGGTATAACAATCTTGCAGAACCGGTAGAAAAACAAAAAAAGATTTCAAGAACAGTAAAAACTAAAAAAACAACATCAAAAGCTAAAAAATTACCTGATAATTTTAAGATTGAAAAAAGAGGAATTGACCCGGAAATTATCAGACGCGCAAGGCTGGAGGATGACGAGTATTAATGTTTATCTGCAAAAACTGTAAAAGCATTGATAAATTTGAATTAATGTTTTCACCCGACTACACGGGCGAAAAAAAGTTTTTGCAGGAATACAACAAAGACGGTGACATTGAAATCACTGTAGACGGCTACAAATTCGTCCCTGATTTACAGTTTATGAACGAACACGCTGTATGCAGATATTGCGGACAAATTTATATGTGGGATTATGATTATAAGAAAGGATAAAAATGGAAAGAGCAGGTAGAGCAAACAACGAAACAAGAATAATTAAATTTACAAAAGATTTTACAAAACATGCACTCGGCTCGGTACTTGTAGAATTTGGCGACACGCGTGTAATTACAACAGCTTCCGTTGAAGAGGGCAAACCGAAATGGATGGATAAAGAAGAAAAACGCGGCTGGGTTACAGCAGAATACTCATTGCTTCCCTCTGCTCCAAATACAAGATGTCAGCGTGAAAGAACAAAAATTTCAGGCAGAACTCAAGAAATTCAAAGACTTATCGGAAGAAGTTTAAGAGCCTGTGTTGATTTAGAAAAAATGCCTGATTTAACAATAACAATTGACGCCGATGTAATTCAAGCAGACGGCGGAACTCGAACCGCAAGTATTTGCGGAGGCTTTTTAGCATTAAAAATTGCAGTAGAAAAACTCATTGCACAGGGAAAAATTACCGAAAATCCGATTATTGAACCTATCGGCGCAATATCAGCAGGTATTGTTGACAGTGAAGTAAGACTTGATTTGGATTATATTGAAGACTCAAACGCACAGGTTGACAGCAATATAGTTTTGACAAAAAGTGGTAAAATTATTGAATTTCAAACAACTGCAGAAGGCGAACCTTATGAGCAGGAACAAATGATAAAAATCTTTAATACAGCAAAAGAGGGTATTGACAAAATCATAGGTATGTATGATAAAATTTAATTTATAAGAAGGAGGAAAATATGCGTAAACTTTTAATTGCAACTTTGGTATTGATTATGGCAGGCGCTGCTTCTGTAAAAGCGGCAGACAACTCAACTTACACAGGTCAGTTTGTAAACAAATACACTCAAAAAATGACTGACAAAGAAAAACAATTACAGCAGCAGCAAAAAGCTCGTCAGGATGCAAGAGCTAAACAACAAGAAGAATGGCAAAAACAACAAAAAGCCAGACAGGAAGCTCAAGCTAAACAAAAACAAGAATTTCAAAAAAAATTAGAAGCTGATAAAAAAGCTAGAGAAGACGCTTCTAAAGCTAGACAGCAAAAATACGAACAAAAGAAACAGCAATGGAATGATTTAATCAAAAATTAAAAAAAGGCGCTAAGCGCCTTTTTTTATGTTAAAATCAAATTATGCAAACACTTACAAAAACTTACACAGGCGCGAAATTATTAACAGAAACACTAAAACAACTCGGAACCGAATGTATTTTCGGCTATCCCGGTGGAATTGTTCTGGGCGTATATGATGAATTGTCCAAACAAAATGATATAAAACATTACCTTGTCCGTCATGAACAGGCTGCAGTACACGCAGCAGAAGGCTATGCAAGAGTATCTGGCAAATGCGGTGTGGTTATTGTAACATCAGGGCCGGGAGCAACAAATATTGTAACAGGTCTTGCAAATGCTTATTTAGACGGATTTCCGCTTGTTGTAATTACAGGTCAGGTCTCAAAGGAATTATTACATACTGATGCTTTTCAGGAAGTCGATATAATTGATATTACAAAATCCTGCACAAAAAAGAATTTTCAGGTTCAATCAGCAAATGATTTGCAAAACACACTTAAAGAAGCTTTTGAAACTGCAATGTCAGGCAAACAAGGACCTGTTGTCGTTGATATTACAAAAAATGTTTTCTCTGAACAGGCAGAATTTCAAGAAATTCATTCTGTTACGAAAAATATTAAAATCCCCGATATTGACAAGGCTTTATTAACAATTTCACAGGCTAAACGTCCCGTAATAATTTCTGGCGGGGGAGCAATCAACGCGTCAAAAGAATTAACGGAATTTGCAAAAAAATTAAACATTCCTGTTGTTTCAACAATGATGGGGCTTGGGACTTTTCCGATGAATGATAAAAACTATCTCGGTATGATAGGAATTTTCGGCGACGCAAATAAAGTTATCAAAGAAAGCGACTTGATTTTTGCAATCGGTACAAGATTTAACGACAGAATTAAATGCTCGCTTGGTAATATTTCTCAAAAACTTATACATCTTAATATCAATAAAGTTGTCGACTCATCTTTAGGACTGATTGGCGATGCAAAACAAATTTTGTCAAAAATGAATTCACAAAAACTTGAAGTTCAAGATTTCAGCGAATGGATAAATTATGCTAAAACATTAATTTCTAAAAATCCGCAAAAACGCTCTGACAGAATGCATTCTTTTGAAGTTTTTGAAGAAATCAACATATGTTTAGAAGATAAAAAACCTATAATAACAACAGAAGTCGGACAGCATCAGGTTTGGGCTTCGAGATATTTAAAATTTGATGAGCCGAGGAAATTTTTAACCTCAGGCGGACTCGGCACAATGGGTTTTGGTTTTCCTGCCGCAACAGGTGCAAGCATTGCAGCCAATAATGCCCCTGTAGTCTGTATTGCAGGTGACGGCTCTTTGCAGATGAATATTCAGGAAATTGCAACCTGTATGGATTATAATCTGCCGATAAAAGTTTTTATACTCAATAACGGTTATCTAGGCATGGTTAGACAATTTCAGGAAAAAATGTGCGGGCAAAGATATTATGAAACAAGAATTTCTAACCCCGATTTTATAAAACTTGCAGAAAGCTATGGAGCAAAAGGAATTAGAGTTGAAAAACTTCAAGACATAAAACCAGCAATTGAAGAAGCATACAGGCATAAAGGTACAGTTCTGATTGACTTTGTAATTGAGCCTGAAGAGTTATTGTAAAAATTAATCCATTTGAGAATAAACTTTTTTAATTTCTTGAATATCTTGCCACATAAGCCATTTCGGGCTTCCTTTTTCACGGCTGTCATTTCTTAAAAGATAAGACGGGTGAAAAATCGGCATCATTTTGGAATTATTAGGACCTGCATACCATTTCCCGCGAATTCTCGTAATACCTTGATTAGTATCAAGCATTGACTGCACAGCAACACGCCCGCATAACAAAATTATACGCGGTTTTAAAATTTCAATCTGAGCGTCCAAATATTCACGACAAGCCTCTTTTTCCTCAGGCAGAGGGTCACGATTATCAGGCGGACGACATTTTAAGGTATTGCAGATATAAACATCATTTTGCCTTGACAATCCGACTGACTCAAAAATTTTGTCCAAAAGCTGACCTGCTTTTCCGACAAAAGGCTCGCCTTTCTGATCTTCATAATACCCCGGAGCTTCCCCGATAAGCATTAATTTATGGTTCGGAATGCCGCCTGAAAACACAGTTTTCGTGCGAGTTTTACCTAACGGGCACTTTTGACAATTCAAACATTTTTCTCTTATTTTTTCCAGTTGTTCAACTTCTTGACTTGTTGCTTTATACATATTTATTCCTTATCAGGTACATTTTTGAATAATTCATCCATAGAAATACCCAAAAATCTTGCTATATCAAATACAATCATAGCAGAAGGCATTTGTCTTGATTGTTCAACCTGACAAATTGTATTAAAACTCACACCGACTTCAAATGCAAGTTCTGTCTGTGATAAACCTTTTCTTACTCTTTCAGCTTTAATATTCTTTGCCAGTATTTTTAAACGCTCATCTCTCATAATAAAATTATGCCATATTGACAAACAAATAACAATCGGCTATACTAATATTTATTAGTAGTATAGTAGTAATTATTAACAAAAAAGGAATAACTATGACAAAAAATGCTGTTGATGAAACAATAGAAAAATTTCAAGTAATGCTGCATGATATTATAAATTTATCTCTAACAAATGAAGATGTAATTATCCACAGAAATCAAATCGGGCTAAGTGATGAACATTTAATCACACTAGTCCAGATAATTACGAAAAAATTGCGCAACCTGAATATTGAATTCAATTGTCTAATTGAGAGGATTAAGTAAAGAAATAACCACATTATCAATATTTAAATATTTTTTTATTGTATCTTCAAGATTTTCAACTGTTATTTCTTCCAAATCTCGCAAATAATCTTCAATAAGTTTTAAATCCTCGCATACTGTCATATAATATCCGATATTTTCGCCGATATCAGAAACTGTTTCAGCTTCAAATGCAAAACGTGATTTGATTTTCTTTTTCGCTTTTGCAAGTTCTTCGTCTGAAATTTTGTTATCTATAAGATTTTTAATTTCCTTTTTAATAAGTTCAAGAGCAATTTCAGCTTTTTCCGGTTTTAAATTAGCCTGAATAAAGAAATTGTTGCCATCCTTAAACTGATAATGCACAGCATTTACCATATTAAAAACAGGTTCTGGCTGTTTTTCAATCAAATTTTGATAAAGTCTTGAACTTGTGCTTTCTCCCAAAATAATACTGATGATATCAAGTTCAATATTTTCTTTTAATTGACTCGCCTTTGGCCCCAGCCAGCCAAACATTAAATAAGACGTATTAACATTTGCTTTATTTTCAACCATTACTGTTGAGCTTGTAGGAGTATCAATTTCATTGATACGTTTTGGCGCATTCGGGCGTCCTTTAAAATCAAATTCTTTTTCAAGTTTTTTCAAAATTTGTTCTTTATCAAAATCACCGACAATAATTGTTGTCATATTTTCGGGAGAATAGAAAGTTGTATAATAATTCATAATGTCATCACGAGTAACGCGTGAAATAATTTCGGGAGTTCCGATTACATCGCGTTTGTAAGGATGTTTTTTGTACATATTGTGATTACATGCATTATAAACTTTTGTCCAATTTTGGTCTTTACGCATTCTTATTTCTTCAATTACAACATGACGTTCACGTTTGTCTTTAACCTCCGGATTATTCAAATCAAAAGGCGCACCGATTTCATCTTCCGGCAAAACAGGGTCAAGCATCATATCGGCATGAAGTTCAATAGCAAGGTTTAAATTTTTACAATTTTCGCCTTTTGGTAATGTTACATAATAAAAAGTATAATCTTTCCATGTAGCTGCATTAACAATTGCCCCTTTAGCTTCTAAGGTTCTGTCAAAATATCCTGCAGGATATTTATGCGTCCCTTTAAACATCAAGTGTTCAAGGAAGTGTGAAATTCCGTTGTTATTATCATCTTCGTTAATAGAGCCTGTTTTTACCCATGTACTCACATTAACCAAATCACCCTCTTTATGCGCAAGAACAATTTTGTGACCGTTCTCTCTTTCATAAATTTCTACATCTTGTGTTAAATACGGATATTTGACTGTTGTTTTTTTCATTTTTCCCTCTTCTTTTGTAACTATTATAACCTAAAATTTTTATTTACGCTATAATTAATTTATGAATATAATTAATCGTTTAAAAGGCAAGGTAGTGGTTTCTGTTCAGGCGATGCCGTCAGAGCCTTTGTATTTGGAAAAGTGCATGGTCGCAATGATGAAATCTGTTATCAAAGGCGGCGCAGGAGCATTAAGAGTTGCCGGATCAAGAGATGTGAGAAACGCAAAACATCTTTTTGATGTGCCCGTAATAGGTTTGACAAAACCTGATGTAATTCCCTCTAACTGGCAGGAAATAGTTTATATTACTCCAACCTTAAAAGAAGTTATTGAACTTGTCGAAGCAGGTGCTGATATTATCGCATTTGACGGCACTATGCGCCCAAGACCAAACGGAGCCAAACTGGAAGAACTTATCAAATATATAAAAATCAATAAAAGAGTTTCTATGGCTGATATTTCGACACTTGAAGAAGCTCAAAATGCAGAAAAACTCGGAGCTGATATTCTGTCTACAACCCTTTCAGGCTATACTCAATTTTCACAAAACAGAGGAGACGGACCTGATTTTGAACTTTTAAAAGAACTTGTTGAAAACACAAACTTGCCCGTCGTTTTAGAGGGCAGAATTTGGGAACCTGACGAAGTTGATAAAGCATTTGAAATCGGTGCACACTGCGTTGTAATAGGTTCTGCAATCACGCGTCCGCAATTGATTACAAAAAGATTTGTACAAAGAGGTTAAAATGGTTAGAAGAGCACTTGCAATAGATGTTGGCGGTACAAAAATATATAACACCATAGTTAATGAAAACGGCGAAATTGTAGGAGAAATCGAAAAACGCCCCACACCAAAAACTTTTAAAGAAATTAAAGCTGTTTTTGAAGACATAATCAAACGTCATGAAAACGAAGTTGATGTAATAGCTTTTGCAACCTGCGGAGCCGTCAACAATAATAACGACGGAATTTTAGGTTCAACAGGCAACATTGCGCAAGAATATCCGACAATGGATTTTAAATCACTGAGCAATAAACCTGTATTTGTAGAAAATGACGCCAATGCAGCTGCGTGGGCCGAACATGTTATCGGTTCTTCCAAAGGAATGCCTTATTCTGTTATGTTGACGCTGGGAACAGGTGTCGGCGGTGGAATAATTCTTGATAACAAGCTTTACAAGGGTAAAAACGGTGCAGCAGGCGAAATGCATTTTAAAATGCGCACAGACAAACACAGAAAGTGCACATGCGGTTCATTCGATTGTTTTGAAGCTTATGCCTCAGGTACAGGATTAAAAAAGACAGCAGAAGAGATTTCAGGTAATTCTGATATTACGACTTATGACGTTATTGCAGGAAAAGATAACTGCCCGATGATGAAAAAAATATTTGACACTTGGCAAAACGACATCTTAGAGGGGATAATCGGACTTGCAAACATTTTTGACCCTGATGTAATCGTGCTTTCAGGTTCTATGGCTGAATTCGTTGATATTGATTATCTTGAAAAAGAAGCCAATAAAGAAATTGTAACAACTCCGTTTAGAGTAGTAAAAGCTTCAGCAGGTAATTTTTCCGGAATGATAGGGGCAGCATTGCTTGCTTTGGGTGTAAACTAGTGGGAAAAGCGAAAAAAAGAATTATATACAAAGGCAAAAACGAACAATTCACCAGCCTGAGCCGCAGCGAAGCCGTGAAAAATGTCGTAAAATTACTTGAACTCGGCGACAAAGAAGCTTATTCTCTTATTACCCTTTTCGGATTGAGCCCAGAAGAAGTTCTTGAAGCAGGTGCAAGTTATGAAGTCGTAAAAGGGATGGAAAATATTTTCAAATGATTAAAAATATATATTTCTGGCTGAAAAATTCAAGGCTCTTTTCATTACCCATGGCAATTTTGTCTTGGCTTATAATATTTGTTTATGCCTTAAAAAACGGCGGAAATATACTAAACGGTTTTATTGCCCTAATCGGAATTTCATTTGCACAACTTGCAACCAACTTATTTGATGATTATGTAGATTTCAAAAATTTACCTGCAAATTCTCAGCAATGCAAATGCGCATATATAAAAGAGGGAAAAGCAACACTTAATGATGTTTTAAAAGTCGTAATAATTTATCTTTCCATATCCTGTTTAACCGGATTATTCTTATTTTTACGATGCGGTTTGCCTGTTATAGGATTGGCGTTAATAGGCGGAATAATTGCACTGTCTTATGCAAAGTTATCACAGCGCGGGCTTAGTGAACTCGCAGTCGGAATAACTTTCGGCCCTCTGTTATTTGAAGGCGTATATTTCGTTATGACAGGAAATTTCTCATTAGAAGTTTTTGTATTATCGCTTGCGGTTGTAATGTTTACTATCGGATTAATGTACGTTCACACTGTTTTGGACTTTGAAGGCGATATGTGCTCGCATAAAAAAACTCTTGCCTGCCGTCTTAACGATAAAAACAAAGCAATTAACGGTGTATTTGTTGTTTACGGACTGGGATATTTTTTTACAATAATTCTTTCAATAATTATGCGAAATTATTTAATACTCACAACACTTGTTTTAATTCCGCTTATATTAAAAATGCATAAATCGCTCAAAACGTATACAAGTGGCGGAGATGTAAAAGAATTTTATTTCAGACTTTTACAGGCAAGAAATTTAATGGTGTATTATTCTATCATTATGATTTTTATGTTAAAGTAGACATCGGGAGATGTGTTTATATGAAAACTATATTAACTTTTATATTTATTTTAATCGGTTTTATATTACCGGTACAGGCAGAAGACATCCAGCTTCCCTCTGAAACAGGCTTAGTGACTGAGGTAAATTATGAAGATATTCAAAATTTAAATCAAGAAACCGTAAAACAGGAAGTAACCGTAAAAATTCTTACAGGAAGATTTAAAGGCACTGAACGTATTATAGATAATATGCTTACAGGAAATCCTGCGTATGATATACCGCTTTCAAAAGGAGATAAAGTTGTAATTCATGCAGAACCTGTTTCTGAAATAATCGCAACCGATAAAGATGTTGATTTTTTTATTGCTGACATAAAAAGAGATAACCAAATATGGATTTATACCTTATTTTTCTCAGTATTATTGCTTGCAATAGGCAGAAAAAAGGGGGTAACCAGCATAATTTCAATAATTGCGACTGTAGGATTAATATTTTACTTACTAATGCCGCTGACATTGAACGGCTTTTGTCCGATAGCTTCGGCAATTTTAGTTGGAATTTTATCTACCATAATAACAATTTATCTTGTCGGCGGATTTAATTCAAAAAGCACCTCAGCAATTGTCGGCACAAGCATAAGTTTGATTTTTGCGGGTTTGCTTTCAATAGTTGCAATATATTTTGCGCATTTGACAGGATTTGCAGGTGAAGAAAACATGTTTTTGTATTCGGCAAGACCGGATTTAAGCTTCACGGGAATACTTTCAGCCTCAATGATAATTGCGGCTCTGGGAGCACTAATGGATACGGCAGTTTCAATCGCCTCAACTATTAACGAAATCCATGAAACCGATAACACACTTGACGTAAAAGAACTTTTCAAATCAGGAATGAATGTCGGACGCGATATTATAGGAACTATGTCAAACACGTTAATTCTTGTTTATCTTGGCAGTTCATTACCGCTTGTTCTTTTATCAAATAACATTGATTTGAACAAATTTTTCAATCTTAATCAGGTTGCCACAGAGATTTTATCAGCATTAACGGGCAGTATCGCAATTTTAGCGTGTGTACCGATTACCGCGATTGTTGCAGCTTATTTAATAAAAAGAAACAAAAAGCCTGATTTTAATTTAGAAAATATAGATATTCAATAAAAAAAGGAGAGTTTAAACTCTCCTTTTTTACTTGTTTTATACCTGAGCTAACGAACAAGCTTGAGATTTCAAAGCGTCAGCTTTATCGGTTCTTTCCCAAGGAACATCAATATCTGTTCTGCCCATGTGACCGTAAGCAGCTAACAATTGATAGAATTTACCGCCGTTTTTAGAAGGCAATCCGCGTAAATCAAATTGATTAATAATAGCCGCAGGTCTTAAATCAAAGTTCTTAGAAACAAGTGAAGAAATTTCATCATCAGAAATTTTACCTGTTCCAAAAGTATCAACCATGATTGAAATAGGTTCTGCAACACCGATAGCATATGCAAGTTCGATTTCGCATTTTTCAGCCAAACCGGCAGCAACTACGTTTTTAGCAACCCAGCGTGAAGCATAAGCCGCTGATCTGTCAACTTTTGTGGGGTCTTTTCCTGAGAAAGCGCCGCCACCATGACGAGAATAACCACCGTATGTATCAACAATAATTTTACGTCCTGTCAAACCTGCGTCACCTTGAGGACCGCCTACAACGAAACGTCCTGACGGGTTTACAAGAATAATTGTTTTTTCGTCACATTTGATAGGTTCAGTTGCAAATACAGAATCTATAACTAATTTTTTGATATCGTTTTTGATAATTTCCTGAACTTTTGCGTTATCTGAAATGCCGTTGATTTCAGGGTCATGTTGAGTTGAAATTAAAACTGTATGAATTCTAGCGGGTTTTCCGTCAACATATTCAACAGTAACCTGAGATTTTCCATCCGGTCTTAAATAGTTAACAAGTCCTTGTTTTCTAACTTGAGCAAGTCTGTAAGACAATTTGTGAGCCAAGCTGATAGGCAACGGCATTAATTCTGGAGTTTCGTTACAAGCGTAACCAAACATAATACCCTGGTCACCGGCGCCAATATTTTCAGTTTCAGAAACAGAAGTATCAGCGTTATCAGAACGTGTTTCAAAAGCTTTATTAACACCGCCTGCAATATCGCAAGACTGTTCGTCAATACTTGTTAATACAGCGCAGGTTTTGTAATCAAAACCGCCGCCTTCTCTGCCGATGTAACCGATATTTTTGATAGTGTTACGAACAACAGACGGAATATCAACATAGCAATCTGCCGTAATTTCGCCGCACACAAGCGCCATGCCTGTAGTAACCGTAGTTTCGGCAGCAACACGTGATTGCGGGTATTTTGTCAAAAATTCATCTAAGATTGCGTCAGAAATCTGGTCGCAAACTTTGTCGGGGTGTCCTTCCGTAACAGATTCGGAAGTAAATAAAAAGTTTCTTGGTGTCATCTTTTTCTCCTTAATTTGTTTTTTGGGTTCGGCGAAACTTATCACCGTCAACCCGCCGGTAAGGTTTTTAATTCCGACCCGGCATATTAATAAAGAGTGTACACCATACAATTTCAAAAATCAAATAATGTGTGAAGATGTGTTAATCATAAAGTTGCATCTCCTTGTAAAACTATAGGTAAATTATACTTATGAGCCAGCTCTATAAAATCTTCAGGACACTCATCCAAGCTGTTTACTTTAGCATACAAAGCTTCAATAGCGGGATTAAAAGAAGTTACTTCACTTTCCAGCATATGGTTAGTACATTCATTAACAGCCTCTTTTATTTGTTCTGCATTTATTGATTTATCACCAATTTTTATATCATGTATTTGAGTTAAATACTTTGCTGACTGAAGCTTTTTAGCTAATTGTGCATATTCTTGCTCTGTTATTGTAACGCCATTTTGTGCTAAAGATTTCATAAACATATCACGATAACCTTTACTTGATTCTGTATCAAATATCAGGCGAACAAAAGATTCACGACCTTTTTTCAAACCGGTTACATTATCAAATCCCAATGTTCCAATATTCATTTGGTCATTTTTCAATATAATACCATATCTATAACCCATAAATGTTGAATTTTTATTTCCTTTTATTAGTGTAGAGGACGGAACAAAGTCTCTAAATTGATCATTTGAAAGTCGCAACATAGCTTCAATATCTTGAGCTTCGCTTGTTCCATAAGAGTCATTTGTCATATGAACATTAAAAGTAACATTTTCCGGTGTTGTATTTGGAGGAAATCCGAATTTTGCCAAATCTTCATCCGACACCATATTGGACAAATTAAGAACTTTTATATCTTTTCCATTATAATTCACTGTTGGAAAATCTTCGCCATTATTCAAAATATGAGAAGTAAATAAGAATTTTTGACCACTATATAATTCATTAAAAGCTGTATTAATATTTTTT
>CAJUPC010000013.1:33633-54753 GCA_910588555.1 Candidatus Gastranaerophilales bacterium
CAGCAATTTTATAATCCTCAATATTTCTAAAATTTGCAACAACATTTCTCTCAGAAACCTTACCGTGCAAACAATCAGTTATAAGCTCTTTATTTCTAAGTATATTGATAATTCGCGATTTAATACTATTATTAAAATTATAACGACTTAAAACTCCATCTGGACTTTCTGAAACAGAAGACAGCAAAATGCTCAATTTACCGATAGTTTTGTCTGCATCTGATAATGATTTATACTCGGAAGATTTCATAAAATCTTGCAATATTTGTAGAGTTTTTATACCCGCAGAAGAATTCGCAACTGTTCTAAATTCGGGAATACCTGCACAAATATCATCAATAACTTCCTTAACTCCGTTATTAGTATGTGATGAAAAATCAGTATTTAATATTGATTTTTCATTATTATTAGCTAAAACATTTTTTAAGAATTTTGTTCTGCCTTCTTTGGTAGTAGAGATTATGGCAATTTCACCTTTTATGTATCTTTCAACAGCAGCCAAATCAATACCGGCTTTAGCGAGTTCCGCTCTTGCATCTGCGCTGAGAGAATTAAACTTACGTAAGAAATTATCAGTTTGCAATACATCTGGTCTAACACTCATATCAATATTATAAATATCGATTATGTTGCTTAATTCTGACATTGAAAACTTTTTACTATCAATACAACCGGATAAAAAAGCTTTATTCTTTTCATTTACTGCGGATATAATATTTGTAATATAGGAAAAATCAAATTGACCAATATCATTTATGTTTGCAGGAATAATTTTATCAGCTATGCTTTTTCTTAAATCATTATTAATAGATTCGAGCATTTTACTTACTTTTACAGTATAAGAAGCATCTAACTGTTTGGATTGTTCCAAGACAGCTTTTATATAATCTTTATTATATTGATTAGCGCTTTCTAATAAATTAGTCAAAGTATAACTACTTTGAGAAAAACGAACATCATTATAATACGCTTTATATAAATCTATATTGTCCTTATTGATAAATTCCAAATCTTGTATATGCTTTTTACAAAAAGATTTACTTTTTATTAATTCTTGAAATTCTTGAATAGTGTTTTCATCAGCATTTTGCAAAACACTTCCCCAACCTAACGGATATACATTTTTATTTTTTAAAATTGATAGCGCAAATTGTTGATTTTCCGGAGTAATACACTCCATTGCTTTCAATACATCAAGATAATTAGCGTTTTTGTTAGTTTTCAAAACATCTAAGGCTGCATCTAAAAAAGGCGCATTTATAGAATTGACAGCTTCTGTCAAACTTTTAACTGCATCATTATCATAATTTGTATTATCGTTAAAGTAATTTTTTACTTTTGACAATACTGTTTCAACATCAATATCACGAACTAATATATTTTCAATATTTGAATTCATAGCTGCATTCTTAGCAGCTTGCACTCCTTTACCTGCAATCTTAACACCTCCGCCAATAACAGGTGACAATATAAGACCGCCTACAGCTCCCTCACCAGTTGCTTCTAATACCTCTGTTACAGAACCACCGTCAAGCGCTGTTCTGAACGCATTATCCACAGCTCCGCCTGCTGCGCCGTCTACTGCCATTTCAGTTCCCAAAGCAGTTGCGCGCTTAATTACGCTCCCACCGACGTATTCATAACCGGTCGGATTAGTCAAAATAGTTTTTACAGTCTGTTTTACTCCGCTTTCAACTGCTTCTTCTACCACTTCTTTTCCGACAGTTTTAACTGCCTGTACACCCAGTTTGCTCGCAACTGTTTTTCCGACAGCACCGCCCATACCACCTGTTACAGGAGCAAGAATTCCTGAAAAAGCACCCGTTGCCGCATCATGACCTGCGTCTTTTAAACTGTATTCCCGACCGCCACTTAAGGCATCTCCAGCTTTTAAGCTTGTTTTCAAAGCGGCTCCGGTCGCGGTTGCCGCTGCAACTCCAAGCGCAATACTGGCACCTCCCGTAAATGGTGC
This sequence comes from Candidatus Gastranaerophilales bacterium, assembly GCA_910588555.1. Lineage (GTDB taxonomy): Bacteria > Cyanobacteriota > Vampirovibrionia > Gastranaerophilales > Gastranaerophilaceae > Stercorousia. The sequence continues at coordinate 35,606 of CAJUPC010000013.1, forward strand.
CGCCGCCACAGCCGCTGTATAAATACCGACTGCTGCAACCCCTGATACTATATCTGCACCGACATCTACCGCCATTTCCTGCCCTTCTTTATAACCGTTAAGAGCAAGTTCTGACGGCAATATTATTTCTCCTTTTATAAATTTCAACAAATTTTCAGGATTATAATCCTGACCTGTTAATTTTTCAAATATCTCTGCATGTTTTTGCGGATTAGCATTAAACTGTACAAGAAGTTTTTGTTCAATTTCTTGTTTTTCTCTAACCTTATCAGAGCTGTCGCCAATTCCTGTCAAATTTTTAAAACCGCTCCATGCTGACCCCATGAAACCGTTTAAATCTTCAGCTTTTTTCAAATTTCTACTTACATTATTTATACGTAATTCGATTGTTTTATTTAAATTATAAGTTTTATCGCCTATTTTTACAAGAACAGCAGACGCCGTTGAAGTTGCTTTTTTTGCACCATTACTTTCAACCTCTAACCCCTTGGTAGAAATGCACTGAGTGCCTTCCCAGCCAAAAAGATGAATAATAGCCTGTTCACGGCTTACTTTAGGATTTCGTTTCAAATAAACATTGATTTGCTTTTGCTGTTCTACACTTAATGACACAAATACTCCTATGTTATTAGATATAAATGTGTTCGGCAATAATTTTGGAAATCTTTAATATTTGTGTAGTTTTGTTAATAAACTAATTAATTTTACAATCTGAACAATTCAACAATATCAACATCAAAAGCGTTTGCAATTTTTATAAGTGTGTCCAGACTGGGATTTGAATGCTCATTTTCTATTTCGCTAACTTGATTTTGCCCGATATTTGCCATATCAGCAATTGCCTCTTGCGAAAAGCGTCTTTTTGTCCGCAAAAGCCGTACATTATCAGCTAAAATTTTTCTGACATTATCATTATTCATTATTTTTAATTTTATATTACTTGCAAATAAATTTTTATTAAATATAATTAATATTATATTATTTATGCTTAATAAAAGGGAGGTGAAAAATATAAAAAATGCATTCACGCTTGCTGAAGTTTTAATTACTTTGGGAATAATAGGGATTGTTGTCGCACTTACATTACCGACACTTATCCAAAATCACAGAAACCAAGTTGTGGAAACAAGGTTAAAAAAGTTTTATTCAACGATTAACCAAGCAATCACACTTGCAGAAGTCGACTATGGCGACAGAAGAAATTGGCATAACACTGATGATGTCGATAAAGACAAGAATGGCAATCTGGTTAAAGGAAATACTCCTAACCAAAAGTGGCTTAACAAATATATAGTTCCTTATATAAAAATTATTGCTTCTGATAAACCAAGCAATTTTGATAATCATGTTATTATAAATTTTGCTGACGGAAGTTCATTACATGAAGATCAGGGTTCTACGAATATGACAAAATGGAGATTTTATCCTGGTGACTATAAAAAATGTCAAAAAATGTATAATCAATTAGGAGTATGTTCTTTCGGATTTTCTTATGCTCCCATACAAAATTCACAAGATTGGAAATATGTCGGAAGAAACTTTGAACCGTTTAAATATAGATGGGATGGAAGCCTGAATGGTTTATATATGGGTACTTATGAAGGCTGTCATAGTGCTGATAATTATTTCCATACAGGCTACTGCACTGCAATAATTCAATATAACGGCTGGAAAATTCCGAAAAATTATCCGTTTAAAGTAAAATATTAAATTACTTCTTTTTCTTGTCAGGATAACAATTCCATTTTATTTCAGGATTTTTACGGAACCATGTAAGCTGGCGTTTTGCATAATTTCTTGTGTTTTGCTTAAGCTTGTCAACAGCCTCTTCCATTGACATAACTCCGTCCAGTGCAGAAATAATTTCACGATATCCGATTGTTTCGGTTATATTTAAAATTCTGCCATGTTTTTTAATAAGCCGCTGCGTTTCCTCTACCAGCCCCTGTTCCAGCATTAAATCAACACGTTTGTTTATTCTGTCATAAAGCTCTTCGCGCGGAAAATTTAACCCTATCCATTCAACATCAAATTCTCTTTCGCCTTTTCCTCTTGATTGACTGATAGGTTTACCGGTTGATTTTACAATTTCTATATATCTGATAGCTTTTTTCTTGTCATTTTTTTCAACAAAAGCCTCTTTATCTAGTTCATAAAGCATTTGAGCCAATTCTTCATAAGAATATTTTGATAATTTGTTTCTCAAATCCCAATCGGCTTCCATTTCGGGCAAATCATAGTTTTCCAGCAAAACTTTAAAATACAATCCCGTACCGCCTGCAATAATAGGAACTTTTCCGCGTAACAAGATATCAGCAATACATTCTTTAGCCTGTTTTACATACAACCCAGCTGAATAATCAAATTCAGGCTCCACAATATCAATAAGATGATGAGGAATTCCTTGACGTTCGTCCATTGACGGTTTAGCTGTTCCTATATCCATACCTTTGTAAACAAGCCTTGAGTCTGCAGAAATAATTTCACCACCAAGCTTCTGCGCAAGTTCAATAGCATAAGCTGTTTTCCCGCTTGCCGTTGCTCCAACTACTGCAATCACTTTATTTTTCATCTTGAACCATGTATTTTTTATCGTAATACAAGAATATAAGCACTGTTATATATACAGTAAAATAGAACATCAAAATACTAACCAGTATATATGCAACAGGATTAAGCATTGCAAAAGTGTTTATAAATAACAAAGCAAAACCCATAAACCACAATGACAAAAACAATCTGCCAGTATTAAAGAAATCTTTAAAAAGTTTTGCGACAGATTTCCCCAGCGCAATAAAAGGATTTTCGTTTTTATATATAATTTCAGGTATCCATAGCATTAAAAGGTACATCACAACAGAAGTTGCAAGCATAAACAACAAACTCCATTTACCGAGAAAAACTATCTGTTCGGGAGTCAATTTTTCAATAAAATTAGCCATACCTGCGTTTGTTGCAAGATTTGGATCATTTGCAAGAGTTATCAAATTTTGCGTCGAAACTTCATCCAGCCTGCCGATTAAATGTCTTCCGAGTATATAAACTATAGGAGTCGCAATAATTTGAATAAAAAAGAAAATCACATATACTCCGACAAAAGACAAAAAGTATTTACCGATACCTTCCGGAATACTTTTGAACAAATTCATTGAGGCGTTAGCTCTGTCAGCATCAAGTACAAAAACTTTTTTAGATAAATTAATCGCACCTTTAACCATATAAAACCATGCCGCGCAAAAAACAGCACCCATAAAAAGAACCGTCAACGACGCCAGCAATAACTTTGGAGCTGTATCAGCGTGATATCTTGAAAAAAATGAATATAAATCTAAAACTTTGACAAATACAATCAAAGGTATTGCTAATATTATATTATAATTTGTAATTTTAGAAGCTTCTTTAAACAGTTCTCTCATAATATATAATAACCTCAAGTTTTAAAATAAAAACATTAGCCGATTTACTTAACAGCCATTGCAAGTTTTCTTTTTCTTCTTCGCATTAAATCAACAAATGCCTCAAGCCTTGTTAAATAACCTGCTTTTCCGGTCTGTTCATCCATAATCAATGGTAAAATAGGAATATCACAATTTTCTCTCATTGCTGGGAAAATGTTCTGTGACATAATTTCAGGCATACAGGTAAACGGGCTTATATGAATAATTCCGTCTATACCTTTTTCATCAGCATAGGCAACATCAGAAACACATTCTAAACTGTCGCCTCCGATATCACGCATTAAGTAAGGTTTTGCCATTCTAAATGCTCTTTGAAGATGGGTTTCACCTTTTCTGAAAGCTTCGGGAATAATAGCGTCTTTAATAAATCCGCTTATGGTAAGACTTCTACGCGTTTGAACACCCATTTTTCCGAGCTCTCTTGTAATATCCTGATTTGAAAATTTATCGCATACAAGGTAAATTTCGCCCGTCAAATCAACATGCAAAACTTCTTTATTTTTGTCAATTTCAACTTTTTTCATTTCAGCCATAGCGTCTTTTTTAGCTTTTTTAAGCTGTCTTGTGTTATCAGCATCTTTAATATACTGCAAAGCCTTATTAAAATGTTTTTCCGCTTCATCAAAATTAATCTCTCTTGCTCTGTAATAAGCCAGAATATTTTCCAAATCATCAAGAACAAACATCTTTCTGATAGCAATATTAATCGCTCTGGCAAACAATATCGGATCATTTTTACCGCTTACTTCTTTAAGGAAATTATACATTCCCTTAATTCCATCATACAAAGTCAATTCAATATATTTTGCATCATATCCCAAATCAGTCAATGCACTGTGAATACAGTTTCCGTATTCACCTAAACGGCAGCAGCCGGGGGATGTAATCATCGCAACATAATCCGTACCGCCCTCAATTGCTTCAATAAAGTTTCCGAGAATTAATTTATAAGGTAAACAAATTGCTTCGGGAGAATGTTTTGTACCCAAAGACAATGTCTTTTTGCTTGTATATGGCGGAATAAAAGGTTCAACACCGATTTTTTTCAGTGCCGCCGCCCATGCTATGCTTACTGTTCCCATATGGGGAAATGCTACTTTTTTTTTCTTATTAATATCTGTCATAATTTACTCATTTTCTGTATATTTTAAATTCGGTTTTCTTGCCGCAAGAGTTTCATCCAAGCGTTTTACAGGGGTTGTGTGCGGCGCCGAAATAAGTTTTTCGGGATTTGTTTTAGCTTCCTCGGCAATTTTCAACATAACACTTACAAAATCGTCCAAAACCTCTTTGGTTTCTGACTCTGTAGGCTCAATCATTATTGCTTCATGAACAATTAACGGGAAATAAACCGTTGGCGGATGAGTATTTTCATCCATTAATGCTTTTGCAATATTTAATGTCGAAACTCCGTTTTCATGTTTTTGCTTTTCGCCTGATAAAACAAACTCATGCATACAAGGTTCATCATAAGGCAGCAAATAAGCGCCTTTTAATTTTTCTTTTAAATAATTTGCATTCAATACGGCATTTTCACTTGCTTCTTTCAAATTTTTGCCCATCATTAAAATATAAGCATAAGCTCTGACAAGCACGCCAAAGTTACCGAAAAATCCTTTAACGCTTCCAATTGAATGTTTAATATTATAGTTTCTAAAATACTTTTCTCCGTCAAACTCAACAACAGGTGACGGCAAAAATTCTTTCAATTCTTCAACTACACCAACCGGACCGGCACCTGGACCGCCGCCTCCGTGAGGAGTTGAGAATGTTTTGTGAAGATTTAAATGCACAACATCAAATCCCATTAATTTCGGATTTGAATATCCCATAACAGCGTTGAAATTAGCTCCGTCATAGTACAACAACGAACCGTTATCATGCATTAATTTAGAAATTTCAAGAACATTTTCTTCATAAATACCTAACGTATTCGGATTAGTCATCATAATTGCGGCAACATCAGAGTCCAAAAGTTCTTTTAAAGCTTCGATATCAACCTGTCCTTTTTCGTTAGATTTAACAGGAACAATTTCAAACCCGCATAAATGAGCACTTGCAGGATTGGTACCGTGGGCAGAATCGGGAATAATAACCTTTTTTCTGTTGTCACCTTTGACTTCAAAATACTTTTTGATAATCATCATACCGGTAAGCTCGCCATGAGCACCTGCTGCAGGCTGCAAAGTAACTGCATCCATACCGGTGACTTTTTTCAAAGCTTCCTGCAATTTGTACATCAATTCTAAAGCACCCTGACAATCACAATCGTCAGAAAGCGGGTGAAGATTTGCAAAACCTTCCAAACTCGCAAGAAGTTCATTAACTTTAGGATTATATTTCATAGTACAAGAACCAAGCGGATAAAAGCCTTTTTCAATACAAAAATTTAAATCCGATAATTCTTTATAATGACGCATAGCCTCAAGTTCGCTTACCTGAGGAAGTCCGATTTGAGATTTTTTTACAAATTTTTCATCAATAAAACTCAAATTTTCTTTTTCATCGGTCAAATTTATCCCTGAGATACCATTACTTTTTTCAAAAATTGTTTTCACTAAATAATCCCCTGTTTTTTTAAATCCCTTTTAATTTTATCCAAACCGGACTGAATAATTCTTGATATTCTTGATTGAGAAATATTAAACTCTTCAGCAATTTCTCTCAATTTTTTCTCTTTAAAGAATTTATATTCAATTAATTCTCTTTCTCTTTGCGGAAGCTTTTTCATTGATTCCAAAATTTCAGCTTTCAATTCAGAAAGTTCAATACATTCTTCGGGAGTTTTGTCCTCAGCTTTAATTTGCGTAGGAACTTCCGCTTCTTGCATTTCTTCAATTGAAAGAATTGTTTTATAAACTTCCTCTCTCAAATTTTCATTTTCTTCTTCAAGCTGTTGTTTTTTATTTTTTAAAGAATACCATTTATATCTTCGTCTTACTTCATTTCTTATAGCCCACTTTATAGCAGTAGCAAGATACGTATTATTATATTCAATATTTTTTTTATTAGATTTGAATAAAATATATAATGTATGATTTCCGATATTTATCAGTTCAGGCAAATCAATAAGATGGGATGAAGAGAATTTCTGATACTCAACTTTCGCAATTGTTTCAATTAAATCTTTATAATCCCTTAAATTAATTTTCTGTTTTAAATTTTGCTCCGCGGCCATAGCTATAACATATCCCTTAAAATATATTTTGTACAAATATAATAACAAAAAAAAATATAGAATACCAGCCAATGTAATTTTACTTTACATAAGTTATAGTAAGTGAAAAGTGAAAGGTGAGAAGTGAAAAGACCATTTAGTTCGCTTCGCTCAAAGATAAGGAAAAATTATGAGAATATTATTTTGCACAGACGGTTCAAAAATAAGTTTTAATGCCCTAAAAAACATATCACACTGGGTTAAAGATGCAATAGTAGATACAATTTGCGTAATTGATTGGAGTTTTTTGCCTGATGACATAAGTATTGAAGAAACAAATTTCACTTATTCCTGCGCAAATGTCGCAGACACAATCCTTGATTATGCCGAAAATGAAATTAAATATCTCGGACTAAAAACAGGTTCAAGACTAAAACACTGTGGAGCCGCAATAGAAAGTATTCTTGAACAGGCTGACTCACAAGAATACGATTTAATCCTTATGGGCTCTCATGGCAAAAAAGGCATCCAAAAATGGCTTGGCTCAGTATCTCAAGAAATTATAAACAGCAGTAAAATCTCAAACTATATTGCAAAAGAAGAAAACAAAAGAAAAAAATTACTCCTTACAACAGATGGTACAGCATGTTCTTGTTCAATAATTCGCGAAATAATTTCACACTTGAAACTCGAAGACAAAGAAATATTTATTTGCATGGTAAATGATGACCCTAATCTTTTATTTTTAGACGGAACACTGGACACTAACTGGCTTTTAGACATCCAAAGACAGCAGCAAATTTATGCAGCAAAAGCAATTCAAGACATCCAAGCCATACTTTGTGAACATAACATCAAGGTAGATAATACCACAATCTTAACAGGAATACCCGCTCAAAAAATAATAGATTATTCAAGACAAAACGATATAGATTTAATTATTTTAGGTTCAAGAAACAAATCAAAAATAGATAGATTTTTAACAGGTTCTGTGAGCAAACGTGTAATAGAAAATGTGGTTTCGGATATTTGGCTTGCAAGATGTAAATCATAAAATGGCATAGCAATGCCGACCTACATTCTTATGTTACAGGGCAATACGGGCTCGCGTAAAACAGGAACGCTCACAACAACACCGAAAACTCAACGTTTCCGTTGATTGTTGTTCGTCTCTCGCTATCGCTCGTCCTTCTGCTCGCCCGCAAAAAAAACTCCTATCTTTCAGATAGGAGTTGGAATTCTTTTTACGTAATTCCTCGTAATAGTGTGAAGTGTAGTGTGCAATAAAACGTTTTTTGATTCCTCGTTTTATGCATTTCCTCGTGTGTATATATATAAAAAATTTTGAGTATATAAAATTGCCATATTAAACATATCAACAATATATTTCGTTACAAAAGTTAATAAATATATATAAAGATAACTATGTTTATTTGAAAATAATTATATTATTATATAAATGAGGACTTTTGAATGAAAATATTAATATCCAATGATGACGGAATAGCGGCAAACGGCATAAGATGTTTATCTGAAACTTTAGCCGAAAATAATGAAGTATATGTTATTGCACCCGACAGAGAAAGAAGTGCCGCAGGACATTCTCTAACGCTTCACACCCCTATCAGAGTTGAAGAAGTCGAAGCTTATAATAATGTAAAAAGGGCATGGGTCACCACAGGAACCCCTGGAGATTGTATTAAAATCGGAGTTAATGCAATTTTATCACCCGAAGAACAGCCGGATATAATAATTTCAGGAATTAATCACGGTCCAAATCTAGGTGCCGACATTTTATATTCGGGAACGGTTAGTTGCGCAATGGAAGGGGCAATGCTCGGAATTCCAAGTATTGCAATGTCACTTGCAAGCATGCACTATGAACTCGACGGTTTTAAATTCGCCGCAAAATTTGTAAACGCCTTACTGCCAAAACTTTCTGAATTCAATTTCCCTAAAAAAAGTTTATTGAATATAAATGTTCCTGCACTTGAAGAAGAAGACATTGCAGGAGTAGCAGTAACAGAACTCGGCAGAAAAATGTTTACCGACAATTACGAAAAAAGAGTTGACCCGCGCGGAAAAGTTTATTACTGGATGGCAGGAGAGTTGATTACTGAGCCTGTTGACGCGAATACAGACATTGCGGCAGTAAGAAACAACAAAATTTCAATTACACCCGTAACTTATGAGATGACAAACGAAAACACAATGTCAGACTTGGAAAAAGTTCTGTGTAAAAACGATTTATGTAACTGGTTCTAGTTTCTTGTCGGCATTACTATACCGACCTACAGCTTATGATTAAATTATCCCCCTCCCCCAAGGAGAGGGAAAATAATTATTCCACAATAATTCTTGCGGGATAATTGTTTCTCAACAGGTCATTTACAACGGTTTGAGCTTTTTCACGTGTAGAATATGACCCGACCTGAATTGTGTATGCTCCGCCGATACTTCTTACAAATGGAGATATATTCAAACCTGATTCGGCAATAATCCCTTTTGCAACTTCTGCCTGTTCTTTTGTAGCATAATACCCTACAACAACTTTTGACGCTGTATTAACCTGTTGAACAGGTTTTGGAGCAGGTGAAGCTGTTTCTGCCGGTTTAGGTGTTGCATCTTTTTCAGGCAATTTAACAGGCTCTTCCTGTTTTACAGGCTCCTGTTTTTCTTCTTTTTTATTGTCCTCCGGAATAACAACTTTTTCATCAAGCTCGGGAGCAAAAGTATCATCTTCACCGGCCATTCCGTTATCTTCCATTTGTAAAAGTTTTAAGCGTTCGTCAACAGAAGTTTTTTCAATCCCCATTGTTTCAGAATCAGCCACATCATCACCACCGATTGTAACATCAACATCAGGAGAAATTTGTTTTGCAATACCTAAAAACAGCAAAAGCAAAATAAAAAATGCCGAAACAAAGATTGCAATCCCGTCATTTGGATTTTTTGCAACTTTTTTTTGATATTCTTTATAACTGATATGTGATTGTTTATTAAATTCTTCTGTCATTATACACCTCTGACTTTTGTTGATGCCATAATTATATCATCAATTTCTTCGGAATACTTATCTAAAACTTCTTTTGCAAAACCTTTGATATCTTTAATTCCCAGTTCGCTTGTCAAACCGCTTGCCTTAACCGGCGCGCCTTCGGAGTCAATATTTATGCCTGTATGGATTAAAATTGAAGTCATAGATTTTGTCGCAATAGAAACAGTAAGTTTTTTCCCTTCAAAAAACAAATCGTCACCGTTTCTTGTAATCTTAAACCCTCTTTTTTCAAGAGCTTCTTTAATTATACAAATTAAAAGTCTTTGTCTGAAAACACCCTCTACCAAATCAACATTAAACTGTTCTGTTATAATGCTGAGCATAGATTTGCTGTAAATAGGTTCGTTGTTGATAACATCTTCAATATCAACCATTTCTGTCAATTTAACTTCACATTCACCAATAAAAGCAACAGCTGCGTCACCCTGAATTTTAAAATTTTTATAAATCCAGTGCGGTGCTAACTGCCGGCCTTCATATTTAATTTCTTTATCAGCGATTAATGTCTTCAAAACAGTTCCTTTATATAATGTGTGTCGTTATTTGCCATTAAAGCATTTTTTAATCTCATGCAAGATTCGCATTTACCACAATGCTTTTCACCGCCTGCATAACAGCTTTTTACATATTCCAGCGGAATATTATTTTCAAAAGCCAGTTTTACTATATCATTTTTATTAAAATTTATCAAGGGTGCAACAATTTTTGACTTTTTTTGAGTAGATAATTCGAATTCTGCATTAATTTGGTCAATAAATTTTTGCGTGTTATCGGGAAAAGTTCCTGCTTCTTCTTTGTTTGCTCCAATCAAAATATAATCATAATCCTCACCGTCTGCAAAACTTCCGGCAATATTCAAAAACAAACCGTTACGATTTGGTACCCAAACACTTTTTGCAGAATTTTCACTCATTTCTGACGGCAATTCTTTATCTGCAACCAAGGCGGTATGAGTTATTTCGCGTAACCAATCAAGTTTTATAACTTTATGTTCAATTCCGTAATAATCACAAATTTTTCTTGAAGCTTCAACTTCATCTTTAGCGGATTTTTGTCCGTAATCAAATGTTAAAGCAAGCCTTATGCCATATTCTTTTACACCAAGCCCGAGACTTACCAGTGAATCCAATCCGCCTGACAACAAAATTATACCTTTACTCATCTTCTTCATACTCCGATATCATTGATACAGCTTCCATTTTTAAACTATCCGAAAAATTAGGACTGTTTGCAACTTCATCCAAAATTTCACGACCTATAAGATTGTAAAGCGCAATCATGGCGTTCTTCTTAACCTCTTCGTCATTATCTTCAACAAGGCATGCCCTAATTGTTTCAACTGCTTTGGGATTTTCACTATCCATAATAGCTTCAATTGCATTTATTCTAATTTGCGGCGACTCATCAACAAGAGAATTTTTCAAAGCATTAAAAACACGTTCATCGTCATTCAATCTTAATTTTCCTAGTGCCTCAATAACACGTTCTTTCAAAAAAGTAAATTTGCTCCAAATTCCTTTTTGCGCTTCAAGAATGCTGACAAGAGGATCAACCGCGCGTAAATCACCCAGCATACCGAGAGCAGATGCTGCACTTTCTCTCAAATAAACAGATTTTTCATCCTCATCTTTTACAATAGAAATCAAAGGTGCAACCGCATATTTATCCCCGATTTTACCGAGCGCATCAGCACATGCCAGTCTTATTTTGTAGTGCTCATCTTTATTGTTTAAGCAATACAGTAATGGAGTTACTGCAGATGTGTTTTTCAAATTTGCAATAGCTTTTGCACACATAACTCTTACATTTATATAAAGGTCCTTTTCCGACTCAATATTTTTCATTAAAAGCAAATCCAAAAGAGGGCTTAATGTAGAATTATCTCTAATTCTGTCAGCACATTGGATTACATTCATCAAAATTTCTGGATTTTTTGAAACAGTTAAAAAATAATTATAGATTTTAACAAGATTTACACTCTCATAAACCTCATCAAGAGCCTGAATTTTTTGAACAACAGAATTTATGTCCGAGTCATCGAACAAATTACATTCTCTAACTATTAAATCTAAGTCCAAGTGTTCCCTCATCACAATGAAATATACAATAAAATCGTTTTTTTATCAATAAAAAAGGCTCGCTTTTGACGAGCCTTTAATTATTTTATGCTGTTTTTTGAGCAGCTTCTTTAGCTTTTTTGTGTTCAAGATACATATCACAGAGTTTGTTTGCAGGTTTTGTAACCGCAACAGGTACAAAGTAACGGTAAACAAATCCGAATACTATCATTGAACGTAATAAGCCAAAACCTGTAATTTGTTTTTTCAAACCGGATGTTAATTTAGGAATTCTTTCCTGTTTGACTAATTTATCTATAAATTTATCTAATTTAATAGATTTTAAAGATTTTAGTTCCTCTTTAGTTTCTTTTGCTTTATCGAGAGAATTTGTAATTGTATCAGTTAAGAATTTATATCCTTTTTCTGTCATATTTAACTCTTTTTTGGAAGTTTCTGCAAGTTTAAAGATATCAGCATTTCCATCAGCTTTTAATGCCTTATTAATATTATTAATTGCATCTTTTACATCTTTATAATCTTTTGCAAAAGTATCATCCAAAACTTTATGTCCCACATATTTAGCAGACATATTCTCCCACCAGTTTTTCAAATATTTATCCATTGTATAAGCACCTGCTGTCGATACACACAATGTTAAAAACTGATTTACGGCAAGTGTATTTTTTCGGTCTTTATCCATATCTTTATTTGCCAGTGTTCTTTGCATATAAAGACCGCTTGTTATAACAGAACCTGTTGTCAAACAATGCTGGAATAAGTTATCAGCATTCTGAACTTTCTCTGCAAATCCGCCGAACCAGTTGCTGCCCAAAACAGGTTTGGCAACCTTTTGACATAACCATTCAGAAGTTTGGTCAAACATTTTTGTAAACGGAGCAAAGAATTTTGAAGAGTTTGAACTTAATTCTTTTTCAACTTCACCTGCAGCTTTAGAAACAGAATTTGCAATATTGCCGTTAAAATTAGGTCTGGGTTTGCACTGATTGTTATATTGATTATATCTGTACGGAGTGTTATTTATAGTTAAGTTCATTATTTAACACCTCCTTTTACAGCTTGAAAAACAGGTTTTTCAATAAAGTTCATTGTCGGGGTATCCTTTGTAATATTATTATCTTGAACCGGCTGTGCCGATTTCTTTTTCTTTTCAATTCCAAATACATATTTTAAAATCGGCGGAATTAAAGCAATTGTTAAAGTAGCCCTTGGAACTGCAATTATCCAATCTGGCATTGTTTTCATAAGAGTATTCATAGCATCTTTTTTCTTAGTTAAGAATTTTAATTGAGATTTTTGAATATCTGTAGCGTTTATATTTAATTCACCTAAATCTTTAATTTTCTTAAACATGTCTTTCAAAACTTTAGAAGAACGCTTTTCCATAAGTTCAATTGTTTCGCCTTTTTCAAAATCCAGCGGTTTTAAACCGGCTGACTTTTCCGAAGCTTCAAAACATTTTGTAAGAGCATCGTCCAATGGACTTGTTAAAATCAAAGAAACAACAAACCCCATTATGCCTGAAGCTATTGCATGTCCGGAGGCATAAATTTTATCTTCTTTATCTTTCTTACCGGGGAGGGCCATTGTAGTTGCAGGTCTCATAACACCGGCAAGTCCAAGAGCAATTAATGCTGAAGTTGCAACATTATGTTTTTCTGCCATTGTAACAAGCGAATTAAACCATTTGCTTGTCAAAACTTTATCGCCCATGGTTTTCTTCATAACATTAGCGGCAGCCTTACTCTCTTGTCCCGTAAAACTGCCGCTAAATTCTGCACTATATCCTCTATTTTTTTCACACATGCTCATATTGCTCTTCTCTCTAAAATTATTAGAGTCCGAAAGGAGCCCTGAGCCGCCCTGAGTGAGGGCAATTTGACGTTGTACCGAATTAATTTTCATATTTTTTCACCAATTAAATATATCTTCTACACTTATTTTAAAACAAAGGAAAAAATTTTTTGCTATGAAATTTTAGAAACTTTACATTTCTAAAAATTTTAAATTTCTTATGTTTTAACTTTTGTAACATTATACATAAGAATTAGTTCTCAAGAATTATATTTTTTACCCTCTTGTGGTATAAATAATATATAAAAAAGAATTATAGTTATATAATAATTCGAAGAAGGAGGCACAAATGTCAGTAGGACAATTCGTTTTTATGTTACACAGTCATCTACCCTATTACAGAAAAGCCGGCATGTGGCCTTTCGGGGAAGAAAACCTTTATGAATGTATGGCTGAAACTTACATTCCATTATTAAATGCAATTTCAGAACTCTACGATGAAGGTATTAAGGCTAAATTAACTGTCGGTATTACTCCGATTTTGGCTGAACAGCTTAACGACGAACACCTAAAACACGGGTTTGTCGAATATCTTGATTCAAGAATTGCTAAAGTTTCTAAGGATTTGGAAAGATATCCCGATGAAAAAGTGCCTCATTCACAACATTTAAAATATCTTGCAAAATATTATTTTGATTGGTTTACCAGCATTAAAGACTGTTTCATTAACAAATACGGAATGGACTTAATTGCCGCATTCAAAAAGTATCAAGATCTCGGATGTATTGAAATAACAACATCTGGTGCAACTCACGGATTTTCTCCGTTATTGGCTACTGACGCAAACTTAAATGCACAATTTAAAGTCGGTTCAGACACGACAAAAAGATTGTTCGGCAAAAAAGCATGCGGCTGCTGGCTTCCCGAATGCGCTTACAGACAAGGTTACGAATACGTTGGTAAAGACGGCCAAAAACACTGGAGACCGGCAATTGAAGTTACACTTCAAAACAACGATATTGAATACTTCTTTACAGAATCTCACGTTATTGAAGGCGGCAACTCTATAGGAAACAGACGTGTAATCGGTGTTTACGGCAACATTGAATACATTCCGCTTCCCGAACGTCCTGCAACAGGCTATGACACATATTCAGCATACTGGCTTCCTGACGCTCAGGTTGCTGTAATGGGAAGAAACGAAAGAGCTGGCTATCAGGTATGGTCAGCTGCTGACGGATATCCTGGTGACGGTGTATTCAGAGAATTCCATAGAAAAGACGCAAATTCAGGCATGCACTATTGGAGAATTACATCATCTAAAACTGATTTAGGTGATAAAATGCTTTACGACCCTGTGCTTGCATTAAATAAAATTAATGAAAATTCTGACCACTATACAACATTAATTTACCACATGCTAAATGATTACAAAAAAGCTACCGGTAAAGAAGGTCTTGTAATGGTTTCATTTGACACAGAACTATTCGGTCACTGGTGGTTTGAAGGTGTTGAATTTATTAAACAGGTAATTAAGAAATTCAATGCATATCTTCCCGAAGTTGAAAGAATGACAGCAGGGGAATATGTTCACTCACACTCTCCAAAAGAAGCTATTCAAATTCCTGAAAGTTCATGGGGACAAGGCGGACATTTCTACGTATGGAATAACCATTTGACAGAATGGATGTGGCCTATAATCCATGCCTGTGAAAAACGCATGAGCGCAATTGCTGATAAATACTCTTCACTACCGGAAGATAAATTATTGACCAGAGCACTTAATCAGCTTGCAAGAGAAAATCTATTATTGCAAAGTTCAGATTGGCCTTTCCTAATTACAACATGGCAGGCAAAAGATTATGCAACCGACAGATTTAGAGAGCATGTCGACAGATTTGAAAAAATTGCAGACATGATTGAAAGCGGTCATATTAATGAAAACGCATTAGAAGAAATCGAAAGTATTGATAACTGCTTCCCTGTAATTGATTACAGAGTCTATCAATCAATAGAAGAGGGCGTAATCCCACAGCAGTCAGTCAAACTTGCGCCATTATATAATTAATAATAAAAAAGAGGCTTTAAAAAAGCCTC
This sequence comes from Candidatus Gastranaerophilales bacterium, assembly GCA_910588555.1. Taxonomy (GTDB): domain Bacteria; phylum Cyanobacteriota; class Vampirovibrionia; order Gastranaerophilales; family Gastranaerophilaceae; genus Stercorousia. The sequence goes on from CAJUPC010000013.1 coordinate 51,248, forward strand.
TTTTTTATTGAAGAAAAAAACTTTTTCATTATAGCCTTTACACCAGATTTCTCATTAGCTTGTTTTATAATAAGTTCAGGATATAACTCTTTTAATTCTTCCTGCTTGTAACCATACATAAATATATCATTTATAGAATTATCCATAGGCTCCGGTATAAAAATAAGTTTAACTTTCTTTTCTGACAAGTCATTATGTTTTAACGAGGGCAAATCAAAATGATGTCTGAATTCGCTTTTATATCTTTTAACAGCATTAGGTAAATAGTCTGCAAATCCTAACCAAGCATCAATAATATAAGGTTTATTTTTATTTTTGACAAGTAAAACAGCATGGTCTAAGTCAATATTTTGCGAATTATCTTTAATATAAACTCCGGCATAACAACAATCTTTAATGCCATTTGTTCTGGCAGCTATTTCAGCTAAATTGGCCGATTCTCTACAATTACCTGTTTTAAAAATTTTAATCGTATCTGTAATGGCTTTTAACTTTTCACCTAATGTTATTGAAGAAACTAGTTTAAATTTTAAACAATATCTCATTATACGTGTATCATAATCCAACTTCCTTTTTAATTCTGGAAAATAATTAATATTATTTGAATCAAGAATCAAAGATGAAGAGAATCTGGTATAACATTGATTAACCCTTCTTGCAATATCATCTGCATAACGAATTTCAGGATTTCTTGCATTAAATGATGTCTGTTTATTATTGAAATTATAAAAAGAATTTATTTTCATATAAATTTAAAACTTATAAAAAAAATTTTTGCTAAGAAAAGTTAAAAAAGGTATTGCAAAAAAAAAATTAGCATATTATAATAAAACATGTCGGAATTATCCGTCAATGACAAATAAATTTATGGGAGCGTAGCTCAGTTTGGTTAGAGCGCATGCCTGTCACGCATGAGGTCGCGAGTTCGAGCCTCGTCGTTCCCGCCATTTACAAATTGACCCTTTTTAGGGTCTTTTTTGTTAGTAAAATCAATACTTTCAGACGGTTCGATAGTAGATTTATTCTGTTCATATTCTTTTGTCAGCCTAAATAATGTATCAAATACCGGATGTAGCTCTACATCTAATTTCTTGTCATAATATGTTGAGTTCGATAGTACAATTTGAGTAATAAATCGTTTATCTTCAACTGTTCCATTCATAAACATGTCATAAGCATTTTTAGCAAATTTTAATAACTGTTCACAAGTATCATAGAATTTTTCATCCGCCTCATTTATTCGTTGCAATTTCTCAATTAATTCTGCTCGCTCGGCATGGTATTCTTGATTTCGTTCTTTCCAAAAATCTTCATCTATCTTACCATCACACTTATCATCATAGGCTTGTCTTATACGTTTGCTAAGTTGTTCTATTTTCATAGTAATATTTGATTCTACTTGTTCTTGATAGTTATTTTTATCATTATGTATATCTTTAATAAAACATTGTATTGATTCTAAAAGGTTTTTTGATACATGAAAACTCTTCAAAAACTCTCCTATTATCTTGTCTATAGTGCTTTGAGAAATGTATGAAAGTTTTTTGCAACCTTTCTTATGAGAATCATTGCAATGATAATAAATATATTGTTTACCATTTTTCTTTGTTTTTAATTCTGGAGTTAGTAATCCACCACAAATACTACATCTAAACAAGCCTTGATATGGAAATTGAATATCGTGCGTTCTTGTTCTAACAATTCCCCCTAAACGTTCTTGTATAGCATTAAATGTATTTATATCAATAATACCTTCATGTTGAGCTTTAGTACAAATAAATCCTTTAAATTCAAATTGTCCAATATAAAAAATATTCTTAAACATTCTTTCGACAGTTGATTTAGCAAGTTTTTTACCATTTCTATTAGTTAAACCTTCCGGATAAAGCAAATCATTAATTGTTTTAGCAGAATAGTTTCCTGTAGCATAAAGTTCAAATGCTTTCTTAATTATAGCTCTTTTCTCTTCATCAACTGCAATTATATGCTTTCCTTTTCTATTCATAGTGTTATAATATCCTACAGGAGCAATTGAGGGATATATGCCGTCTTCTATTTTTGCTAATATTCCTTTTTCTGCTTCTTCTTTAAGATTATCAATATATTGCTTAGATAACACTACTCTAAGACCGTATATCATTTTATCCTGGCTTTTGGACTTTTCCGTTATTATAGAGCCTTCTTTGACAAAATGTAATTCTAATCCACCTATTTCATCAAGGTCTACTACATCTTTAAAATTTCTTGTTATTCTATCAGTCTTTTCCACTAACAATTTATTTACATCCTTATGGGATTTAAGATATTTAAGCATAAGGTTGAATTGTTTTCTTCCGGCTTTCTTAGCACTCATAGCTTCTCTAAAAATTTCTACAATTTCATATCCTTCATCTTTTGCATACTTTCTTAATAATTTTTCTTGGGCGGTAAGAGAATATCCTTTTTCTTGCTCTCTTGATGATACTCTAATGTAAGCAACTGCTTTATTTGTTTCTATATTTTTATTTACTTTTTCCCTAATCATTAAAAACTCCTTTTCAGTTAAACTAACATGAAAAAGAGTTATTAACAATTATATAAATATTTTGTAATGCTTATGCAGCTTCTCTTGTTCCTATTTCCATTAATCTGTAAAAATATTGAGCAAGCCTTTTCTTATTATCTTCATCGGTTGTAGTTACTTTAGGAGAATGGACAGTAACTGTAATATTATCAACCATAAAAGATATATCATCTTCATTTTTATTTGATTTATTGAAATCCAAAACTACAGTCATAAATTTTATACTCTATCCTTCAAATTTACTTTTTTAATAACTTCCAACACATTAGGCTTATAGGCAAAATAAGTTTTATCAAAATCTATATGCAAATATTTCTTTATCTCTCGCATATATCGTGATGTATCAAAACTCTCATTTTTCTTAAAGTGAATATTTATAAATTGCTTTATTAATAATAAATTCTCATTAAACTCTTCAAATAATGCTTTTACACCTAAAACCTTTATCATCTCAACAAATGTCATTTCAAATTCTCCTCAGTTAATTTTAATTCTCTAAACTTATCTCCAATAGGATTGGATTTTGACTCCAATATCTCATTAAGGTAAATATTCCCATCATGATTTATTTCAAAAGCATTTCTGATTTCTTTAAAACTGGCTAATCGTCTTTCTATTCGTAAAAGATTCTTACAGTTTTCTAAGTAATCATATCCAATAATATCTAAATACCTGGTATTGTTATGCTTTATCAACTCATCATATTTACGATAAATACAAAGTACATCTTTACGGCTTTGGGAATATGGTTTAATAAAAAGACTCAAATCTTTATGTCTTTGAATAGAATATCTGTCAGATACAATATCTAAGTATTTTGAAATTCCAAATAAAGATTTATTTATATCTTCAACAAATATGTCTTTAGTAACATCACAAGCTAAAACTTGAATATCTTTATTATGAATATTATTATTAATAGTCACCAACTCTGATTCATTAA
>CAJUPC010000014.1 GCA_910588555.1 Candidatus Gastranaerophilales bacterium
CGGCTTTCCAAATCCTTATCCTGTATATTATTGATTAATACAGGCATAGTAAGTGACGCTACTACACCAATAATACCTAAAGTCACAAGAACTTCTGCTAATGTAAATGCACCGCTAAAATGTTTACAAGACCCATTATGACGGGTCAAGCGGAACGCTTGGCTTAGATTGCCCCCCCCCGAAGCTACGTAAATTCTTTAATAATCTCATTTCAAACTCCTTTCGTATGTATATATTTATTATAAACTATTTTTTAATTTTTTCAAGTGAAACATAAAACTTTAACATAAAAATTTTGCTAATCATGTCAAAAAATTTTTTGTTCGAGTTTTTAGTAATATTACTTAAAGAAATGTTGAGGTTCAACTTCTATAAGAATATAATTATATTCGGAATAAGATATTGAAAGGAATTAAAATGGTTGCAGAAATGACTTTCCCACAACTAGAACGCATTATTAACCCCACTCATGATATTAAACTTTTTGCAGGACGTTCTAACACTAAACTTGCACAGGAAATTGCAGATTATCTTGGCACTTCTATCGGTCCTATGGTAATCAAAAATTTTGCTGACGGCGAAATCTATGTTCAGGTTAAGGAAAGTGTAAGAGGAGACGATGTATTTATTATTCAGCCTTTGTGCAACCCGGTAAACGAAAATTTAATGGAACTGCTTATTATTATTGACGCTTTTAAACGTGCAAGCGCAAAAACTATTACTGCAGTTATTCCATATTACGGTTATGCAAGACAGGACAGAAAAACTTCAGGACGTGAAGCAATTACCGCAAAACTTGTTGCTGATTTATTGACAACGGCAGGAGCAGACAGAGTTCTTGCTATGGATTTGCACACAGGTCAAATTCAAGGCTTCTTTAATATTCTTGTTGACCACATTTATGCAGAACCTATTTTAGCTAATTACATTAAAGGCTTGAATATCGACCCTGATGATATGGTTGCTGTAAGTCCAGATACCGGCGGTGTACAAAGAACAAGACACTTTGCAAAAACAATCGGCTGTTCGCTTGCTATTATTGACAAACGCCGTGACAAACACAACGAAGCTATTGCATCTCATGTTATCGGTGAAGTAAAAGACAAAGTTTGTGTAATGTTTGATGATATTATTGATACAGCAGGAACAATCTGCGAAGCTTCTAAACTTTTGAAAAACGAAGGTGCAAAAGAAGTTTACGTTTGCGCCGCACACCCTGTTTTCTCGGGTCCTGCTATCGAAAGACTTGCAAACGCACCGATTAAGGAATGTTTGGTAACAAATTCAATTCCTCTTGATATGGATAAAATGCCTCCAAATATCAAACAGCTTTCTGTGGCTCCGTTATTGGGTGCTGCAATTGCAAGAATTCATGACGACGAATCTGTAAGCTCGCTTTTCGGTTTTGAAAAAGAAATGCAGGTTCAATAAAAGGTAAATTTTTTCATAATTGACTCTTATGGGTCAGACTTCTTTTATTAACTCCCTTCGGGGAGTTTTTTTATCTACATCATTTGGAGGATATTTAAACAAACAGATAAAGTTTTTATTTTTGCCTTCCGAATAAAAGAGTATTCGGATATGAAAAACTTAAGTTTTTCATACCTCCTCCCCAAGTCTGGTAGCCGTTCTTCATAGAATGGCTTTTTTTTTGCGGCATTGCCATGCCGACAAACTTTATTTAATCTTGCTTTCCAATGCTTTTATACGTTGTTCAAGAGCTTTGTTTTCTTCTTCCAGTTTTTTAATACGAAGCTCTTTGTCATCGTTATGCTTCAAAAGTGTTGAAATTTTTGCGTCAAGTTCTTTTACAGAATTAATTAGCGCATAAAACATATCATCCGTGCGGATTGAAAGAAATCCGTCAGAACCTTTTTTAACGGCATTAGGAAAAACTTTTTGCAAATCTTGTGCTATCACACCGACATGAGGAACTTTTTTCACATCTTTTTTGTAGATGTAATTATAAACTTTCAACTTGCGAAGTTTGTCCAAGCCGTCATTTGACTCTTTTCCGACGTATTTTAAACGTCTGTCAGACGGGTATGAAGTTGACTGTACAAGCAAAGAACCCGGAATATTTACGGTTTCTCTGTCAGTACCGAGAACAATTGTGTTTGGCGTCAATGCTTTTGCACCATAACCTATTGCTGTTGAATAATCAAGACTTGCTTCCGCACCATTACCGATTGCAATAGAACCGTTTGAGGAAAGTTTAAGCATGCCTGCATAATTGCCGCCGTCTTTGAATATAATATGATTTGGAGTATCTGCTGATGTATTTATAATTAACCTTGCATTTTCAGCCGTTTCTGCATTATTTTGACCGATTACAACCCTTTGCAAATCTTTTGTACCGAAATATATATCGGAATTGCCCGAATTTTCAATATATTTCCAAACCGGTGAAGCATTCTGCCCACTTGATTTCATTCTGGTTGTCATAACAGGTGCAGACACTGCAACAACAACGCACATAATAAGCAAAACTATCATCATTTCTACAAGAGTAAAACCATTTTTATTAAATCTAATCATTTTCATATCCCTCATAAATTCATTATATCGTTTTTTAAACAGTTTTCAACTGCTTAACATAAAATATTTAGAAAAGATTAAATTTATAGCTATTTTCAAAAAATTTGTTATAATAATTTTATGAACGACTATGAAGATTTTATTTCAACCGTAAGCCATGAACTTAGAACGCCTTTGACATCAATCAGAGGATTTTCGCAAACCATGCTTGCTTCGTGGGATAAGTTGGACGATGAGAGTAAGAAAAAGTTTTTAAATATTATTGTTGAGCAGTCAAACAGACTTATTAATCTTGTTGAAAACATGCTTTCTGTTACAAAACTGCAAAATACGAAAGGCGATATAATTTATAAAGAATTCGACATAAAATCGATAATTGATACAACAATTTCTATTCTGAAAAATCAGTATAAAGACAAAGAATTCAAAATTTGTCTTTCTCCTCAGACCCCGCATATTCTTGCTGACAAAGACAAATTTCAGCAGATAATGACAAATTTAATTGAGAATGCATGCAAATATGGAGAACAAAATTCAACTATAACTGTTATCTCAGGTTTAATAAATGAATATGTTTCAATAAAAGTTGTAAACACAGGAATAGGAATTAATGAAGAGGATTACGAAAAAATCTTCACTAAATTTTCTAGAATTGATAACCCGCTAACCCGCAAGGTTCAAGGAAGCGGACTCGGTTTATATATAACCAAAAATCTTACAGAAAAAATGGGCGGTAAAATTTCAGTAAAATCCGAAAACAGACAAACTACTTTTGAAATATTATTACCCTCTGCAAACATTGAAAGGCAGGCTAAAAATGCAGTCCGTAACTCTGATAATTGACAAACGCCTTGAACTTTCGACCAAGTACAAGAAACTTCTTGAAAGCAAAACCAATAAAGTTACAATTACAAAAAATCTTATCTCAGCAATGAAATTCATTCAAGATAAAGAACCGGATTTGATTATCATTTCAGACAGTATTGACGACGATTTATCTGATTATTGCAGAAAAATACGTTCGCTGACATATAATATGCGTCCCGTAATAATTGCAACCTCAAAATCTGCAGAACTTCAAGACAGATTAGCGGTTTTGGAAAACGGAGCAGACGATTTTATCTCCGAACCCGTCAACCCTCAAGAATTTGTAATGAGAATAAAAGCTCATCTGCGGCGTGAAATTGAGTCCAATATGGATACAAAACGCTTTCTTACAGGTAAAAACTATTCATTGCGTGCATTAAAACGTGTTATAACCGAAAATGGTTTTTGGGCTGCACTTATTGTAAGTATAGAAAATTTTGACAGTTACAAAGAAACATACACAGAGCTTGCATCAGAAAAACTTGTACACACATACAGTGCAATAATTCAGTCTGCGCTATCAGAAAACGATTATTTCGGAACACTTTCCGAAAACGAATTTTTGATAATAACAGACGGAATTAAAGCTGAAAAACTTGCAAACTTTTTAACTTTTGCTTTTGATTCGGTTGCTTCAAAATTTTATTCACCTCAAGATATAAAACGCGGTTTTATGCTTATGCAGGGAGATGAATTTGCAGGAAGGCGCAGTAATTTTGTACATACAACAATAGGTATAGTAACAAATGAATTCATACAATACAAAAATTCTGTAGAGCTTATGAACGCGCTTATCCAAATTCACAACATGGCAGATTTACCTTCAAAATCAAACTATTTAATAGAACGTCCGAGAATAAGCGCAGAAAATGCTATAAGCAGCGACGGGAAAAAAAATATATTTATTATTGAAGAAGACGACGCAATGTCTTTGCTTTTAACAACTATTCTTGATTTACAAGGCTATAATGCCAGAGTAACCAAAAATTATACAGCAGAAGAAACAATTCCATCTCTCATAATTCTTGATGCAGGCGATGCTGACACTCTAAAAGGTATAGAAATTTGTAAATCAATAAGAAATAACCCTGATTTTGACAAAACAAAAATCATAGTTACATCAGTATATCATGATAAAGAAATGATACTAAATGCAGGAGCAGATTTATATATTCCTAAACCTTATGATATATCAGGACTAATTAAATGGGTCGAAACCCTTTTGTTATCCTATTAAATTTTCCAAATATTCTGCATTTTTTTGAGCTTTTTGAGAATTAACAGCATTGCTTCTTCTCATATAAGTCCTTAAAGCTTCACGAATAAGTTCGCTTCGCGTTCTCTGTTCATTAGACGCAAAACCGTCAATCTTATGTAAAAACTCATCCGGCATTGTTACTAAAATCTTCGCCATAATCACACTCCAGTCTACGTATTAAGTATAATAGCATATACCTTTTTGTTTTTCAAGTGTCTTAGCCTTTATGTGTAATGGACATTTACAATTTTATATTTATACTGAAATTTACAAAGAAAGGAGTTCTTAATGGAAGACAACAATTACAGACACGAAGAATTTGACGATTGTTTTTTATGCAAACATCCTGCATTAAGACACGTATTAACAGGTTTACTTATTTTTCTCGGGGCGTTTTCTGCATTTTATGTAATATCTGACTGGCACTTCAAAAGAATGTTTGACCCTGCTTTTCAGATGAGAAGATTTGACAAAGCTATTATGCAAAGAGAAAACGATTACAACAAAATGGAAATGAGAGAATTCAAACATCAGCAAAAAATGCAGAAAAAAGCATTCCGTGCTGAAGAAAAACTCGGCAGAGAAGCTGCTCAATTTATCCATGTTGAAAAAACACCGGACGCGTACAAAGTTATTATTGACTTAAGACCATTCGACAACAATGAAAGAAACATTGAAGTCAGAACTGAAGGCAACACTTTAATTATTAATGCAGCAGGCGAAAGAAACGCTCATCACAGACAAGAAATTCTTAAATACAGCCAGGCTTTTGCATTCACCGAAGATATTGACACAGCCAATATTACAAAAATCCGTCAAGGAGATAAATACATTATTAATGTTCCTTTTGAAGACTAATCATATCCCTCCCTCACGGGAGGGTTTTATGATATAATAAAGGTATGAAAATCTTAATTGTAGATGACAGCCCAAAATGGGTAATGTGGCATGAAAGTGCTGTAAAAGAAATTTTAGGAAATAATGCTGATATTGATAAAGCATTTTCTGCGTCGCAAGGAGTAGAAAAATTAACAGCTTCAATTGATTTACCTTATGATATTATTTTTACCGATATGCAAATGGAGCCGGATTTTTTACCTTTGTATGCAGGTGAATGGTTTATCAAACAAATTAAATTCTTTAACGAATATAAAAACTCAAAAGTTATTGTTATTTCTGCAGCAAGCAACATCCGCCAAATCGCCGAAAAATACGAAGTTGAATATATTCCGAAATACAAATGTAATGACATTGAAGAGTATAGAGCTAAATTATAAAAGTATTATTTTTGTACGTAAAACTCGGCAGAGGCAAGGGATTTGTGAGGATTGTCTTTTGAAAAAACTTTCATTAGATAATAACCCTTTTCATTTAACACAAAATAATCCGTATAATAATTAATCTCTTCATCTTTCAAACGGATATCACGCGTCCAAACGAGATTATAGCCTAATCTGCCGTAATCATTATCTTTTTTGATTACCTGAATATACAAATAGCGCGACTCAACCTTTTCAGGCATTAAAATAACATAATAAATCCGCGTGTTTCTAGGAAAAATTACTGAATAATCGTAAATATTTTTTTCGGAAATCGGATGTTTATTAAACAGAATTGAAGCCCTGTCAGAGTTGCAGGCAGTTGTTGTTAAAAGAAGAATTAATGTTGTAAAAATGAGTATTAACTTCTTCATTTTTCCAGTGTCTTAATCTTTTCTTGAACAGTTTTTGCTGTTGCTTCGTCTTTGTTATGCGTCAAGAAAATTTTGTAATTATTAACGGCTTCTTTGTTGTTTCCATCCTGCTCATACGCAATTCCGAGTGCATAATATGCATATCCGTAATTCGGATTGAGCGACAAAACGCGGTGAAAACTTTCTTTTGCTTTTCCATTGTTTCCTTCATTTGCATAAACAAGTCCGAGATTAAACCAGCCGTCTGCATAATTTGGATTTACCACAATTGCTTTTTTATAAAAGCTTATTGCGTTTTTATTGTCTTCCTTTATTCTGTAAATGTTGCCGAGTTTCAAAAGCGTAACTTCATCAGCCGGCTGAATTTTCAATGCGTCCTGATAATTTGCAATTGAAACATCATAATTTTTGTTTCTGTAATTTTCATCACCTGACGCTACAAGGCTTTTGTAGTTTGCAGAATTATCAACTTCGGGTTCTGCAGAAAGCTGAATTTCAGCAATTTCAAAGTCAGAACCTTTTGCAGAAATTTCTACTTCGGGCTGTTTGTTTGACGCGGAAATAAAATCGGCAAACTCATTGCTGTATTCAACTTTTTCGGGCGACATTGATATAGCTTTTTCAAAATTTTCGGTTGCTTTTTCATCCGCTCCGCAAGCTCTGTATGATTTTGCAAGAGTAAAGTATGCATAACTGTCATTTGTGCCGAGGTTGATTGCTTTTTCAAGATTTTCCGTTGCGAGTGAATAATTTTTTGTATCAAAATATTGCTCACCAAGACTTACAAGAGCCATTGCAAGATTTGCTTTGACAGACGCGTCGTCTTTTTGTTTTAAAAGTTCATCATACATTGACACTGCGCCGTTGTAATCATTCATTGCGTGCAAAACAAGAGCTTTATTCAGTTTTGTACCGTAATCATCTTTTTTAACGGCAAGAACCTCATCATAATATTTTAAAGCATTCGGATAATCGTTTTTGACATGATAACATTCTGCCAAATCTTGAACAATTGTAATATCCCGCTTATCTTTCTGCAATTCAAGCGCTTTTTCAAAACTTGCTATTGTATCATTGATTTTGCCTGAACGCTTGAATACAATACCAATATTTTGATATCCTCTTGCGTCGTTGGGATAATTTTTAATATAGATTTTGTAATTTTCAATTGCTGCTTCATCTTTACCCATTTCGGCTAAAAGATTGCCGTAATCAAATCTTAGAGCATGCAAAGCTGGCTGCTGTCTAAATACAACATCATATTGTGCAAGCGATTGTTCATTTTTGCCCAGTTCCTGATAAGAAAGTGCTAAATCAATATGAGCTGTAGTATTATCAGGGTCGTTTTCTACTGCTTTTTCCAAAAATTCAGAAGCCTTTTGATAATCTTTTGTTTCAAATAATGCCAATCCGTAATTTGCGAAATCTGTAAATGCTGCAGGATTTTTCACATAAAGATTTTCATATTCGTTTACGGCACTTTTGTAATTTCCGCTGCCCAAATAAGATGCTGCGAGGTTTTCACGCGCTTCACGGTGCTGGGTGTATGTAGAAAGAAATTTATTATAATTATCAATTGAAGCTTTATAGTCTCTGAGCTGGTATTGAACATTTGCAATGTTCAAATAATTATACAGGTATTCGGGACACATTTCAGCGACTTTATTATATGCCAGCAAAGCTTCATTGTATTTACCCAAATTTTCGTAAATACTTCCGATACTGATATAAATATACCCGTCATTTGGTCGAAGTTCGGCAACTTTTGCATAAGTATCAAGAGCCTTGTCATACTCGCCCATTTCGTTATAAACGCCTGCGAGCTTGGTATATATCATAACATCGTTATTTGCAATGCTTAAAGCCTGCGTCAATTTTTCAACCGCAGTTTTATAATCCTCTTTATATTCGGCAGAACATGCCTGCTGATAAAGCGAATTTGCCTCGGGAGTCATAGCCTGAACCTGCATTCCCGAAAGAGTCATAGATAATAATAAAGCCGTAATTAATAACCGATTTTTGATAATACCACTCTCCTAATCTTTTGTAATAATATTATATCAGAAATCAGATTTGTGTAAAGCTGTGAGAATAAATTTCACGGTTTAAAAGTACACCTGCCGTTTTTATAATCTGTGTCTGTTCTTTTGAATGTTCATCATACTTAACATCATTCAAATCTGCAAAATTTCTAACCATTTCTGCAAGATTTATATACAATTCATCAATATCAGATTTAGGATTTTGATTTTCAAGCATTCTGAACATTGTGACAAGCTCCAAATCTCTAGCGTCAATAATTGCAGAATCCAAACCTGCTCCAAAAGCCAAACATCCGAAAACTCTGTTAATTAATGGTCTTAATTCTTTCGGACATCCGTTTGAAACATTCGAAAGTCCTACAACAGTTTTGACAGGAGGGTCAAAGCTTTCCTTAATCATCTTTATTGTGCTTAAAGCCTCCAAAGCCTGAGACTGGTCAACACAAACAGGTAAAATTAAAGGGTCAAAAAATAATTTTTCATTATTTAAACCTTTTTCAAGACATTTTTCACAAATCTCAAAAGCAATTTCCACTCTGCCGTCGGCAGTTTTCGGAATTCCTGTTTCTTTGCTCAATGTCAAAGCAATCAAATTAGCGTCAAACTTTAAAGCCAAATCCGTCAAATTGCTCAAACGCGGTTCATCTTTAGAGGTACTGTTAATAAAAACATTCTTATTAAACGCATTCAAACCTCTTTCCATTTCATCTGAATTTGTTGTATCAAAAGAAATTCCTAAATTAGTTTCCTGCTCGACAATTCTCGAAAGCCACGGTAAAATTCCCTCTAAATTTCCCTTTGCAGGTCCGACATTCAAATCTATATAGTCCATATAATTTTGCAGTTTAACAAGATTTCTGATAAATTCTTCATCTCTTTGCTGCAAAGCATTTTGTACCGATTTTGATATAACATGAATATTTTCACCGATTAAAATCATACAAGGATTTTACCATAAAAAAATACCTGCCTGAATATCGAATTGTGTAATTGAAAAATTCATCTAAAGCATTTAATATCTTAATGTCAACTTAGTATCCATTAAAATTTACAAAAATTTACAAGCGTTTTTGCCCTCACAGAGCAAATTTTGATGTATTCACGTTTTCAGCCACTAGAAAAGTTTGTCAATATATGTTATAATTCAAAAAAGAATTATATATGGTCACTTAGGAAAAAAAGGAGTAGGTCTATGACAGTGTTAGTTTCAAAAACTATTAAGGAAAAAAGCACCAAATCCAAATTCAACGACGAATTTGAAAATTATTTGAAAAATCAATGTTTAAAAACAACATTCAACGGAATTGAACTAGAAACATTTACATGGTACAAAAAAGTTTTGGGTCTTGTTTAGGGATATTTAAAAGATTTTTATAATAAAAAAACAACTTTTTTATTAAAAAAAAGACAGTCATTTTGACTGTCTTTTTTTTATTTTTAAATCATTTACACACTTGCAAGTGCCTTTGCTCTTTCAAGCTGTAATGTGCATGTTGTAACATCACAAACACAAGAAGGTCCGAAGTATTGGATTGCACCCGGGAATAAATATCTGTCATTCATTGCCCATTCTTCTCTGTTTTGTTCAAGCTGTTTGAACACAGGGCCTTCAAGTTTTACCAATGCTTTTTGAATTACGGGTTTCATTTCACCGTGGCGTTTTTCCATATTCATCATCATTGTAAGAGGAATACCACCCGCAATCCATTCGCAAGCAGGCTGTGTAAGATTTCTTACTGATGACAAATAACCTGTCAAACCAAAGTTGATTAATGCAAATGCGTTGTAGCCCAATGAATAGCAGTAATCAGCGTCAAAGTTTGACGGGAATGCACATCTGCCTTCGTAACCGAAGAAGTGTGACTGCGCATTGAATTTACCTGAGAAACTTCCTTCAGATTTCATTTCATTCAATTTTGCAGAAATCATTTCGATTAACAATTTTTCAGTTTCGATTTTTGAAACCTGAACATTTCCGTGCGGGTCACGGTCTGCAAGCAATTGAGATTTAATCAATGTCGGAAGTGAGCTGTAAACTTTAGCATTTGAAGCTTCAAGTCTGCTTTCAACTGCTTCAAAGCTTACTGCAACACCTTCTTTTTCCATATTAGCCATAACATCGTTCAAATTAGAAATCATTGATTTCATTTCAGGAATAAACTCGATTAAACCTTCGGGAACGATTGCGATACCAAAGTTTTTACCTGCATTTGAACGTCTTACGATAATGTCACACATATAAGAAATTATGCTTTCAAGTGACATTTTCTTTTCTTCAACTTCTTCTGAAATCAAAGTGATGTTCGGCTGAGTTTGCAAAGCAGCTTCAAGAGCTACGTGAGAAGCTGAACGACCCATAATTTTTACAAAATGCCAGTATTTTTTAGCAGAATTTGCGTCACGTTGAATGTTTCCGATAAGTTCAGCATAAGTTTTTGTAGCTGTATCGAAACCGAAAGAAATTTCGATTTGGTCGTTTTTCAAGTCGCCGTCGATAGTTTTAGGACAGCCGATAACTTGAATACCTGTATTATTTTGAACAAACCATTCTGCAAGAAGAGCAGCGTTAGTGTTTGAATCGTCACCGCCGATAATTACAACAGCAGAAAGATTCAATTTTTTACAAACTTCCAATGAAGATTTGAATTGTTCTTCTGTTTCCAATTTAGTTCTGCCTGAACCGATAATATCGAAACCGCCTGTATTTCTGTAAGCGTCCATAAATTCATCGGTAAATTCAACATATTTACCTTCAATAATACCTGACGGACCGCCTAAGAAACCGTAAAGTTTGTTAGCAGAATTAGCACTTTTCAAAGCGTCATATAAGCCGGCAATAACATTGTGACCGCCGGGAGCTTGACCGCCTGAAAGGATTACACCTACATTTCTTACTTCTGATAGATTTGAAGATGAAGTGTTTTTAAAAGTAACAACGGGTTTTCCGTATGTATTTTTGAATAAGTTTTGAATTTGTTCCTGATCTCTAACTGATTGAGTAGCCGAACCTTCAGACATTTCCAGGCTGTTAATACCTTTTGAAAGACTTGAAGGGAGTTTAGGCTGATACTTTAATCTTTCGATTTGTAATGGTGAAAGTTTTTCCATATTTCTCTTCCTTATCTTAGTAATACTGTTTACAATAAACATTGTACAATAAAAAAATTTTTTCACATAATTATTGCCTGAAGGATTAAAATGATAAATTGTAACAAATCATTAAGATACAAATATATTTACTAAAGTTTCTCATCTGAATAACCGATATAAAAAATACGGTTAGTACAACGGAGGTTTTGCCTTCGAGAGTAAAAAAGGAGATGTAATGTACGGATATATGGCATGGCCCGGAGCATACAGCTTTAAAGAAGAAGTTTCATTGTTCCTTGAATATTTCAAAGAACAAATCGATGAAGTGATGAAAAAGATAGAGCAAATGGAAGATAGCTTGGAATAAGAAGGCAACGCCTTGTTTCGGGTGGAGCGGGACGTTACTCCCGCGACAACCCGAAAATTCAAACAGTCATAACTGTTGATTTAGGATATGTAGAGCCGAATAAAAATTTTATTCGGCTCTTTTGATGCGACACAACGGTCAACAATAGAACACGACATGAAATTATCCTAAATAATTATAATGCTCTTATAATAGATTTAATATTTATATCAGTAACCTTTAAAAGTGCAATTGTTTTTGCTGTTTCATCAAGGTTGCCGAGTTTTTTTAGGACTTCTGCGGTTTTTAAAATCAAAGTCTGATTATCGGATTTTAAAAGTTCTCTTATTTTAAGCAAATCAGTTGCAAAATCAAGTGCCGTAAACACAAATGGACTATTTTCATTTAATTCGTCATTAATAAATTTTTCAAGCCCGCTTGTACTATTAAGCAGCTTTTTAATATCTTGAACTTCATTTTTTGTATTCTTATCTTCGTCAAAAAGATACTCATCATTTTCCGTTAAAAGATTAAATTTTTCTTTAGCATTAAGCAGTACCATTGCTGATTTGCTGTCATCATAATGGTTTATAAGCCTTTCAAAAACTTCAAAAAGTTCAAAATCAAACACTAAAGACAACGGCAAAATTTCGCCGAGACCGTTTACAATATAATTAAGAGTAAGAAGCGCGTCAACATAATATTTATCAAGAAGTTCAAAAAGATTTTCAATATACGGAATTTCGCCCGCAATATTTTCAGCCATTGCTGATTTTCTCATAACCATAAAAATTTCAGGTAATACTTCTTTATTTCCATAAGCACTTAAAAATTTTACCGCCGAT
Source organism: Candidatus Gastranaerophilales bacterium (assembly GCA_910588555.1). GTDB lineage: Bacteria > Cyanobacteriota > Vampirovibrionia > Gastranaerophilales > Gastranaerophilaceae > Stercorousia. The sequence goes on from CAJUPC010000014.1 coordinate 12,680, forward strand.
AATTTTTCAAATTCATCATCGGATTTTAATTTTTCCAGCGCATTATTAAAAGACTGCTCATCATTCCACAACGCAAGCGATGTGGCGCAATTTTGAACCAAAAACTCATCAGATGAATATGCGTTCTCTCTCAAAAGTGGTAATGCAATAGGGTCTTGAATTATTCCGAAATATTTTGCGGCATAAATTTTTTCATCATTTGTGCCGTTTTCAAACTTTTCAAGCATCAAATCTGTCAAATCTTCATCAGCATATTTTACAAGTGAATTCACTATCACATCTTCGTAATAGGGTGAATAAAATTTTAAAAATTCGACAAGGTTTTTATAATTATTTTCGTTAATAACTTTTGCAATTCTGTCAGAAACATTTTGTTTTACAAAATCGAACAAAAAGCTGTCGTTTTCGACAAGTTCTTGAAAAAGCACAATATCGCAATCGTTGACAAGATGTTGGACAATCGGTTCAAATCCGAATTTGCCCGTAAGTTTCTTTAAATTTTCTGACATTACAACCTGCTGAAAAATTAATCTAAATAGAATACTGTAATAACTTTATGACCTTCTTCAGCGTACTGAACGGCATTGTGCAAAGTTTTACTTGTATGTGACAAGAAGCAGATTAACTGGTTGCAGTCATCAATAATTTCTCTGTTGCATACTCTTGAAGCGTCAGCCAATGTCATCATAGCTCTGTCGGGATGTTCAACGATATTTGGAACACCGATAAGCTGGTTTTGAACGTCACTCGGCTGCTGTCCGATAGTCTGCGGCAAAATAACTTTCAATTTATCGGGATTAGATTTCATCGCACCGCGAATTGCTGCTGCGTTTGTACCTGATGAACCGCCCGATGTAATAATAGTATTACCTTGCATAACAAGAGCTGTTGCAAGAGTTTCAATCATTTGCTGGTGAGTAATCGGCAAGTTGCGGCTTCCGATAATCGCAATTCTTTTTGCTGACTGTTGAATTGTTGCAAGTTCCATTGCAAGTTCATCCACTGTATTTGGAGAATCTGAGGAGACGGTGTCTAAATCGTCCAACGGCACCATAATTGAATTTTGTTTTTCCTGTGCATTATCATCCGAACTCATTAAAATACCTGTCATTTCAGTTTCTGCCATATTTCCTACTTTCTGATTGAAATTTATACATTTTTAGTTTATGCTGATTATATCACAAAAATTTGATTTTGGGAATAGGGAAATGGAAAATATATTGGATAATCTTAACAAAGAACAGAGAGAAGCAGTACAGACAGTTCAAGGTCCCCTGTTGGTTCTTGCAGGTGCGGGAAGCGGAAAGACAAAACTTTTAACATCAAGAATTGCATATTTAATTCGTGAATGTGGAGTAAAACCGAGAAATATTCTTGCCGTAACATTTACCAACAAAGCCGCAAAAGAAATGAAAGAGCGTCTTGGAAACATTTTAGGTCAAGAAGTCGTAAAATACATGTGGGTCGGAACATTCCACGGAATTTGCGGAAGAATGTTACGTGAAAATATTGAAAATTACAGTTTTCAGTCCGGCAAAAAATTGGATAAAAATTTCTCTATTTATGATGAAAACGACTCTAATGCCGTGATTAAACAGGCTATTAAAAAATTAAATTTGGATGATAAAGTTTATGCGCCAAAACTTGTAAAAACTATTATTTCAAATGCTAAAAACAAAATGCAGGACGCATACACTTTTGCAACCTTTGCAAGAGATTTTAAATCACAAAAAATCGCGTCTATTTATGAAGAATACGAAAACTCATTAAATAACAATAACGCAATCGACTTTGATGACATGCTTATGCTGACCGTAAAATTATTGGAACAATGCAAAGAAGTCAGACAGCAGTATTACGACAGATTTCAGCATATTCTTGTCGATGAGTTTCAAGACACAAACATGGCGCAATATAAGCTTATTAATATGCTCTATACAAATCTTTCGCCAGAAATTCCCGATGAACGCTCCCTTTGCGTTGTAGGTGATGTTGACCAGTCAATTTACAGCTGGCGCGGCGCTGATTACACTATTATTTTGAACTTTCAAAAAGATTTCAAAAAAACAAAGTTAATCAAACTTGAACAAAACTACCGCTCAACAGCAAATATCTTAAATGTCGCAAACGCAATTATTGAAAACAACACAGAACGTGTTGACAAAGTTCTTTTTTCAAACAAAGGCGACGGCGAGCTTATCGATTATTTTGAGGCGCAGGACGAAAGTGATGAGGCAAATTTTATTGCAAGCCGTATAAAACAGGACTCTGCGGGAGATTACAACAGATACGCAATTCTTTACCGTACAAATTCTCAATCACGTGCGCTAGAAGAAGCTTGCATGGCGGCAGGAATACCATACAGAATTTACGGAGGCTTGAAATTCTACGACCGTAAAGAAATCAAAGATATTATTGCATATTTGAAATTAATCTATAATACCGATGACTCACAAAGTTTCAGACGTATTGTAAATGTTCCCAAACGTGCAATCGGTGACACAACTGTGAAAAACCTTGCAGATTTTGCCGACCAACAAGATATAAGCCTTTTTGCAGCATGCCAGAGAATTGAAGACGCTCTTGATATTCCGCCTAGAACAAGAGCAAAATTGAAAGATTTTTCAGAACTTATCCTGAAATTTAAAGACGCACAATCAAGCTACAGTTTGCAGGATTTTGTAACTCTTGTAATCGAAAAAACAGGCTATCTGCATGAATTGCAGGCACAGGGAACACCTGACAGCGAAGCTGATATTGAAAACTTGCAGGAACTTGTAAACGTAGCGGGCGAATTTGTTCCCGAAGAAAGCGAAAACGCACTCGGCGAATTTTTACAACAGGTTGCACTGGTTTCAGACCTTGACGGAATGGATGATATTACAAATAATGTAACTTTAATGACTCTTCACTCCGCAAAAGGTTTGGAATTCCCCGTAGTATTTCTTGCAGGGTGTGATGAGGGCGTTTTCCCTCACCAGAGAACATTTAACATTCCATCAGAAATGGAAGAAGAACGCCGTTTGATGTATGTAGGAGTTACCCGTGCGGAAGAAAAACTTTACCTTTCATCAGCAAAACGCCGCCAAATGTGGGGTGAATACAAGTATTACAACCCGTCAAGATTTATTGAAGAAATTCCACTGCAATTGCTGAATACAATCGGATTTGAAGGTTCAACAAGCGGCTCTTCAACATTCCAAAACGCAGTTTCTAAGGCGCGTACGGGAAAATCAGATTTTTCATACTCTGCTGCTCAATCAGACAGTTACGGCTATATAAAACCCTCATCAGGATTTGGTAAAGGCTTTGTTGCACCTAACAGAGGGCTTGCTACAGGTAAATCTCAAAATGACAGACAGAAACAAAATTCTTCTTATTCACAACCTCAAAGAACTGCAAGCCGTACAATTCTTGTAAAATCCAAGGAAAACAAAGCACGTGACGATGAAAAAGTTAAAGAGTTTTTCAAAGACAATGCCATAAAACGTATGCTTGAAGAGAAGAAGCAAAAAGAGCGTGAAATGCAGGCAGCCGAAGAAGAACGCCAAAAGCGTATGGAAACAACAGCGCCGATTGAATATGTTTTCAACGAGGGCGAACGAGTTTTTCACGACAAACTCGGTATCGGACATATTAAAGAAGTAACACAAATCGGCGACAGCATGATGTACACAATAGACTTTGGCCGTCAGGGAATAAAAGCCATGGACGCTGCTTACGCTAAATTGAAAAAGTTTTAAAGCCTTTACATTTGGTGAAAAATCAGTATAATTAATCTTATGGTGGATTTAAATCTCGGCAGAATGATTTCAAAATTTATTAATTATCAGACGCTGAACATGCAAAAACAGGCGCCCGCAAATCAGTCTGCACAAACATCATCATTCACTCCCGCACCGCAGGCTTCCGCACAATCAACAACCCCGCTTCCGACACCTCAACAGGCGCAAATGGGAGGCTCAGACCAATCTGCATACCTTAAAGATATGATGAAATTGCCCAAAAATCTTAACGAACTTGTTTATATGATGCAGAGAAATATTACTCTTGCACAATTAAACCAACGCTTTGCCGCCCAAACAAATCTTAAAGGAATGACGCAAACTCAAGCTCAAATTTTAGCCCAGCTTCAAGGATTATCTTTGACAGAAGCCCAAAATATGATATTGAACGGCAACAAAACAATGATGAGCCAAATGCAGTCTGCATTGAAAAACCTTACTATTTCATCGACAGGAATGATTAATCTTGCAGATATTTCAGCGTTGATTCAGGCAAACGGAAAAGACGCTATAGCAAAACTCATTACAACAATGGCAAATTCGGCAAAACTGGGAATTCAAGACCTTGCGCAGTTAAAAGAAACCGCAAAACTTATAAATGCAAGCGTTGCTGCCGCCTCTCAAAATGACGGTGCACAGACAATGAAACTTTTAATGCTTCTTTATCTTCCGTGGCTACCTTTGCAAGAAGGAGTCGGGTTTGATTTGGAAATCGAAACCGGAGCGGGAAGCGATGAAAGCGACAGCATTTTAATTATTACAATTACAACGATAAATTACGGCAATGTCAGAGCAACATTAATGCTTGAAACATCAAATTCCGTTCATGTTAATATTGAATGCATAAAAGAATTTCCGAAAGACGAACTTCTTTTGAGAATTGAAGCAGATGAAAAACACTACTCGATGGAGTCAGTCGTAGCCTTTGAAACTAGTCAACAAAAAGCAAACATACAGCAGGAAAAACCTCAGGCAAAAATTAATATGTCAAATACAAATGAGATTAATCCATACTTGCTTTTAATGGCGCACACAATAATCAGACATGTTATTGAGATAGATAAACAATCAATGTAAACTTTACAAAAAAAAGAGAGGGCAAAAAACTTTTCACCAGTATAGATAAAATTTAAACAAGGGCAAAATAAAGAGGATAAAAAGCCTATCACCAATATATAAAAGTAATACCAATATTTGCAGAGAGGATAAAAAAAATGAAATTTTTACACGTAATGATAAGAACAAAAGACATCGACAAATCACTTGATTTTTACACAAAACTTTTAGATATGAATTTAGTTCGTACAATAAAACTAGACGACTGCATTTTGTATTTTTTGAGCGACGAAGACGGACAAACTCAAATCGAAATTACTGCCAATTTTGAAAACCCCGAAAACGGTTATGAAAACGGGAATGCATTCGGACATTTTGCGTTTGGAGTTGAGTCAATGGATGAATTCACGAAAAAACTTCATTCCATGGGCTATGAATATATGTATCAGCCGTTTTATATGGACGAAGCAGGTTCAAAAATAGCGTTCATCAAAGACCCCGACGGAAACGAAATTGAGATTATTGAATAATTTTTATAATTTTCTTCCCAATGACAAGCCCGCAGGCAAAGGAAGCACAACATTCTCGTAATCAGGATGAGCATTTATCGCGTCTATGAATGGTTTGCACTTTTCCTCATGCGATAAAACGTTGTCACAAGCTATTATACCGCCTTTTTTCAAATGTTTGTCTATGAATTCAAAATATTTTATATATTCTGATTTATTTGCGTCAACAAATGCAAAATCAATCTCAAAATCGTCGTGCAAGTATTCCAAATGCATTAACGCAGAACCTTGAAGCGTTGTAATTACATCATCGACCCCGCAAATTCTAAAATTCTCTTTTGCAACATCAAGCCTTTTGTCATAAAACTCAATGGTTGTCAAATGTCCGCCGTTAGCTTTTACGGCTTTGCCGAGCCAAATCCCCGAATAACCGTTGGATGTTCCGATTTCAAGAACATTTTTAGCTTTTTTGTCACGGATAAGAGTGTACAAAAATTCTGCCGTAACACGCGAAATATTCCAAAATTGCTTTTGAGTTTTTTCAAGTTCCAGCAAAACTTTTTGCGTTTCTGTATCAAAATTTTCTATCATTTGCTAATCTTTTTCACTTTCTCGGTTACAACAATCGAATTTGCGGGAATATCAATCGGAATTGATTTTATAACTTTGTTTGTGCCCAAATCAAAAACCGTATACAAAGAAGCTTTTGTATCTGTTATAAGCGCAATATTTGTCCCGCCGATTTGGTTAATTCTTGTTGAAAAACCGTTTGTGCCAAGATAAATCGAATCAGTAACGCTGTCGGTTTTTGTATCCACAACCTGTATTGAATTATCGCCCGCGCCGAGAACATAAACCCTGTCATGGAACGCAATCATATCAACGGGTTTGTCACAAATTTCAATTTCCGCAATCAGTCCGATTGTCTTGTAATCAATTATTGCAAGGCGGTTTTTGGTTCTGCTTGTTATATAAATTTTATCGTTTGTGTAAACAATTTTTGAAACATTCGGGAATTTTCCGATTTCTTTCAAAAGATAGTTGTTATCAAGTTCGATTGCCCAGATGTCGCGGGTTTTCTTATCGTAATAGAAAAGTTTTGTACCGTCATCGGACAGAGTCAATTTTTCGCACATGCCCGTAATTTTAATTTGTTTTGAAAGTGTCATTGTTTCAAGGTTTATCATGTAAATGCTTGAATCTATTGAACTTGAAACATAAGCAATATTTTTCACCTTATCAATAACGATTTCATCAGGCTGGGTTTTTGTGTAAATTTGTTTGATAATCTGGTCATCAGCAAGCGAAATCACATCCACAGACGGTTTTTCATAAGCCGTTACAAGAAGAAATTCATTTTTATAAGGCTGCATTGAAATCGGCACATTATTCTGTTTAAGAGAATATTCGGGAGTTTTCGCACCCATATTCAACACTTGAATATTTTTTGAATATGGCGATGAAACATAAAAATTTTTATTTTTTAACGCGGGAATTTGAGCAAGTGTTTTAAGAGTAGAACCTGAAAGCTGTGTTACCACAGGTTTTACACTTTCAACACGAATTCCCGGCTCATCAATGGTTTGAATTTGTAAATTTCCGACAATAGATTTTAAATTTTCGGGAATGACAAGTCCTTTCGGTACCAGCATATCCTGCGGAAGCAGCCCAGTGCGGACTTCCATCGGAGGATTTACCATTGAATATACTGTTTTGTTTCCGCTTTTATCTGTCAAAACTTTTAATAATACAAAATCATTATTTAAAATTACAACATTCGGTTTTGATGAAAGTAATTTTCCTGACGGATAAGTTTGTTTAATAGTCAAGTTTTCGGGGTTTAAAATTTTTGACGGAAACAGCGGAAGATATACCGTGTTGTCAGGCAAAATCACAACGCCGTCAAATCTGAAATTTGTGTTTGGAAAATCTTTATTAATAAAATCCTGAACATTATCGGGAATTTTTGCCGCAAAAACAGGAGCGCCAAATATAAGGGCTACAATTAAAAATAACTTAGCTGCACCGCTTCTTAGCTGCTTAACTTCTTTTTTACGCATTATTAAATACTCCCTTAACCTTATCCATAATTGAGGATTGATGTTCCGATTTTTTATGATTTTGAATTTCATAAAGTTTTTTATAAAGATTTCTTTCTTCATCAGAAAGCTTTGTCGGTGTCTTGACAGCAACAACTACTATGTGTTCACCTCTTTGCGACGGTCTTGAAATATAAGGCACACCGGCACCTTTAATTCTTATTGAATTACCGCTTTGAACACCTGCCTGAACGACAATTTCCTTGTCGCCGTCAAGAGTTTTAACGATTACGTTATCGCCAAGCGCTGCCTGAGCAGGAGTGATGTCTAATCTTGTATAAACGTCATTGCCTTCGCGTTTAAAGTAATTCGAAGGTTTTACGTGCAGTACAACGTACAAATCACCTGCAGGTCCTCCGTTTGTACCTGCGTCGCCTTCGCCCGAAACACGAATTTTCGACATATTGTCAACACCTGCTGGAATTTTAATCTTAATTTTCTTTTCTTTTTGAACTTTTCCATGTCCGCCGCAAGCCTTACACGGGTTGCTTATTTTTTTGCCGGCACCGCGGCAGTCGGGACAGGTTACAACCTGCGAAATCGAGCCGAGAGGCGTTCTCATAACCTGTTGGACATGTCCTGTTCCGTGACAAGTCGGGCAAATAACGGGCTGTGAACCTTTTTCCGCACCTGTTCCGTTACAAGACGTACAAAGTTCCAAATGGTCAAATTTAATTTCTTTTTCACAGCCAAAAACTGCCTGTTCAAAGTCAACTTCAATATCAAGTCTTAAGTCGTCACCCTCAATCGGAGCATTCGGGTCAGGTCTTCCGCCAAAACCGAAACCGCCCATTCCGCCGAAGAATGAGTTAAATATATCGTTCAAATCGCCAAAACCGCCCGCGAAAGGACCGCCTGTATCAAAACCTGCGTTTTTAAGTCCGTCTTCTCCATATCTGTCGTAAGTTGCGCGCTTGTTATCGTCTGATAATGTTTCGTAAGCTTTTCCAAGCTCCTTGAATTTTTCCTCCGCATCGGGAGCTTTGTTTACATCGGGGTGTAATGTGCGGGCTTTTTTTCTGAAAGCCGATTTTATTTCATCTTTGGAAGCGTCTTTTGAAACGCCCAATATTTCATAGTAATCTGTCATCAATTCTTCCCTATTTTTTTGCCCTCTCTGTCGAATTTGGTTCGATTTAAGAGGTTTGGCATTCTCATTGCCTTTATATTTATTTTAACATGTAAATCCCAAAGGGCAAAATTATTCTTGAGCAGTTGCAACATTTACAAGCGCAGGTCTTAAAACTTTGTCGCCCATTTTGTATCCTTTTTGTAATTCGTTGATAATAGTGTGTTCCGAATGTTCTGCACTCGGAGTCTGCATTACGGCATCATGAAAGTTAGGGTCGAATTCTTTGCCTTCGGTTTCAATTTCTTCAAGTCCGAGTTTTTTCAAAGCATCAATGGTCTGTTTGTGAACCAAATCAAAACTTTCTTTAACTTTCACACAATCTTCAACACTTTCAAGCGCTTTTTTGCCGCGTTCAAAGTTGTCAAGCACCTCAAGCATTTTCTTAAGCGCGTTTTCCGTACCGAATTTCAAAAGTTCTTCTCTTTCGTGCTCTTGACGTTTACGGTAGTTGTCAAAGTCAGCTGCAAGACGTAAATATTGTTGGTTTAGAGCATCAAATTTCTTTTGTAACTCTTCGTCTTTTTTATCATCTTTTTTAATTTCTTCTGCTGTTTCTTCAACAGAAGCTTCGTTATTTTCAATATTTTTGTCTAATTCAGCATTTTTAAACGGATTATTATTATGTTTATCGTGTTTATTTGACATTTTCTTTTCCCCTTTTATTTATCTATTATAAATTATCAAAGTAAATAAACAAGAAAAATTTATTATTTTTTAATGTTTGTTCAAAGGGGTTAAAATTTGTGAAAAAAATTTTCTTTACATTATTTAACTTATTTACACCAACTCGATATAGTTGTATTATGATTATAGTAAGTTAGATATTTTTACAGGTAAAATAAATTGACAGACAAATTTTATATAAAAGGCGGAACCCCTTTAAAAGGTGAGGTTTCAATAGGCGGAGCAAAAAATTCAGTTTTAAAATTAATGGCTGCCGCTTTATTAGCTAAAGGTGAAACAAAGATTTATAATGTTCCCGACTTGACTGACGTTGAAATTATGCTCAGTGTTATTGCCCAATTGGGTGCAAAAACATCTTACGATAAAAAAGAAAAGTCATTGACAATTGACGCAGCTGACTTATCAAGTGTGACTGCTAAATATGAATTAGTAAGCAAAATGAGAGCCTCATTTATCGTTCTCGGTGCACTGGTTTCAAGATGTAAAGAAGCAGTTGTTGCACTTCCCGGCGGATGTGCAATTGGCGAAAGACGCGTTGATTTTCACATAAAAGGTTTGGAAGCACTAGGCGCAAAAATTAAAATCGAAAACGGTTATGTTCACGCAAAAGCCGCAAAATTAAGCGGTGCTGATATATATCTGGATATTCCTTCGGTTGGCGCAACTGAAAACCTTATGCTTGCTTCAATTCTTGCAGAAGGTTCTACAAGGATTCAAAACGCAGCACAGGAACCAGAAATCGTTGATTTAGCAAACTTCTTAAACACAATGGGTGCTGACGTAAACGGTGCAGGTACATCAGAAATCGTTATCAACGGGGTTAAACAAGAAGACTTACACCCTATTGAATATACTACAATTCCCGACAGAATTGAAGCCGGAACATTTATGTCTGCAATAATTGCAACACGCGGAAAAGCAATTATAAAAGGAGTTTTCCCGGCACATTTGACATTCTTTACGGATAAATTATTGAAAATGGGCGCAAATATCAAACTTATTGAACCTAATTCACTTGAAGTTGCTTGCAGAAATAAACTTAATTCAATAAACTTTGTAACCCAGCCTTATCCGGGCTTCCCGACAGACTTGCAGTCAATGGCAATGACGCTTTTGACAACCGCAAACGGTGTTGGAATTATTACGGAAAGTTTGTATGAAAACAGATTTATGCAGGTTCCCGAACTTCGCAGAATGGGCGCTGATATTCATCAAGACAGAAATCATGCAATTATCAAAGGCGTTAAAAAGCTTACGGGCGCAACTTTAGCGGCAAGCGACCTGCGTGCCGGTGCGTCACTTGTGGTTGCTGCGTTAATGGCAGACGGAAATTCTACAATCGAAAACTTACATCATATAGATAGAGGATACGAAAATTTCGAAAATAAGCTAAGATTATTAGGAGCGAAGATTGAGAGAAAAGAAGATGAAATAATTTCTCAAACAATCGAGCCAAAAATAACGGAGGGCTTACTCTAATGTCACCTGCATATAAACGCTGGTATGATCACGATCCATTATTATTAGAAGTTATTGAGCTTTTGAGAAACTACCAAACAGAATTAAGAGCTCAAGCAGAAATTTTCCTGCAGAAAATTGAAGAAAAAGTTTCTAAAGAAACTATTGATAAATTTTATGCAATGGTTAAACCCGTTAATGCTAATAATCGCTGGTACGATAAAGACCCTGTTATTTCAAAAACGGTTGAAATTTTGAGAATTGTTCCTCCCGAAGCGCAAAAAATATGTGCACAAAACTTTATCAGAACACTCAAAGAAATGGGAATTGAATACGAAACTAAAGTTGATTTAAATAAATAAAAAAAGCTCTTATAAAAGAGCTTTTTTAATGTTAAAATTTTCTGATTTTTACCAGTCCGATGAAACTTCATCTTCATCATCCTGCAATGATGACAAATCTCTGTGGCTTGCACCGTCGAAATCTTCCGGAAGCATATCGTCATCAGGCCAAATTGTATCTTCATCATATCTTGCAGCGTTCAAATTCAACGCTCCCGTCAAATCAGAATTTGACAAATCAGTTTCCGATAAAATTGCTCCAGCCATATCAGAATCATAGAAGTTGCAATAAGTCATTTCTGCATAACTGCAATCCGCACCTGTCAAAAGCGCGTCTGTAAAATCACATTCCAAAACTCTGGCCCTTGTAAAATCAACAGAATTTAAATCAGTATTTGTAAAATTAACAAATGAAAGACTGCAATCTGCAAAAGAACTTGAATTCAAATCAACATCGGTAAAATCAATCTCAGATAAATTAATACCTGAAAAATCAACTTCGGAAAGGTCGATTTCTTCCTGTTCCACTTTCCACTCATTAAATCTCTCGGGGTTCTTTCTCAATAATTCCACTAATTCTTCTTTTGTATAATCTATCATTTATTTCTCCTATTTAATTTAAGTCTGTCTGCATTACAAGCAAAACTGCCTGTGTTCTGTTTGCCACTTTCAGTTTCTTAAAGATACTGTTTAAGTGTGTTTTTACTGTAACCTCTTTCACAAATAATTCATCTGCAATCTGTTTATTACTTACCCCTTTTGCGGCCATTTGTAACACTTCTTTTTCCTTTGCAGTTAAGATATCAAGAGAAACTTGTCCTTTTGCTTCGGGCTGTCTTTGCGAACGTCTAAGAACAGCTTCCATCCTTGCCAGCAAATTCGGGAGTATATAGGGTTTTATGATATAATCATCTGCACCGTTTTTAAGACCCGAAATCATCTTCTGATCTTCATTTACAGCGGTAAGCATTATTACAGGTAAATGCTTTGTATCATCATTTGAACGAATTCTTTTTAAAGTCTCCCATCCGTCCATATTAGGCATCATAACATCAAGTAGAACAATGTCAAATTTTTCATTTTTGTTAAAAAGAATTTTTAAAGCCTGAACACCGTCAACAGCCGTTTTTACTTCATAACCGTAAAACGGAAGGGCATCTTTCAAATATTTCGCATTATCATCTACCAACAAAACATTTGTCAAAACTATAAATCCTCTTTAAACTATTTTATTTTTCAACGCCTTTAATGCAGCCTGAAGCCTGTCGTCAACTTCAAGTTTCTGCAAAATATTTGCTACGTGGGCTTTTGTAGTATTAATACTTATAAAAAGAATTTGCGCAATTTCCATATTACTGTAGCCTTCTGTCATAAGCTTCAAAATCTGAGCTTCACGTGCTGTCAAATCATAATCTTTTGAATTATTTTCGCTTTCACAAGCTATAGAATTTGCACTTGCTTTTAAAACAATATGAGCAATACTGGGGTCAAACCAGGCAGCACCGTCTGCAACAGACTGCACAACCTGAATTAATCTCTGTGGATTAATTTCTTTTGAACAATAAGCATTTGCACCGGCTTTCAAGCTGTTCAAAACTTCTTTTTCATCATTGTGAGAAGTCAATATGATAACTTTTACATCCTTATTTGACGAGCGGATTTTTGCTGTAGCTTCAATTCCGTTCATGTTTGGAAGACCTAAATCCATTATTATAATATCAATATTATTGTTATTGAAAATTTGGATTGCATTTTCCGCAGAATCAGCTTCGTATATGGTTCCCACATACTCAACGCCTTCAAAAGCAGTTTTAAGTCCAAATCTTGTAAGTTCATGGTCTTCTACAATAAGAATGTTGTGTTTCATAAATTTAATTCCTTCTTTGCCGGTTCATAATCAGGATTTAGAGCATTCGATTTTTTAAAATATTCGGTTCCGTCTTGTCCCTGATTTTTTGCCAGCAGTCCTTGATAATAATAATATCTAAAATCATTTTCGTCAATATAGTTTGCAACAGCAAGATATTTTTTTGCGTCAACAAAATTTTGCCTTTCTATTGCGGCTCTGCCCAAATCAATCCACGCGTCTTTGTATGTCATATTTATCGCAATAGCTTTTTTAAGGTATGCAATTTCTTTTGACTTATCTTTCAATGCCATTTTGTAATATGCAATAAAGCAGTCATTGTATGTTTTTAATACTCTATCATAAATCTCAAGCGCTTTTTTTTCTTTGTCTAGCTGTTCATAAGTTTGAGCAATTTTAATCGGGCATACGGAAGATAATTTGTCGCCTGCTTCTGCATTTTTGTAATATTTCAATGCATTTTTGTAATCAGCAGCTCTATAGCTTAAATCACCTAAAACTAAAAGAGCGGTCGAATTTCCGCCGTCAAGCTTAAGTGCTTTCGTTGCATTATCCTGAGCTTTTTCAAAATCATTTGAAGCAAAATATACTCTTGAAAGAAGTGCATAAACATCTTTGTTCAATTTCTTTTTTCCACCGATTGCGCCTTGCAGAGTTCTGACAGATTTTGCAAGTTCATTTTCATAATAATAGTAGTAACCGAGATGGTACATTTTTTCGGAATAATTTTTCTTTGATTTATATAAAACAAATTGTTCAAGAGAGTTTACTTTTCTTGTAAAATCAGCCGAATAAAGCTTTTGAGATTTTATATAATCCACAACTTTAATTGCATTTTGCGGTTTTTTACCCTGCGACAAAATCTCTGCTTTAAGTTTTTTGTAATTAAGATTTTCGGAATTCATTCTAATTGCATTGTCAATATAAATTCCCGCGTTAATCATATCGTTTGATTTTAAATACCCCAGAGCCGCAAGATAATTTGCATAATCGGATTGTTCAAGCAATGCCGTATTTTTAACAAGTTCGGAAGTAGCTTCTCTGCTCTGGTCATTGTACATTATATTGGAAAAAATTTCGCCGAGGTAAACTTCCTCATCGGATTTCAACTTTTTAGACGGAAAATAATAAAGTTTTATATCATCAGTCAAAAAGTCGGAGAGAGTTTTGTCGTCAATTTTTGAAGAGGCAAGTTCTGAAAGATTAAAAAATCCGATATCGGCCATTTTTTCAGACATCTGCATATATGCATAGTCGTTGTTGTTCATTGTTTCTATCAAAACTTTAAAATCCATATATGCTGATTTAACATTGCTCTGCATAAATCTGTCAAAAGCTATTACATATTGATTGTGAACACTATTGTGAGTTAAAGTTGCTTTTTTTACGGGAAGCGCAATAGTGTTTGTCCACACAGGCTGCTGAGGTGAAAGCGGATTTGCAGGCTGAATAGAGTCATAAGCTCCTGCCGCAAAACAGGGAGATGACGTTAAAGCAAATATAGAAAATATTGATAAAACTCTCCGCATTAAACCTCTCTATTATCTAAATTCCCTGAATAATAAAAATTAAACAATGCCGCAATATGTTTATTTTCACTATTCTCATCTGTGATAAAATCATAAATGTTTTTCAAATTATAATGACTCAAAATTTGACAGTCTTCATCTTTAAAAGAATGATGATTTTCCGTCAAGAACACTCTTATAATTTTATCGACAGAAATATTCAAGAACGTATCAACAAGTTTGCCGTCAAAATGTTTGTCTTTTCCGCTTATTAAAATGTCAATAACATTTTGGATAGGCATTTTATCACGGTAGTGACGTTTGGATGTAATAGCGTCAAAAACGTCCGCAACAGCCAAAATTCTTCCGCCGTATGGAATTTCTTCACCTTTCAGATGTCTGTAATAGCCCGAACCGTCATATTTTTCATGGTGCGAGCAGGCAAATTCGGTTATCATTTTAAAATCATCGGACATATAAATTTTATCAAGAATATTATGAGTAATTTGAACATGTTCTTGAATATGTTTATACTCTTCGTCCGTCAATTTTCCCTCTTTTTGAAGCACGGAATCTCTAATACCGATTTTTCCGATATCATGAAGAGTTGCGGCTTTTTCAACAAGTTCTCTGAATTTCTCATCACATCCGAGTTCATCAACAAGAAGAATAGAATATAATTTCACACGGCTTGAATGACCTGCAGTAATCTTGTCACGTGCGTCGATTGAGGCTGCAAGCGTGTTAATAAAGCTTTCAAAAAGTTCTTTTTGTTCTTTATAAAGTTCTTTCTGCTGTTCGAATAATTGAGCGTTTTCCAAAGCAATTGAAGCACTTCCGCCGATTGCAACAAGCAAATCCTCATCGCCTTTTGTAAACACTCCGCCGCGTTTGTTCAAAACCTGAAAAGCTCCGATAATTTCCTGATTGTTATTTTTAATAGGCAGACAAAGAATAGTTTTTGTCACATAACCCGTTTGTTTATCAACTTCAGGGTTAAATCTCGGGTCATTATATGCGTCGGGAATATTTAAAGGTTCGCCGGTCTTTACAACATAACCTGCAAGCCCTTTATCCGCAGGAAATCTAATTTCTTTGCTGTCCATACCAAGTGCAACTTTGCTCCACAGTTCGTCTTTCTCTTTGTCAAGAAGAAAAACCGTACATCTGTCAGCCTGAATAGCAATTTTTGTTTCTTCGGCAATAACTTTCAAAAGCACATCAATATCAGTAACCGCCGTGATTGAACGGCCGATTTTTACAAGCGAAACAAGCGGGTCGCTTTTTACAGGCATAGAAAAATCCATTCCGCTTCTGATTTGTTTTGCTCTTGTCAAAACATAGCCCATAATTGAAAAATTATCGCCGTAATTCATTGCAATATTTTTTGAATTATCCAAATGCATAAGCGCTACATCATTGTTTCCTTCTGCAAAATCAATTGTGCCCTGTGCATACTCGTTTACAATTTTTGCCTGATTGCTTTTTGAAAATTCTGCCATGTATTTTGCGTCATGAATAAATTTTAAAGCCTGTGCAAGATTATTTTTGTCAGAAAGATACTGAGCTAATCCTAGCAAACTCAATACAACAGAAACATGTTCATCGGATTTATTTTCAGCATAT
Organism: Candidatus Gastranaerophilales bacterium; assembly: GCA_910588555.1. Lineage (GTDB taxonomy): Bacteria > Cyanobacteriota > Vampirovibrionia > Gastranaerophilales > Gastranaerophilaceae > Stercorousia. Next base: position 28,745 of record CAJUPC010000014.1, read on the forward strand.
ATTTTCTGCGCGTCAATCAATAGTCTTATTGCACTTTCATAATCTTTATCTTCCAGTAAAGTCAAACCTTGTTTTATAATATCTGTATCACACTTAATCATCATTTATTCCGTAAATTTACAACTACCTGTTTTTATTGTACAATATTTTTTGGAATAATACAAATATTTATTTAAAAAAGGCGGGTTATGAAAAAAATTACAATACTTATTCCTGTTTATAATGAAGTAAACACACTGGCTGAAATACTTAAAAAGGTTGAAGAAACAGACTTTTGCTCTCTTGAAAAAGAAATAATTCTTATTGATGATTATTCAACAGACGGAACAAAAGATTTATACAAAAATTATCCTTACAAAGTTTTCTATCACGAATACAATCAGGGCAAAGGTGCTGCATTAAGAACAGGTTTTAAAGAAGCCTCGGGGGATATAGTTGTAATTCAAGACGCTGATTTGGAATACGACCCGAAAGATTATGCGCCGTTAATTCAACTTATTCTTGACGGAAAAGCAGATGTATGCTACGGTTCAAGACTTTCAGGCGGAAAACCCTCGCGCTCGTTTATGTTCCACCACCTTTTGGGTAACAAATTCCTGTCACTTTTGACAAACATACTTTACGGCTCAACTTTGACCGATATGGAAACTTGCTACAAAGCTTTCAAAAAAGATTTTATTAAAGATATTGAAATTAAGTCAAACAGATTTGATTTTGAGCCCGAAATTACGGCAAAAGTTCTGAAAAGAGGCGCAAGACTTTATGAGCTTCCGGTTTCATACTACGGCAGAGAATTTGCCGAGGGTAAAAAAATCACTTGGCGTGACGGAATTCACGCAATAATCGCATTGATAAAATTCAGATTTATAGATTAGGAGGAAAACATGAAAAAAATTATTTTATCATTAATGTTGTCAGCAATGATTGCTGTTCCTGCACTTTCAGCAACCTGGAGCGCAGTTGACAGAGTCCCGACAGTCGGAAAACAGGTTTTAACAAAAAACAATTTACCGTCTGACGCAAAATTTGTTGTTACAGAAACAGCAGTAACAAACAGCACATCAAACACAAATAACGAAATTTATATTCAAAAAAATGACCTGGGTTACACAGGCAACGACAATGAAGTTGCAGCAGTAATTGCTCAACAACTCGGCTTAATCATTAACGCAAACGCTTCAAAGAAAAAACTTGTTTCAAATATTACATCAGCAATTGCAGGAAGTATGTCAGGTGAAAGCGCTCAAAATAACGCAATTATGCTTAACGAACTTGCAATGAACAATATGTCTGCAAAAGACCAGATGAATGCCGATGTTACAGGAATTGATTTGATGATACAGGCAGGTTACAATCCGCTTGCTATGATTGTTGTTTTAGGTAAAATGCCCGGAAGCACTGTTGACATTTTGAAAAGTCAGCCTAATAATTTCAAACGCTCAATGTACATTTATGATTATTTAACATATAACTATCCGTCAAAAATAAAAGCAGGTTACAACTGCAAAGAATACAAAAACTTCGCAGAATATATTAAACCGACAGTTGACGAAAGAAATGCAGATAAGAAAAAACTTGCAAAATTCAACAAAGAACAGGCAAAATTGAAAAAAGAAAGAGCACAACAAATTGCTAAATACAAAGCAACAGGCGGCTTAAACGGCTGGGACGCTTCTTATACCATTTTGAAAAACCTTTCAGAAAGTTCAGAAACAAAATAGTAGCGTGCGGCTCTGCCAATGGATTTTGAAAAAATTCCAAAAGAACAAGAAATTATTCTTGTTCTTTTTTTAATGCGCAAAGCTGACATTCCACCATGTCAAGTTCTTCTCTTGCATCGTCAAGTTCATTTAAAATCATTTTTGCAAACGAATATTGATAAGAACATTGCCTGTCAACATGAAACGACAATTCTAAAGAATCAATAAGCACCTGCATTAAATTAGTTATTTCACCGAGATGTACGACAATATCACCGACTTTTTCATCCATAATTTTCTCCCTTGTTATTACTTTAGTTATAACATAAATTATAACCTATGTCAAGAAATTAATGTTATAATAAAAATTATAATAGGTGTTATAATGATTGAGAAAAAATTTACTGCAATAGGAAACAGCTGGGGAATAATAGTACCAAAAGCGATATTAGACGGCTTATCAATAAATCCTGTAAAGGACAAAGTTTCGTTAAAGATTGATAATAATTCAATAAAAATTGAAAAAATTAAGGGTTGACAAAAAACAAAAAATAGTAAATAATATAAACACAGGGTGGTAGTTTACCAGACTACCGAATGCCTTGTAGAAAGTCTACGGCTCTTATCTCTTAAGGTAAGAGCCGTTTTTTAATATGTACAAAATCAAAAAGATTAAAAATAAAGTCAAATTGATGTCATTCATATCGACCTCTTTCTAGTCGGGAGCCAACCCGAAAGTCTACAACAAATATTGTCGATTGGGCTCCTTTTCGATAGGCACTCTTTTACCCTGCAAATTTATTATATATTACGTTCAAGAATATGTCAATATTATTAAAACTTATTCATTGCCCGAATAAATTCTCACATAATTCCAATAGCTTCTGAAAACTTTTTTAACGTAATTTTTTGTCTCAGGGTAAGGAATTTGTTCTACAAATTCGTCTGTATCATTGTAATGAAGTGACGATTTCCATTTTTTCAATGACCCGATACCGCCATTGTATGCCGCAACAGAAGATATATCATATCCCTCTAAATTCTTTCTCAAAAACTCATAATAATAATTTCCGAGTTTAATATTGGAATAAGGGTTAAATAAAGCACTTGAAACATTCATTCCCAGTGAGAATTGAGAGTTTATTTCAGAAGCTGTCGACGGCATTAACTGCATTAGACCGCTTGCCCCGACTATACTTTGAGCAAGAGGGTCAAAATAACTTTCTTCTCTGATTAAACCGAGCATTAAAGGCGCATTGTTACCTGTTTCATTTGCATACTTTCTTATGTCATCATAGAAAACAACAGGATAAACCAATCTCCAACGCAAATCAAATTTGTCGGGTTTTTCCTGAATTTTTTCCATAGCATCGCGTGCCACAAGCATTGAATGAGAATAATCGCCTTTTTGGTATAAAACCCAGCTTTTTATGAATTCATCAGCTGCTGTCAGTTCGTTCACAACGTCATAATCTTTAAGATTAACAAGTTTTACAATAACATTATTGCGTGAATATTTATATGGGTATAAAACAGGCTGAGGATTGATGTAACTTGTTATTAACGGTCCCTGCATTCTGCTTAATCTCAAATACGCTCTGTATGCATAATAAGAATCGGGAAATCTTTTAATTACGCCCTTATAATATGTTGTAAATTCGTCGTAATCGTTAGTTCTTTCGCCTAATTTGCCCATCCAGAACATTACCATAGGAGCGGAATTTGAATTAGGGAATTTGCTCAAATGGTCTTTACCGATTTTTTTTGCGTCTTGAATATGATTTGCTCTGATTTTTGAAAAGAATATATTTGCAAGCGCGTCGGCTGAAAATCTTCCGTTCGGGTATTGAAGATACAAATTGCTGTAGCATGCGTATTTGTCATTTTGAGGTACGCTGTCGCATTTTTGGCTCAGCAAATAATCTCTGCCTTTGCCGTTTGCAAGTGTCAAAAGTCTTTCTACAGCCTCTTTTTTTGATGATGACAGACTTGTATAAATATCAATGGCTTCAATAATTCCGTCATCTGTAACATAATTTGAGCGTTTTTCAAGTCCGTTTTCTGTTAAATTTTTTGCTCTTGAAAAATCTTTTAATGCATAAGAATTTTTCACATCAAGCGTCCAATTTTCGTTGAAATCAGCTTTTTGCAAAAGCTCTTTTGCTTTTTCATGTTCGCCAAATAAATAACAGGTATTTGCCATAAGAAGATAATCGTCTTTTGAAATATCATTTGACATTTCAAGCCAGTTATTAACAGCGTTCATCGCAAGCCTGCCTGAGGGAGCTTTTTTCAAATAATGTCTAAAACCGCTTTGGATATCTTCTTTTACAGAAGAAGGAACGATTTTTTCATTTTTATATTTGTCTTTTAGAATAACGCTTGAATAATATTCAGCGGCAATCGCATAATCAGTGTTCGGCGCCTGTGAGATAATATAATCAAAATATTTTTTTGCAATTTGCGGTTTGTCTTTCAAAAGTTTTTGCGCCGCAAGATATCTTGAGCGGACACTCAACGGATGTTTAGGGTAATTATTAAACAAAATTTCGTATTGTTTAAGTTCTGATTTATCGTCGCCAAGTTTTTTTGCGCACTCAGCCCTATGATAAATCGCAATAGGTTTAAGGTTCGAAAACATCGTAATTTTCGAAAACAAATAATAAGAATTTTGATAATTTCCGTTATTGAAATCATCAAGCGCTGCAGAATAAATTTTATCTGTTTTTGCAGGCGACTGATAAATCACACCGAAATAAAACGCTGTAGAAAACAGAATTCCTCCTGCCAGCGCCGAGGCTATAACTTTCTTTTTCAAGTCCCACTCAATCATCCTTCTTATATGTTAGCAAAAATTAATACATATTTCAAGAATTTAACTTTTTATGATAAAATGTTCATTAACAGGAGATGAGAAAATGTACGGAATTATTTTGGCAGGTGGTTCGGGAAGCAGGCTTTGGCCTCTATCAAGAGAACTTTATCCCAAACAGTTATTAAACTTAAACTCGGATAAAAGTTTGTTACAATCGACTTATGAAAGATTAAAAAACTGCACCGAAGAAATCGTAAGTATGACAAATACAAAACATTCTTCCAATATAAAAATGCAGTTGAAAAGCCTTAGCCAAAATCCTATTGTTCTCGCAGAACCCGTTTCAAAAAACACAGCTCCTGCAATAGTTTTGGGTACAAAATATATTATGCAGAAAACAAATTCTGACCCTGTAATTATTGCTGTTCCGTCAGATTTATTGATTGAAGACGAAGAAAAATTTATTTCAACCGTCAAAAAAGGTGAAGAACTTGCACAACAAGGTTATCTTGTAACTTTTGGCATAAAACCGAATTATCCCGAAATCGGATACGGTTATATTAAAACTTCCGATAAAATCAATGACGGCTTTAAGGTCGAAGAATTTGTCGAAAAACCAAATGCCGAAACAGCAAAAAAATATCTTCAAGATAAAAATTATTTTTGGAACAGCGGCATTTTTATGTTTAAAGCTTCAACACTGTTTGAGGAAACACTAAAACACGCTCCAGAAATTGCAAAAATTTCCGAAAAATTTGATTTTACAAAATCAAATGAAATTCCGTTTATAGACTTTGATCTTATGCCTAATATTTCAATAGATTACGCAGTTATGGAAAAATCCGACAACATTGCGCTGGTTGAACTTGAAAGCGATTGGAAAGATTTAGGTTCTTGGCAGTCGATTTATGAGGTTAGTCCGAAAGATGAACATGGCAACGTATTTGTAGGTCATGTTTTGGATGAAAATTCTAAAAATTCGTTTGTGTATTCATCCTCAAAACTTGTAGCGACAATCGGACTTGAAGACACAGTAATTGTTGAAACAGAAGACGCAATTCTAGCCTGCAAAAAAGACCAGACACAAAATGTTAAACATATTTATGAAACATTAAAAAAACAAAATGATAACACACACCTTGTTCACAAAACAGTCTACCGTCCGTGGGGATTTTATACCGTAATCGCACAGGGACAAGGGTTTATGACAAAAATCATCCATGTAAATCCGGGTCAAAAACTGTCTGTTCAATCTCACAATTTCAGAAGTGAACACTGGGTTGTATTATCGGGAACCGCAAAAGTTGTACTGGAAGCTAAAGAACTTATTCTTTCTCCGGGCCACAGCGTTGATATACCCTTAAAAGCAATACACTCTTTACAAAACCCGTATACGGAAGACTTGGAAATTATCGAAGTCCAAAAAGGCGACCCGTTAATTGAAGAAGACATAATCCGCTATGAAGATATGTACGGAAGAGTTTAGGGAGCGTGCCACCAAACATTAGGGTTTTGAAAAAAATTTTAAGGCTTGACAAAAAACAAAAAATAATAAATAATAAATAGAAAAATGGAGGTATTTCAAATGTTACATTATGGTAAAAAAGCTCAGAGTGCCCCCCCCCCCCCGACAGAATCGGTTTAGATACTTTTTGGGGTAAAATTTTTAGGGGGAGTAAAAATGGTTTTACACTTACTGAAGTTTTTCACCCTGCCGAACAGTCGAAAAGAACCGCGTTTACGTTGGCAGAGGTATTAATAACCCTCGGCATTATTGGCGTAGTTGCGGCACTTACTATGCCGTCATTAGTTATGCACCACAAAAAACGAGTTGTTGAAACAAGACTTGCAAAATTTTATTCAAACATTAACCAGGCTATTACGATGTCAGAAGTCGAAAACGGAGACAAAAAGGACTGGCTGCGAATGGAAATACTGGATGATAACGGTGAATCTGTAAATGACGACACTCAAGCAATTACTTCAGAAGAATGGTTCAATAAATATTTAGCAAAATATATTAATGTCATAAAAACAGAAAATTCCGAAACCGCTGAAAATAAATATGATCTATATTTTTCTGACGGAAGTATGGTAACATTTTCAGGTTCAAGCTGGATATTTTACCCTGAAGCAAAAGATTATAAATTAAGTAAAAATAATGATACAGGATTTAATGACAGAAACAGAAAAGATAACGGTAAATCAAATTTTACATTCAAATTTCTTACATATAATAACAAAATGCCTTATTATTATAATAAAGGAGTAGAACCATTTACTGACGGCTATCACGGCGATATAAACACATTAAAAAACAATTCTGCTCTTGGCTGCTATGCTCAAGCCACAAATGAACACGCGTATTGCACCGAACTCATCAGGCGCAACGGCTGGAAAATCCCTGATGACTATCCATGGTTTAAATAAAAAATAGCAAACTTTATTTTTACGGGTTTTAAAGATATTATGAAAGTATCTTTTTGCCCCGTTATCCAAACATATTTTTGTTCTAATACAAGAATTTACCGTACTGAAGACGGGACTCCTATAGGAACATATACCAAGTTATTCAGAGAAGATTTGGATTGGAAAAGATTTACAGACTTTATGGTAAAACATTTTAAAGACAAAGAAAATGTTCAATTTTTACAATTTGGAGCTTCTGACGGTTCCGAAGCTTATACACAGATTATTACATTGTTGGAAAATCATAATGATGTTGACAAATTCTTCCCGATAAAGGCTTATGACATTGACAAAGAAATTTGCAAAGCCTCTAAAAGCGGATTATTAAATATAAATTCTATCGATAAATCAAAATTCAAAGAGAGAAACATTGATTTTAAAAAATATTTTATTGATACGAATGAAACATTAAATATAAAAGACGATACTTTAGACAATGAAATATATTATAAACACCCTTCAAAGACATATAAAGCTTCCAAAACTCTTACCGACAAAGTAGTATTTAAAAATGCTGATATGTTTGATGCTTTGAAAAAACTTGAAGATAAATCCAATACTATTCTAATGTGTCGTAATGTTTTATTCTTTTTTTCCGACAGAGAAATCGAACATTTTACAAATCTTGCTGCTAACAAACTAAAAAAAGGCAGTTTATTTATAACAGGCGAATATGACAAAGGCAGAGTAAATTCCTATATTGAATCAAATGGTTTTATCAGAGTTTTACCATCTGTTTATGTAAAAGCTTAACAACATACTCCAATTCCATATAATATCCGCCATTTAAAAGGTCAAAAAACTCTCTTGTAACATTTGGTGCAATGGCTTGAACCCATTCAATATCAAGGTAAATTCCTTCAACTAATCGTGCAAAAAGTTCGCACGGTTTTTCGTAATATTTTTTGTATTTGTTAATACGGGCAGAAATTCTTGACTGTTTTTTCTGATAAGATTTGAGCCTTATATAAGCCGCAAACGCAAAAGGCATATCCGTAAAATCCTTTTCAATATTATCTATCGAATAAAGTTTTGAGGTTTTTCTGAAAAATCCGCCTTCAATAAGTTTTACTCTGTCGTATTTCAAAAGGTAACGCGCTTTTGATTTTTTAATATATTTGTCAAATTCCTTAAACTTTTTTGAACGCTGAAATTTCGGATAATATTTTTTGACAATTTCTTCCTGTTCCTTAATTTTTGCCTTTACCCTGTCTTTGTGCTCATAAAGTCTTACACAGAGAGAGTTTTCATCAACAAAGTTTGTAACTTTTACAAGTTCGTCTTTGTATTTGTCTGACCCGAAAAGAGCCTGTAAAGTTCCGCCTGTTTTGTTCATATCAGGCTCAATTTTTGAATGAATATAGTGTGCAAATTCATGCAAAAGCGTTGGAATAATACGGTTTTCGGGAATATTTTTGGAAATATCAATACGATTTTTCATAAAAAATCCCTGATGACCGCGCGCTTTTGTCGTTGTATGCACATCAAGCCCGAGTGATTTAAAATATTTTATAAGCTCTTTTTTGTCCATAACAATATTCTAATCCAAAAATAACGCCCTGACCTTTTCTCTTTGGTTCATAACAAAATTAAGTTCATCAACTACATCCTGAACAAGTGAATTAATCCTCCAAAATTCCTCATAATCTTCGATGCATAAATCGTAATATGTACTCAAAATCATAATCGAATTAGCAAGTGTTTCTACAGAACTTGTAAAATCTAAAACTTCCATTTGTATTTTGCTTAAAAATTCTTCTTTCATAATCAATCCTTTCTATTTTATCATAATTATGCACTTTTTAATCATTAATATGATTAATATAATCATACTAATGACAACGCAAACAAATGTAAATATGTTAAAATAAAAAAATGAAATACAAAAAAGCTATAGAGTTTGGAAAAAATTTACGAGCAGAACGCATAAGACAAGGTTACACTTTGCAAACTTTAGGAGAAAAAAGTAATCTAAATCCAACCCATATTGGCAAAATTGAAAGAGCTGAATTATCGCCGACTTTACCAACTATTATTAGTTTATTAGAAAATCTTAACTTAAAGTTTGAAGACCTGGTTAAATATTAAAATTTTTATGAAGTTTGGCTTTCAGCCCAATAAAATTAATTGTCGGGCTATGCCGACCTATTTTCATAATCAATCCTTTCTATTTTATCGTCAATTATTGATAATATTATAAGTATACGCGATAAAAATATTTTTGCAAGTCTGTTATTATATTTAATATGGATGAAAAAGAATTAAAGCAAAATATTGCAAAAAATATTAGACAACATAGAGCAAAAAATAAAGTTACACAAGAAAAACTCTATGAACTAACTGGTATCAGCCAACAACATATTTCAAATATGGAAAATGGTCAGGTTAATCCAAGTATCGAAGTTCTACTTAAAATCGCAGAAGCATTAGATGTGACGCTTAACGATTTGGTGTATTAACACTTGACATATGCCTATAACCATAACAATGAAAATTATACATAATCGACACACTTGACAAAAATCAAAAAATAGTAAATAATGTATATATAGGGAAAAGGCTCAAAGAGCCTCATCTCTTTGAACCTTTCTTAACTCCCTATTTAATGATTGTTATAAGCGCTATGATTATCATAAAGATAAGCCATAGCGCTTTTTCTGTAATACAGAAAATCACTTTTCATCACCACCTTTCCGTTTTTAAGTCCACTTAACAAGTCTGTGACGGCGGTGGCAAACAGGAGCTTACCCTGTATTAATTATACTAAACAAATTTTAAAATGCAATATATTTAAAAAATCTTATACGGGTTCAAAATATTATTAGGGTCAAATATTTTTTTGATTTGGCGCATGCAATCAAGTGCAGCAGAATTAACAACTTTATGTATATGACCGCGCTTTTCAGAACCTATTCCGTGCTCGCCCGATAAAATTCCCCCAAGCTTGGCTGTCAAATCATATATTTCTGTTTTTGCAAGTTTAAATCTTTTATATTCGTCATCATCATTATAGTCAATAGGAATTTGCGGGTGAACACTTCCGTCGCCGACATGCCCAACCATACATACGTCCAAACCATATTTTTCGCAAATTGAACGAATTCCGAGAACAAGTTCTGCAAGATTTTCGCGCGGAACAATAACATCATCTGTCGTCACATTTGGTTTTAATCTCGCACAAGCACCCATTGAAGAACGACGCGCAGTCCAAATTTTGTTGTACTCATCATCGTTATGCGATGCCTGAATTGCTGACGCATTACAGGATTTTAAAACATTAATCATAATTTGTTCCTGATAATCCATTGAACATTCAAAACCGTCAATTTCAATTACAAGTGCAGCTTCTTTTTCTATCAATAAATTGGCGGGATAAAACTTTTCAACTGTTTGAACAGCATTTTTGTCCATAAAATCAATAGTTGAGGGATAAATTCTCTGCTCTATAATTGAATTTACAGCAGCAACCGCATCCTTGACGGTATCAAAATATGCCATTAAAACTTTTTTGCTTTCGGGTTTAGGAATAAGTTTCAAAGTCGCTTCAACAATAATACCTAAAGTTCCCTCCGAGCCGACAAAAAGACTTCCAAGATTGTAGCCCGTAGCATTTTTAATAGTGTTAGCGCCTGTCTGCAAAATTTCTCCGTTTGCCGTAACAACTTTTAAATCAATCACGTAATCCTTTGTCGTTCCGTATTTAAAAGATTTTGCACCGCCGGAACTTTGTGCAATACTTCCGCCAATTGTGGATACAGCAAGGTTTGAGGGATCAGGCGGATAAAATAGACCGAGTTTATCTGCTTGTTTTTGAAATTCTCCAAGAATAACCCCAGGTTCAACAATTGCCGTCATATTTTCACGGTTAATCTCTTTTATCTTATTCATTTTAGAAAAATTCAAGATAATTCCGCCGTGTTCAACCGTACACGCTCCTACGACGTTTGTTCCTGCGCCGCGGCAAATTATCGGAGTTTTGTGTTTATTTGCAACTTTAACAACACGCTGAACATCTTCCACAGACTCAACAAATACAACTGCGTCTGCAATATTTTTTATACGTCTTAAATTAACGGCGTCCTGCGAATAGGCGTACCGCTCTTCCAAAGTATCCAAAACATTATCGTTTGATAATTCTTTTTTTAAATCTGAGATTAACCTATTCTTCGTCAACATAAGAAGCCAGCTTTTCGATATTTGCACCTAGCGCAGATATCATATTTTCAAGTTTATCTACTTTTCTGTTTAACACCATATCATCTTTTTCTTCAAGTGTCGATAATATTCGTTCCAGTTTATTTTCAAGTTCGTCAATTCGAGCTTCCTGCTGATTGAATTTTCTTTCAATGTTTTCTATAAGTTCTGAATTATCGGGAATAGCATCTCTCAAACCGTTAATAATATCTGAAACGCTGTCGAGTTTTTCGTTAATCTGTGGAATTTCAGCGGTTTTTTGAGTAACATTTGAAATATTTTCGGTTGTTGTATCAATCCATTCGCCGAGATACATCATAACTTTATGGAAAACTTTATTTGTATTAATATTTTCCACAGCCATTGAGTGAATATCATTAACCCTGTTTTCAATTCTTTCCGTAATTTCTTTATTATCAAGGTAATTAATTCTGTCTTCAAGTCTGTTTATAATGTTATTGAAATTGTCCAATCCTTCATTCAAAGCCTTGTATGACTCATCTGAAGTCAAAAGCAATTTATTTGTTCTTGAACTTATGCTTACGATATCTTCATTAAGTCTTTCAATGTCGGATTTAAGTTCTGCTGTCTGGTCCTGAGTTAAAGTGTTTTCAAGCTCTTCAACAGAGTTTATAATACGTTTAATATCATCAGAGAAATTAGAAATTTCTTCACTTGAGATATTGTTGATTGCAATTCTTAATCTTGCGATATCTGATTCCACATCCTGAAGCGTATAAGTGTATTCAAAATCATCTTCGTTTGAAGACGCAAGCTGTTTGAGCTGATTTTGAACTTCCAAAATCTTCTGTCCGATTTCTTCATTCGGACCTGCCATTTCCATTAACTGGCTTCTGACTTCAAGAATATTTTGGTTAATTTCTTCTGTTTTTTCCTCAACAACCTTATCAACATCAGCATTGTCAAGTTTTACAAGAACATCTCTCAAATATTTGTCAATTGCCTCTGATTTTTCGTCGGAAACTGCTTCAAAATATTTTCTCTGTTCAAAAATCAAATCTTTCAAATCGTCAATTTCTTCAAACAGGTCTGAGTCTGAATTATCAGCTGCAAGAACATCGACTTTAGCGTGCAAAGCTGACAATAAATCAGAAACTTCATTTTTTGAGTCGGAAATTGAATTTACAATTTTTTCAGCCGAAATATTCAAATTGTCTGATTTTTGCTGTAACAATAAAAGTGCTTCAAAAGCTCTGTCAGCAGTTTCAGATAGTTCATCAAACCTTGCAAAATATTCATCATCATTATTTGTCATTGCAAGAACGTCGACTTTGCTGCTAATTGTATCGATGATGTCTTTTAATCCGTCTAATCTGTTTTGTGATATTTCTGCAATATTCTTCAAGCTGTTAATTTTTTCAGCCGATTTGTCGCTTTCTTCACTGATAAAATCAAATATTTCATCTTTGTCAGAAGAGTTTATTAAAACATCAACCTTAGCATTCAATGACTCAATTAAAGCTCTGTTATTATTACTGTCACATTTTTCAACAATTATATTACCTGCAGCGTTTATATATTGTTTAATTTTTGCACCGATTTGAGTAATCTCTTCTGCAACATCGTTACGTGACAACTGCAATGCAGCAAGAGATGTTAATTCTTTTGAAATTTCGTTTTTAAGAACAGAAAGTTCGTTGGATGTTTTAGCTCTCAAATCTTCTGTGTATTCTGAAATTTTATGTTCAAAATTATTTTTAATATCTATTGAACAGCTTTGTAATGAAGCATTCAAAAGTTCCAAACTGTTTTGAACTCTTTCTATCAAGCATTCTTCAATAGAGTTCATTTTGTTATAAGTTTCTTTGTAAATCTGTTCAATTTTATTCAACAGTTCTGAATTTTCACTCAATTTTCCGTCAACATTGTTTTCCAAATTCATGAATGACTGGTCAAGCTGTAATTTTAATTCGTAAACAACATTATCAAGTCCGGATGTTGTAAGTGTATTAATGCTGTCTTTTACATTTTCAAAAGATTTCAAAATTTCTTCTGTTTTATATTGAAGGACATTTGAAATGTTAGTATTAATCAGTCCGAACTGGTCTTTAAGTTCTGAAACTTTTTCTTCAACATTATTCAAAACTTCTTTTTCGGGAACTGCCTCTTTGACTTCGTCCAGTATGTTTAACAAACCACCAAGTTTATCTTCCACAACAATTAAATTCTCTTTAAATACAGTATTAAATCCGCCTGCCAGCATAGAATTTGAAGCTTCAATATTGTGAATAATATTATCTATACTTGCTTCCAATCTGCATAAAACTTCAGAGAATTTTTCATCTGATGAATTGTGCACAGATTTCATCAAATCACCTAAAGAACTCAACTGTTCTTTAACGTCAGAAATTTCTTCAAGAGAAGAAGCTATTTTTCCTTCTGTATCTGCATTGCTGTTTTCAACTATTTGTGCAAATTCAACGAGCTTGTCTTGTAATGTCTCCATTTTCAAGCCGTATTCGTCAGCATTTTGTTCTATAATAACGCTTAAATCCTGTAATTTTTCTGCTAATTCAGGTTCAATACCTGCAGGATTTGCCTCTGCAATATAATTTTTTAAACTTTCAACAGCGTCTTTTACAGATAATTCAAAATCACTCAGTTTTTGAGAAACATTTTTCAATTCAACAGTATGGATTTCGTTGATATCTTTAACCTGGTTAAGATAAACACCCTGAACATCCGCCAAATCCGAAGACAAAGAAACAATTGCATCTTTTAACTCCGCAATATCACCATTTACTCCAACAATATCTGTGAAACTGTCAAGTTTTTCTGCAATTTCTTTTACTGCTAAAAATAGTTTTTCGTTATAATCAGTCGCAATACCTGTAATAACAAATTTCAATTCATCTACTCTGCAAGAAATATCAGCTATATTTGAAGACAAATTGCCGTAATTTTTACCTGCAACCTCACCAAATGTATTATTTAAATTTTCCAAAGCCGCAAATACGTTGTCAAAAGAATTTTTAACATTTTCAAATCCGTTAGAAATATTAAATACATTAGCGTCATTTCTTTGGTCAAAATCTTCTTTAATATTATTCAATTTTGCAAATATATTTGAAAGAGATTCTTTTACAGTATCAACATTCACACGCGTATTATTATTAACATTTTCTTGAATTTCGCCTGACAATGAATTCAATGTTGATTTGACTTCTTCTAAGATATCAGCAGATTTTTGTGTTGAAAAATCTCTTAAGAATGTAACATTAGAGCATAAATCTGAAAGTATCAAATTCAATGTTTCAAATTTGCCGGTATTAGTTTCATCTTGATTGCACATTTTTGCATTCAATTCATCTTTCAAATAATTAATCTGATTTATAATATTTTCATAATTCATTCTTGAATTATCTTCAAAAGACGACTTGATGTCAGTTATCCTGTCAGCTATATTTTCAAGTCTGTCAGAGCAATTTAAAGTTTCTATTCTATCCAAAATTAAGCTTATTTGTTCTTTTATAGTATCTGAATTCACATTAAGAACATTTGCATTATCAAGAATTTTTTGTAAAAAATCGGCAAAATCATTTTTAAATCTTGCGAAATCTTCTACTGTAACGATTGTCAAATATTCGTCTTCCAACTTTTCGAAATGTTTTTCAATAGCTGAAACATCTTCTTGAGAAGTTGATATAACCAAATCCTTCAATGAATATAGAACATTCAATACATCGGCAGAAACAAGCGTATTAATATTTGAAAGTTGTTGAGATAAATCGTTTTTAGTTTGATTTAAACGGTTTTCATCATCCATTGCCTGCTGTGCACTTAGCTCTTTGTGTGATTGAATTTCAGCGGATAATTTTTCAGAAATACTGTTTAATAAAGATTTTAAATTATCCAAATTATTTTGTGAGTCATTTTTTAATGAGTTTTCAACATCTGATATTCTTGAAGAAAGCGCATTTTGTGCCTGATTTACAAGCTCATTGCTGTCAAGAGAATTTTGAACACTTACTTCTTTATTTTTTTGAATGTCAGCAGCAAGTCTGTCTGAAACACTTTCCAATAAAGATTGAATACTGTTTAAATTATTGTAAGAATTTTCTTTTAAAGAATTTTCAACACCGGATATTTTTTCAGACACATCTGAAATTTCACTCATAAGCTTTGAAGTGTTTTCCAAATCCTTTTCAACGGTTTGTTTAAATTCATTTTTAAATATATTAAGATTTTCTGAAATTTTACCGGTAATATTTGATAATTCATCAAGAGGTTTGGAAGGATTATGTTCAATAATGCTTTTCAAATTAAGCAGAACAACTGCCAATTCTTCTTTTAAATCCGCATAATTTTCCTGTCTGCTTATATCAAAGCTGTCCAAATCCTCTTTGAATTTAACTTGCATTTGTTCAAGCTTTTCTTTTTGTTCGGAAAGACTGAGCGCATACACATTAAAGCTGTCAAGAATAAGCGAACGTAATTCATCAAAATCAGAATTTTTTACAAGCTCCGCGTTTGATGTCAAAACCGTATTCAAAATACCTTCAACATTGCCGAACTCTTTAACTGCCTCATTATGGTTTAACTCAACAATATTTTTCAACTCACTGATATATAACTTCAGTAAATCTTCTGCTTCGGTATCATCAGACATAATTTCAAGTTTGCTGTTTATACCTGCAAGAACTTTTTCAAAATTTTCATTGTTATTTTTATTTTCAACACGCATTGTGTCTAAGATTTCAGCTAATTCATCTACTGTTTGCGCCATTATTTTCTCTTTCCTAAAAATATCCCTCTCAATAATAATAACAGAAGAACAGGCTATATTGCAAACTCTTAACGATTTATATTACAATTGTAAAGATTAACGTGCATACTTTTAATTAAGTGATATAATATTCATTAAGTGTGAGGACTTTATGAGCTATATAACAATTGATAAAAATAAATGTAAAGCATGTTACCTGTGCATAAACGAATGCCCTAAAAAACTTTTAAAAATAGGGGAAGAAACAAATGCACTCGGAATTCATACCGTGTCATTCGAAGACCCGAACAACGAATGTTTGGGCTGTGCAATGTGTGCGACAAGATGCCCCGATTTAGCTATTACGGGAGTTTATAAAGATTAATTAAAGGAATTACAGATGGTTGAATGTATGACTAATAAAAAAGTATTAACAAAAGGAAATTATGCAATCGCTAACGCTGCCGTAATTGCAGGCTGTGAATGTTATTTCGGCTACCCTATTACTCCGCAGAGTGAAATCGGCGAGTTTATGAGCGGAAAAATGCAGGAATTAGGACGCGCTTATGTATCATCAGAAAGCGAACTTGCCGCAATAAACATGGTTATGGGAGCATGCTCGACAGGTGCAAAAGCCATGACATCTTCATCATCTTGCGCAGTAGCTCTTATGCAGGAAGCTTTATCCTATGCAGCTGCCGATGAATTACCTGTTGTACTGGTAAGCGTTATGAGAGGCGGCCCGGGACTCGGTAATATTTATCCGTCTCAGGGCGACTATTTCCAATCAACAAAAGGCGGCGGGAATGGTGATTACAAACTTATCGTGCTTGCACCTTCAACCGTTCAGGAATGTGTCGATTTAACTTACAAAGCATTCTACCTTGCTCACAAATACAAAAATCCGACAGTACTTCTAGCAGACGGACTTTTGGGACAAATGATGGAACCTGTTGAATTCGACGAATATCCTTACCCTGAAATCGACAACTCAGAATGGGCTTTGACAGGAGCAAAAGGCAGAACAGGAAGAGTTATCCGCTCTTATGCACCGCTTGCCGACAATCAATGCGAATTTTTAAAACAATTACATGCTAAATATAAAAATATTGAAGAAAATGAAACAGATTGGGAAGAAATCAACACGGAAGATGCTGACATTATTTTAGTAAGTTTTGGAAGTACATCACGAAACGTCAAAACCGCAATGAAAAACTTGAGAGAAAAAGGAATAAAGGCAGGATTTTTCAGACCGATTACTTTATTCCCGTTCCCGTCAAAACGTCTTGAAGAACTTTCTAAAAAAGTAAAAAAATTCGTAACTGTTGAAGTTAATATGGGTCAAATGGTTCAGGATGTAAGACTTGCTGTAAACGGAAACTGCCCTGTTGAACTTATAAACAAAGGAGTAGGCGCACCGCCTTCGGCAGATGAGATTATGAAAAGAGTTGAGGAGTTAATATAATGGCTACACAAGTTTTTAAAATACCCGAATCGTTTAGAAAAGACGCAAAATTTTCATTCTGCCCGGGATGCGACCATGGTATCGCCGTAAGACTCGTTGCAGAGGTTCTTGATGAATTGGGCTTGAAAGAAAAAGCAATTCTTGCAGCTTCAATCGGATGTTCTGTTACTTTATACGATTTTCTAGACATTGACTCTCTTGAAGCTCCTCACGGCAGAGCTCTTGCAGAAGCGACAGGGATAAAAAGAGCAAGACCAGACAAATTTGTATTTACATATCAAGGCGACGGAGATTTTGCTTCAATCGGACTTGCTGAAAGTTTACATGCAGCACTCAGAGGCGAAAATTTAAGTACAATTTGTATAAACAACACAACATACGGCATGACAGGCGGTCAATTAGGGCCAACAACTCTTGTAGGTCAAAAAACTACAACTTCTCCTACAGGAAGAAACATTGAATATTACGGCTACCCGATTAAAATCGCTGAACATGTTGCTTTATGTGACGGAACAGCATTTTCTGCAAGAGTATCTTTAGATACTGTTGCAAATATCAGAAAGGCTAAACAGGCAATTAAAAAAGCTTTCGAAGTACAAATTCATGGTTTAGGCTTCGGATTTGTGGAAATCCTTTCTACATGCCCGACAAACTGGAGAATGTCACCCGAAGAAGCACACGAAAGAGTAAGAAACGAAATGATGCCTGTATTTAAGCCGGGTATATATAAGGATGTAACTGAAAAATAGGGTTAATTTAAACATGAATAACACAGAAAAGAATTTTATAATAGCTGGATTTGGCGGACAGGGCGTATTATTAGCAGGTGAAGTTTTGGCAAATGCATTCATGCTCGCCGGTAAAAATGTTACATGGTATCCGTCTTACGGCGCAGAAATGCGCGGAGGAACCGTAAATTGTGAAATCGTCATGAGCGATGAAGAAGTAAGCGAAGTAAACAAATCAGATACTGATTTTGTTGTTGCTTTAAATCAGGCTTCCTTTGACAGATTTTTATCAAAAATTAAAAAAGGCGGCTGGATGATTGCAAATTCAACCCTTGCAAAAGAAATAAAAACCAGAACTGATATCAATTATCTTTTTGCCCCTATCACAAAACTTGCAGAAGAAGCTGGTAATGTGAAAATGGCTAACATACTTGCATTGGGGCTTTTAGCTAAAGCGGGCAAAATAGTTTCTTTAGAAGCTTTGACTCAAGCGCTTGACGTGGTTATTCCGCCTCATAGAAAAAACTTATTACCTCTTAATATCAAAGCTTTAAAAATAGGCTATGAGTATGATTTATTGCATGTTTAATGCTTAAATCAACTAAAAAGTCGATTTAAAAAATTGTAATTAGCTTTATTCTAATAAGGTACAAAGAGGTCTACAGTGAAACAAGAACTTATTAAATCTATTAGAGAAAAAGAGCTTCAATTAGCCAAATTAAAAGAGCATGTAGACAAAAGTTCGGTATGCTCGGATTTATACAATAAAGTCGTTTTGGAAAAAGCAATCCTGAAAAAAGAGTTGGAAAACTTAGGAAAAAATAAGTTTGTAGAGGGCGTGAAAAACTTTCTCCCCCGTAAAAAAACACTTATCTGTGATTATTTCAAAAAATAATCAGGCTGGCTATATAAAATTATAAATACAATAAAGCCAAACTTTTAATAAGTTCGGCTTTATTAATTAAATATATTTTTTATTTTATTGAACTGCCAGCGACTGTCCGCTTGTCATTTTAGTTAAAACTTCAATTGCTTTTTTCAGTTGAACATCGTTTTTGTTTTTAACATCTTCTTCGGTAAGTTTTACTTCAATGTCAGGTGTAATACCTTTTTTGTTAATATCAGTACCGTTCGGAGTTAAGTATTTTTGGATTGTAATATTTATACCTGCGTCATACGGAAGTTTATTAATTTCCTGAACAAGACCTTTACCGAAAGATTGTTCACCGATGATTACAGCTCTGTGGTTGTCTTTCATAGCACCTGAGAAAATTTCCGACGCTGATGCTGAACCTTTGTTGATAAGAACAACAACAGGTTTTTTGGTATAAGTACCTGCAGAAGCTCTTTGAGTTTCTTTATAACCGTCTCTGTCAACAGTACTTACGATTGTTCCGCCGTCTAAGAACATATCAGAAATATAAATCGCATTTGTCAAAAGTCCGCCGGGATTTGAACGAAGGTCAACGATAAAACCTTTTTTATTTCTGTTGTTGTTCAAAATTGTTCCGAACTCATTTGCCGCATTTCTGCTGATAAAAGAACTTAATCTGATATAACAGAAATCATCGGGCAATTTAGCTTCTAAAGGCAGTTTTTGAGAAATTGATTTAATTTCGATTTCAGCACGTGTAATTGTATATGCCTTAGGTTGTGCGTCTTTGCGTTTTACAAGCAAAGTAACCTGAGTACCTTCCTTACCTCTGATTTTGTCTGCCGCTTTGTCAACAGTAATACCTTTTGTACTCACGCCGTCAATTTCAAGAATTTCGTCGTCAGCAAGAAGTCCTGCTTTTTCAGCCGGTGTGTCTTCAATCGGAGCAATAACCATTAATTTACCGTCTTTAACACCGATTTGAATACCAATACCTTTTAAAGAACCTTTGATTGAGCTTGTTTCATCTGCAAATTCTTTGGGGTCCAAAAATTTAGTATAAGGGTCATTCAAACTTGCAACCATTGTATTAATAGCAACGTATGCATCATCATTTGTCAAAATTTTACTGTCATACTTGTGACGCCATTTTGCCCAATCCTGATCATTATTTGTCTGGTCAACGAATTTGTTATTAATAAGTCTCCAGACATTATCGTACAAATCAACGGGGCTGTAAGCAAATACGTTATCACGTATAACCCACCCTGACAATAGCAGGAACGCTCCTAAAAATATTAAGCTTTTTTTCATAATTTTTCTCACTATTTCCTCCATTACTCTTAACCTTTGTGCATAACTTTAATTATTAAGATGTAATTTCAATAAAAAAGTTTCCGAGTATAAGAATATAATAGCATAATTATTCAAAAAAGTGAATTCAAGCTTTATTTTTTTCTTCGTTTAAAATCAAATATGCCATTAAATCCAATCTCGATAAGACTTCCGCATAATTGTCAATTGAGATTTCCATACTGCTCTTAAAACTTTCTTTTGCAATTTCAATTGATTTGATAACATCTTTTGCGATTTCTTTTCTCATACTTTATTTACCTCATATTAAATTAACATGATTATTTATAACATATTATTAAAAATAAATCAAGTAAAAAGGAAATAATATTAATAAATTACATTATGATTTTATATATTTTTTAAGTTCTTCCTTGGTGCTATTGTCCACTCTATAAGACTCACGGATTTTTTGGATACATTTATTATATGTTTGTTTATCAAGGTTTGAATTTTTAAGATATGTAAATGTCTTTTCGGGAAACTTCACAAAGCACACTGAAACAGCCCAAGCTGCACCCATTTTTGCATAATATCTATCATCTTTGAATTGGTCAGTAATTTCCAAAATCCTGTCTATATAATCTTCTTCAATAAAATGCGATAAAAGCATGACAAATCCAAAGCGTATATCGTATTCCTCAGCGGATTTGAAATAAGGCTGAATAAAATCCCACACAAGTTTTTTATTTCTTTTAGTGAATTTTAATCCGTTGCAAAAACTGTCACAAACCGACCAATTATTAATTTTCGGTACAAAACTTTTTACATACTCCAAAATTTTTTCAGGCTTATCTTTTATAAGCCCTATAACCATGCCTTGAAGCATAACTTCTTCCATAAATTCGCAATCATTGCACTGCAAAAAATTTTGCCAGTCTTCACCGTCATAGATTTCTTTTGCAATTTTCCTTAAAGTCGGAAGCCTTACTCCCAATACATTATCAATGTTAGGAATTAATGCAGCGGAAAACTTTTTGTAATCTTTTTCAGCTTCTTTTAATATACGCGCTTTAATATTCATACTAAACTTTCTTCAGTAAAACAACAGACTGAGCTTCAATAGCCAATTCTTGCCCGACAGCGTCCATTTTTTCATTTGTTTTTGCCTTAATAGAAAGTTGGTCATTTTCAATTTCTAAAATATTACACAAAACCTCTTTCATTTTTGGAATATACGGCATCATTTTCGGTCTTTGAGCAATAATATTACTATCGATATTTTCTATAACATAATTCTTTTCTTTTATAAGCTTAAAAACATTTTTCAAAAGCACTGTGCTATCAGCGTTTTTGTATAAATTATCGGTGTCAGGAAAAAGAGTCCCGATATCAGACAGGCACAATGCACCGAGCAAGGCGTCAATAATTGCATGAATTAAAACATCCGCATCTGAATGTCCTAGCAAACCTTTTTCATGCGTCAATTTTACCCCGCCGATTATTAAATCTCTGCCTTCTGTTAACCTATGAATGTCATATCCCAAACCTATTCGATACATTTTTTGCACCCTCTTTGCTTATATTATCCCATAAAATAATAAATAAAATTCGTTTTTACAAAAGTTAATAATTACTAAAGTTTTTCAAAAATGTTCCGACATGAAAACACGTAAAGGTTATACAAATATTTATGAGGTAAAAATGTCTAACGAAATTTCTGAATTAAATTCTAACTTTAAAAACCGGATGTTAACACATCAGTATCGCACAAATAATTTAAAAGCCTGTTTCACCTTTTTTGAACCGTCCAAAAAAGAAACTACTAAAGATTATTATCAAACTAAAGGAGAAGAGCTCCATAATAAATGGACTAAAATGTGTCCGAAAATTTCTCTAGAATTTTTTGAAGAAATTACCGCAATGGCTGAAAGATTAAATTTTGACTCCGATGACCTTTGCGCCATTATGTTCAGAGAATCAGGGTTTAAACCGAATGCACACGGAAAAAATTCTAAAACAGGAGTAGATTATTACGGACTAATCCAAATGGATAAAACGTCATTTACAACAGTTGTAGCACATGCTCTTAAAACAGAAGGCAAAGATTGTAAACTTGACCCTAATATGACATACGAAAAATATGCAAAATTGCCAAGAGAAAAACAGCTAAAATATTCTGAAGCATATATAAAATTTAGAATAGATGAAAAAGGACTTACAGGTAAAAAACTCACAGGCGGTCAATTATGGACACTGATAAATTCTCCTAAAAACATTAATAATCCAAAGTTTGTAACAAGAAATCAAGCCCGAATTGATAAAGTTCATAAATTACTTACAAAATATGATGATAAACCCCAATTCAACCAAAAGAGCTAACGATTATCAAATCTGTCAGCCAAAAATGTTGATACAAAAGGAATTGCAATATAATAAAGCCCGCCCATAATCAATGCGGGCTTTGCAATTTTTATGCCTTCAATATATTTTTCAAGTTTAGGTGAATTTTTATTCACAATTTTAAAGTTTCCAATAAATTTTTCTGTAGGCTTTTTAAGCAATCTATCAATTCCATAACTTCCGGCAATACAAAGACCTGTAGAAATTCCAGCGTTAAACATCAAAGCTTTTTTTCTGTCCTGCTTTATTTTTTTACTTGTACGTGTCTGCTCAATAAAAGCACCCGTTGCAAGTGCGTCAGTCAAACATATAATATGCTGTTCAAATTTTGTACCATGAAATTTTTCAGCCATTTTTTGAACAAAATTTGTATCAATTAATTTTCCTATCCCTTTTGAAAGATTACCCGTAAAAGAAATATTCTGTGATTTTTTATCTTTTTGCGGAGAAATTTTTGACATTATAGGCGGAATTAAAGCACAGGTCATAATTGACTTTGGCACTGCAATTACAAAACCTAAACCTAATTTAAAAAGTTGTGTCGCAAATCCGTATCGTTTAGATTTTGCCAAAGTTTTTTCCCCTGCCTGCAAGTTTTTTATCGTCGCAGATTTTAAATATCTTAAAGGATTTTCATCAATTTTTTTAACTGCATTTGCAACAGGCAAAGATGCAGCAAGCATTAAGCCATAACCAATCGCAGATGAAGCCAGAGATTTTGCACACGCATACTTTTTATTTTCTTTATCAGTTTTTGGAGCTGCAAGAATAGCTGCAGGCCTTGCTATTGTAGATAAAGCCAGAGAAGCTGTTGCAGTAAATAATGCACCGTTATCAGCGGCAAATTCCAATCCCTTTTTTAATATTTTGCTATTGTAAATCGGCTGTACTTTCATGCAAATTCATTATACAATACTCATAATGAAAATCACACAATTTATAAAAAAAGAATTGAAAGGCTGGAAAAGTTTTGAAATCATCGGACTTGCAATTGTTTTAACTTTAATTTTTGTTAATGCCTCCTTGTTCAAAGATAATCCCGTTGCTGTGTGCTCTGCTGTTTGCGGAATTTTATACACAATAATAGCAGGTAAGGGCAAAATCTCTTGTTATTTTTTTGGCTTAATGGGCTCCGGATGTTATATTTGGCTGTCATTTACAAATGCATTGTGGGGAAATATGCTTTTGTATCTTTGTTATTATATCCCGATGCAAATACTGGGGATTTTTAAGTGGAAAAAACATCTTCAAGCAGAAACAAAAGAAATTATAAAAATTAAACTATCAACTCAACAACGTATCAAATACGGAATAATAGGTATTTTAGGCTCATTGCTGACAATTTTAATCCTGATATATTTCAAAGACAAAAGTCCTGTAATCGATGGTATTACAACATTTTTATCGATTTTAGGAATGTATTTTACCGTAAAACGCTGTATAGAACAATGGATTATATGGATTATCGTAAACGGCTTGTCGTTTATAATGTGGTTGAATTTGGTATTACACGGTGCAAAAACAATAGCGACCGTAATAATGTGGGGAACATATTTTATCCTTGCAATTTATTTTTACAGAGAATGGCAAAAGGAAATAAAAAAACAAAATTTTTTGTAATAAAATAAGTTAATAAAAAGGAATATATATGAAAATTAATGTAGTAAATGAAATAATGACATCTGCGCTAAATAATTATAAAAAAAATGATACAGTTTTTGTAACTGCGATACGCCAATTTGCAGAAGAAGGTAAAAAATCTCCTACAAGAGCTCATATAGCATTGCAAGAATATTACAGGAACACTGCAAATACTCTGCTTAACAATGAAAACAAAGCACAAAAACAAACAGACCATTTTTTATCTTCTGCTAAAAAAAATTTATACAGTCCTATAAGCAGATTGGAAGCAGAAGAGACGGCTGTAACAACAAAAACTGCAATTTTACTACACACAATTAGTGCATTTTCACATCTATCAGAAGTTATAGAAAAAGCTAAAGTTCAGCTTTACAATGAAAAAAATTTAATCAACCTTTATCCCAAAACGCTAAAAATACGACGTGCATTGGCAGATAGGATGTTTTTAGATAAAGTTAAACCAAAATCCGGCTGGGATGATAAAGTAGAAGTATTATCAAGTTTAAAAGATTTTAGAAATATTTATCCTAAAACATATGTTTTACGAGTAAATTTAATCATAAATCAGCGAGTAAAAGAAGGTGTAACAACACATAAATTAAAATGGTTTGAAAAATTAAAATATAAAAAATTTTTAAATAAAACAAATAAAAAGAGATAGGTTTTAACCTATCTCTTTTTATTTAGCAAGGGAGAGACTCGAACTCTCGACCTCTCGGGTATGAGCCGAACGCTCTAGCCAGCTGAGCTACCTTGCCATAACTGACGAGATTCATTCTCTCATGAAAAAAAATAAATTTCAAGCACTTTTTTTATTTGCATTTACGCTTACCGTTCCAAGAGAGTCCGTCGCAATGCAAATAGTCCAAATTTTCGTTATATAGAACCCATGCAGTACAGCCCCACCCTTTTGCTTCAGGTACCGCACAGCTATTTGCGGGTTCTTGCAGTAATGTTCCGGTCGGCTTTAATTGATTATTATAAACATCAAATTCAAACATATCTATTCCCCAGGTATTGGGTCCCTTTTCGCCATTAACATCATAGAAAACTTCTAAATCAACTGTTATGTCACCATATACATCACCTCCGCCGCGAAATACAAGCGAAGAACCGTCAGCTAAACGAACTTTATAATAATTTTTACTCGGACTATAGGGGTTACTGCCTCCGTTATTTGAAAGATATTTGTAACCGCCATCTGCATATATACATCCCTTGCCGCTTTCAAGACCGCAGTCTTTTGCAATTTTTAAATAGGGTTTAAATATACTGAAAGTCTTTTCTGCTCCCTCAGGTGTCCAAGGAATCAATTCATGTGAATTGTCTATTTTATATAGGTTATAGGCAT
The DNA here is from genome assembly GCA_910588555.1 of Candidatus Gastranaerophilales bacterium. Classification (GTDB taxonomy): domain Bacteria; phylum Cyanobacteriota; class Vampirovibrionia; order Gastranaerophilales; family Gastranaerophilaceae; genus Stercorousia. Next base: position 54,404 of record CAJUPC010000014.1, read on the forward strand.
TGTTTAAAACAGAATATATCTTTTTTACTTTATTAACAGTAACCTGATCTTGATATTTTTGTATCAACGACGGCATAGTCAACGCCGCAACTATACCAATTATGCCTAATGTAATTAATATTTCTGCCAATGTAAAAGCTTTTTTCATA